>CAJYQM010000230.1 GCA_913777025.1 uncultured Massilia sp. | reverse complement strand
ATCATGTTGGTGCCGGCGACCGGGATCGGCAGGCGCTCGATGTTGTCGGTGCCGACGCGGTCGCTCGGGTCCAGGCGCACCGCCACGTCGCGGCTCTGGCCGGTCGGGTCGACCCAGTCGCCGACCTCGATGCCGGCAAAGGCCACGCGCAGCGCGCTGGCGGCGTCGCCCACGGAAATGCCCATCGAACTGGCCAGGCCGCGGTCCAGCTCGATCTGCAGTTCGTTCTTCGGATCCTGCTGCGACAGCGTGACGTCGACCGCGCCGGGTACCTGGCGCAGCTTTTCCATGTAGACCGAGGTGATCTCCATCAGCTTGCGCGAGTCGGGGCCGCTGAAGTCGAGCGAGACCGGCTTGCCGTTGCCCGACAGGTCGTCCATCACGACGTATTCGGCGCCGACCAGGCGGCCGATCTTCTCGCGCAGGGCGGTGGCGACCTCGGACGCGGTGCGCTTGCGTTCGCTGCGCTTGCCGATGTCGACGTAGATCGAGCCGCCGTTGACGTTGATCGAGCTGTTGGTGTCCTTGGTTTCCGGCAGGGTCCGCGCGATGCTGGCAGCCTCTTCCATCTTCAGGCGCGCATACTCGACCGAGGACGAGGCCGGCGTGCGCACCTCGACCTTGATCTGGCCCTGGTCCTGCTTTGGCTGGAAGGCGACGCCGCCCTTCCACGCATGCAGGCCGATGGCGGCGGCCAGCGACATCACGGCGATCACGGCCATCCAGCGGCGGTGGTGCAGCGCCCAGGCGATCACGTTGCCGTAGCGGTCGGCCTGGTGGTCGAACCAGGTGTTGAACTTCGCCAGGTGGCGTTCCAGGCCGCGTCGCGGCGCATGGTGGTGGCCCGGCGGGTCGCCCCAGTAGGCCGACAGCATCGGGTCGAGCGTGAACGAGATCAGCAGCGACACCGCCACCGAGCAGGTCACGGTCAGCGCGAACGGACGGAACCATTCGCCGGCGATGCCGCCCATGAAGGCGACCGGGATGAACACGGCCATGATCGAGAAGGTGGTCGAGGCCACGGCCATGCCGATCTCGGCGGTGCCGTTCAGGGCTGCGGTGCGGCGGTCTTCGCCATCTTCCATGTGCCGCACGATGTTTTCGCGCACCACGATCGCATCGTCGATCAGCACGCCGATCGCCAGCGACAATCCGAGCAGGGTCATGAAGTTCAGCGTGAAGCCGCAGGCCCAGACCGCGATGAAGGCCGCCAGCACCGATGTCGGCAGCGACAGCGCGGTGATCAGGGTCGAGCGCCACGAGTTCAGGAAGGCGTACACCACGAAGATGGTCAACACGGCGCCGAACACCAGCGATTCGATCACGTTGTTCAGGCTGCTCTGGGCCGACTCGCCGCCATCCCAGGTGACTTCCAGCTTGGTGCCGGCCGGCAGTTCCTTCTGCACTTCGGCGATCATCGCGTTGACCTTCTTGGCGATGCTCACCGTGGACGCGTCGCGCGAGCGGATGATCGAGATGCCGACGTCGGACTTGCCGCTGCGGATCGACAGGCTGTCGATGTCGGCGAAACCGTCCTTGATGTCGGCCACCTGGTTCAGGCGCACCACGGTGTCGCCGTTGCGCTTGACCACGACCTGGGAAAAGTCGTCGGGCTGCTCGATGCGGCCGACCAGGCGGATGCCCTTCTCGTCCAGCGGCCCGCGCACCTTGCCGACCGGGGCGTTGGTGTTCTGGCGCGACAGCGCATTGGTCACGTCCGTCACCGACACATTGTATTCACGCAGCTTTTCGGCATGCAGCAGCACCGACAGCTCGCGCTTGAGCGAACCGCCGACCTGCACGTCGGCCACGCCGTCGACGCCGCGGAAGCGGTCGGCCAGCACGTCCTCGGCCAGGCGCGACAGCTCGGCGTGGCTCTGGGTGGTCGAGGTCAGCGACAGGTTCATGATCGGCTGGGCCGACGGGTCGACCCGGCGCAGCACCGGTTCGCGCATCTCGAGCGGCAGCTTGTAGCGCACCGCCGCGATCGCGTTGCGCACGTCGTCCGACGCCTCGATCAGGTTGCGCTTGAAGTCGAACTGCAGCACCACCGTCGCGCTGCCCTCGTTGGCGTAGGCGCGCGCCTCGGTGACGCCGCTGATCGCCTGCATCTGCTTCTCCAGGCGGTTGACGATCTCGCGTTCGCTGGTTTCCGGCGAAGCACCCGGATACGGCACGGTGACCACCAGGATCGGGATCTGGACGTCCGGCTCGTTGTTCACGCGCAGCTTGGACAGCGCGAACAGGCCCAGCACCATCATCGCGACGATCAGCACGATCGTGGCGACCGGTTTCTTGACACTGAAATTGGAAAGGAACATGGTGGGGTGTCCTGGTTACTTGCCCTGGGCCGCGCCGTTGCCGGCGCTGGCCACCTGCGCGGCCGCCATCTCGACCTTCTGGCCATCCTTCAGGTTGGAACTCGGGTGGCGCAGCACGGTATCGCCGGATGCCACGCCGCTCTTGACTTCGAAGTTGCCGGTGCGCGGGTCGCGCACGCCCACGCCCAGGTCGGCCCTGGTGAGGGTGTTGCCCTTGATCTTCCAGGCATAGGTCTTGTCGCCGGCCCTGACGAGTGCCGACTCCGGCAGTGTCAGGACATCGGAGACGACGGCGTCGACGCGGCCTTCGGCATACAGGCCGGCCACGCGCGGCTGGTTGCTGTTGGCAAACCCGACCAGCACCTCCACCTGGCGCGTGACGTCGTTGGCCGAGGGATCGATGCGCTTGACGATGCCGCTGAACTGTTGCTCGCCATAGCCGTTGACGCGGAACACGACCGGCTGGCCGACCTTGACCGCGGCGATCTTGTCGGCCGAGACCCGGCCTTCGAAGCGCATGCTGGTCGGATCGATCACTTTCAGGAGTTCCTTGCCGATCGAGGCGGTATCCCCGCTCGATACCTTGCGGTCCGAAACGATGCCGTCGAAGGGCGCGCGCACCACCGTGCGGCCGACTTGCTGGCGCGCCGCGGCCAGGCGCGACTTGGCGGCCGAGACTTCGCTCTGGGCGCTGTTGCGGCGCACTTCGGCATCGTCCAGCGCCTGGGCCGAGGTCATGCCCGAGGCGCGCAGGGTTTTCATGCGCTCGAGGGCGCGCTGGGATTGCTCGAAGGCCTGGGTGGCGGCGCGCGTGGCTTCCTCGGCCGACAACAGGCTGTCGCGGATCGAGGTCTCGTCGAGCTTGACCAGCACGTCGCCGCGCTTGACCGGGTCGCCGTTCTCTTTCAGCACTTGCAGCACGACGGCCGACACCTCGGCGCGCAGGTCGGCCCTGCGTTCCGGCTGGACCGTGCCCGTGATCACGGGACCGGACGCCAGCGCATTGCTTTGCACCGTCAGCACGTCTTCGGAAGAGACCAGCAGCTGGACGGGCTTCTTGGCATCCGCCTGCTTGTCGGCGGGCGCCTTGTCAGGCTTGCCGCAGGCGGTCAGCGCCGAGGCAGTGGCAAGGACGATCAGGGTTGTGCGCAGCATGTCTTGATTCTCCCGAGTGGACTCGATATTTGTAGGAATAAGAATAGAAAAATCCAGCGGGCAGTATCAATGAGGCCGTCTTCAGCGTCAATTGACGGTTCGGCAAAGTGCCGTTTTGGTGGGATGAACTGCGGATTTGGGGGATGAACTGCAGGCGGCTGAGTGCGGAATGCGCAACAGGCGGACGGGGCGGACGTCCGGGGCGGACAATACCGGCGTCCAGCGTCGTCCCCGCGGAGGCGGGGACCCAAGTTGCACGCACATCGGGAGAGCGAGTAAAACCTGGGTGCGCGCTTGCGGGCAACGAGGTGGAAGTGCTTATTTGACGAACAGGTGATACACCAGGTTCCCCATCAGGATACCGGTCACGATCCCGCCGCCGATCTCCACCAGCGTATGCCCCATCCGTTCGCGGAGCGGCTTGTGCTCCGGATTCGCCCCGGCCAGGCGGTTGATGGCCGCGGCCTGGCGTCCCACGTGCTGGCGCAGGCTGTTGGCGTCGATCATCACGATGAAGCACAGCGTGACGGCCACGCCGAAGGCCGGGTGGCCCATCCCTTCGCGCAGCGCGATCAGGGTCGCCATGCTGGTGACGGTGGCACTGTGGTTGCTGGGGAAGCCGCCGTTGCCGACCAGGTTGAAGGCCCAGCGGCGCTGGCGCGCGCTGTTGATCAGGAATTTGATCGGGCCGACCACCAGCCAGGTCAGCAAGGGAGTCAGCAAGTAAGTCAGGTCCATAAGTGATCCATTGGTTGATAATTCCGGCCGGCATTATCGCAGAAGCACTTGTCTACCGCGACATGCGATGCGCCCGAGGCACCGACTTGCAGGTAATATGCGGTCCAGTGTGGTATTTCAGACAATGAGGAGCATTAATGGAACATTTCAGGCTATCGTTCGTGGTCACCGCCGTGCTGCTGGCGCTGGCTGCATGGTGGGGATTCGACCATGGCGGTAGCGCCGGGCTGCTGCAGGCGCTGTGGATCGCGGCGGTGCTCGGCGTGCTCGAAGTCTCGCTGTCCTTCGACAACGCGGTCGTGAACGCGTCCGTCCTGCGCAACTGGAACGCGTTCTGGCAAAAGCTGTTCCTGACGGTCGGCATCGTGGTGGCTGTGTTCGGCATGCGCCTGCTGTTCCCGCTCCTGATCGTGTCGGTCGCGACCGGCATGGGCCTGGTCGACGTCTGGCACATGGCGCTCGACAATCCCGACGAGTACGCGCGCAACCTCACCTCCAAGCACGCCGAGGTCGCCGCTTTCGGCGGCGCCTTCCTGCTGCTGGTCTTCCTCAACTTCCTGTTCGACGAGGAAAAGGAACTCCACTGGCTGGGCTGGATCGAAGAAAAGGTCGGCAAGTACGGCAGCGAAGGCCTGGCCATCCTGCTGACCCTGCTGGCCGTGTTCGGCTGCATGAACCTGATGCCGCAGGAACGCAAGCTGTCGGTGCTGGTCGCCGGCGTGATCGGCGTGCTGATCTATGTCGGCGTGAACTGGTTCAGCGGCTTGCTCGAGGAAGAGGAAAGCGATCCCGGCGTGGGCAAGATGATCTCGCAAGGCAGCATCGGCGGCTTCCTCTACCTGGAAGTGCTCGATGCCTCGTTCAGCTTCGACGGCGTGATCGGCGCCTTCGCCATTACCAAGGACGTCGTCATCATCATGCTGGGCCTGGCCATCGGCGCCATGTTCGTGCGTTCGATGACCGTTTTCCTCGTGCACAAGGGAACGCTGGAACAATTCGTCTTCCTCGAGCACGGCGCGCATTACGCGATCGGCATCCTGGCCCTGATCATGTTCGCCAGTGTCGAGTACCATATCCCCGAATGGTTCACCGGCCTGTCCGGTGTGGCCTTCATCCTCGTGTCCCTGTGGTCGTCGATCCGCTACAAGCGGCGCGCCGAACTCGGGACCGCAGTTTAATCAACCAGGAGCGCCTAACAAAGCCTTCAGGGCAAGGCGCATCGTCGAAGACAGTACGCTAGTACGGCGAGACGATGCAACGCCGCCATGGAGACTTTGTTAGGCGCTCCGTAAAAAGGAAACGTCATGGCGATCAGCTTACAAAAAGGCGGCAACGTCAACCTGTCCAAGGAAGATCCGAACCTGAAAAAGGTCATCATCGGCCTGGGCTGGGATCCGCGTGCCACCGACGGCGCCACCTTCGACCTCGACGGCAGCGCCTTCCTGCTGCGCGGCGACGGCAAGGTCCGCGCCGACAACGACTTCATCTTCTACAACAACCTGAAATCCAGCGACGGCTCGGTCGTCCACACCGGCGACAACCGCACCGGCCAGGGCGAAGGCGACGACGAGCGCGTGCAGGTCGACCTGACCCGCGTGCCGGCCGACGTCGAGCGCATCGTGTTCTCGGTCACCATCCACGAAGCCGACCAGCGCCGCCAGAGCTTCGGCCAGGTCAGCCGCGCCTTCATCCGCTGCCTGAACGCGGAAGGCGAGCGCGAGATCGCGCGCTACGACCTGTCCGAGGACAGCTCGACCGAGACCGCGATGATCTTCGGCGAACTCTACCGCTACGGCAGCGAGTGGAAATTCCGCGCCGTCGGCCAGGGCTACAACGGCGGCCTGGGGCCGCTGGCGCGCTCGTTCGGCGTCAACGTCTGATCCTGCCTTTTCGGACCTCGAAGAACCGTAGCGAGCGGCAGCAATGTTGGCTGAGAAGCGCAGCTGTACGAGAGTACAGCCGGTCCGCCGTAGCGGAGCATCGCAGGGCTAGGCGCCCCCGCCGACATTGCAAGGCGCAGCAGGTTATTCGAGGTCCGATTTACCGTCTGAATGTTTTGACAATAGCGCGTCCATCGGTAATGATGGGCGCGCCTTTTTGCAGGCTTTCCTTAACCTGATCGATACCGACCATGCCCCCGATCCGCCGTCCGCGCCGCCTCGGCGCCCTCTTCGCCGCCGTCATCGTCCTCGCCTGCGCCCTGTTCGCGCTCTACGTGTGGACGGTGCTGAACTGGTCGTATTCGGAAGGCGAACGCGCCGGCTACCTGCAGAAGCTGTCGCGCAAGGGCTGGCTGTGCAAGACCTGGGAAGGCGAGATCCTGCTGTCGAGCATGCCGGGCGCGATTCCGGAACGCTTCGCCTTCACCGTGCGCGACGACAACGTGGTGAAGCAATTGCAGTCGGCCATGGGCCAGCGCGTGCAGCTGACCTATTCGCAGCACGTCGGTATCCCGACCAGCTGCTTCGGCGAGACCTCGTATTTCGTCGACAAGGCGGTCATCGGCGGTGCCAACCCGCAATCGCCGAGCAATATGTAAATCGAATCACAGCCTTCGATACGCATGCTTTTGCATATCGAAGGTGAATTTTCTCTTTGAAAATGACAAGTTGGAAACATTGTGCGACCATGTGCTGCTTGTAGAAAGGAAAAGCAGCATATGAGATCACGCACCGCCCGCGCCCTGCTCGCCTGTGCGCTGGCCGGCTCCCTCCCTGCCCACGCATCGACGATCGACGACCTGACCATGCCGCGCCCCGAGGGCTTGCGGCGCTACCTCGTCGTCCAGCCCGACAAGCTGGCCAGGACCAACCGCCCGGTGGTGATCCTCCTGCACGGCAATGGCTTGAGCGCGGACATGATGGTCGGCCTGGATTCGATTGCCGGCTACCGCATGGAAGACTGGATCCGCATGGCCGAGCGCGAGCACGTGATGCTGATCGCCCCGGACGGCAGCAGGGCGCGCAACGGCAAGCGCGCCTGGAACGATTGCCGCGCCGATGCCGCCACCAACACCGCCACCGACGACGTCGGTTTCATCGCCGAACTGATCGACACCGCGGTGACGCGCCTGGGCGCCGACCCCGACCGCATCTACGTGTTCGGCAGCTCGAACGGCGGCGCCATGGCCTATCGCCTCGGCATCGAACTGGCGCCGCGGCTGGCCGCGATCGGCGTGCAGAGCGCCCTGATGCCGGCCCAGAGCCGCTGCAAGGCGCCGAGCATGCCGGTATCGGTGTTCGTCTCGCATGGCACCGCCGACCCGGTCATGCCCTACGGCGGCGGCAAGGTCGGCAACTGGCTGCTGCGCGAACGCGGCAGCGGCATCGGCGCCGAGGAATCGGTGGCGGTCTGGCGCCGCCTGGCCGGGCTGCCGGAACTGGCGCAGGCCTTCCGCATCCCGCACCTGCGCTCCTCGGACCCGACCTCGGCGGTGCGCTACGTCTGGGGCCAGGATCCGGCCCGGGTGCAGATCGAATTCCTGCGCATCGAGGGCGGCGGCCACGTGCCGGCTTCCCGCAACGACGAGCTGCCCTGGTGGCTGCGCAAGCTGGTCGGCGACATGAACCGCGACGTCGACATCGCCCAGGAAGCCTGGAACTTCTTCCGCGACAAACACCTGCCGGTGCGGCCATGAGCACGGTGAGCCTGTACGGCGTCGATCCCGCCGAGGTCGAATTCATCGCGATCCGCGCGCAGGGACCGGGCGGGCAGAACGTCAACAAGGTGTCGTGCGCGGTGCACGCGCGCTTCGACGTCGGGGCGTCCTCGTTGCCGGACTGGGTGAAGGAACGCCTGCTGGCGCAATCCGACGCGCGCATCACGCGCGACGGCGTGGTGGTGATCAAGGCGCAGGAAGCGCGCAGCCTGGAGCGCAACAAGGAAGACGCGCTGCGCCGCCTTCAGGAACTGGTGGACCGGGCGAGCGTGGTGGTCAAGCAGCGCAAGGCGACGCGGCCGACCCGCGGGTCGCAGCTCAGGCGGGTCGATGCCAAGGTAAGGACCGGTAAGATCAAGGCCTTGCGCGGGAAGGTGGACGGCTGAGCAAGGCGGCAGCGCTTTTTCTTCGTCACCCTATCAACGTCATTCCCGCGACAGCGGGAATCCATGCTGAATGTTCGAAGCCGGTACGTCGCTGACCTGTACGGCGAGCCCATGCAACGCAGCCATGGAGGTTTTGTCAGTCGCTCTAGCGCATCAAGTTTCCAGGCTCCTGACACTCAGTATGGATTCCCGTTTGCACGGGAATGACGGCATGCGTCAGGTATTGTTCCGCTGCCGCGCCACCGCCTCCGCCAGCCTGGCCGCCGCCTGCTGCGCCGATGGCTGCGTCGAGAAGCGTCCGATCACCTCGCGCGCCAGGTCTTCGGATTCGGCGCGCTGCTTGGCCTCGGCCTGGCGCGCCTCGATCTGGCTGCGCAGCGCTCCCAGCTCGGCCACCTGCTCCTCCTGGCGGCCGGATTCCAGTTCGATCAGGCGGCGCTTGGCCTCCAGCATCTCGCGGGTGGCGTCCAGCGATTTCTTCTGCATCTCGGCCGCCTGCTGGGCCGACTCCAGCAGCGCACGCTGGGCCTCGCGCTTGTCGATCGCGGCCTGGGCCGCGGCCTGCTCGGCCAGTTCGCGGGCGCGCGCCAGGGCCGCGCGCTCCTCCTCGGCCTTCGCACGCGCTTCGGCGGCGGCGATGGCGGCGCGCTCGGAGGCCATGCGCGCGCCGGCGGCTTCGCTGGCGCGGGTATCCAGCGCGGTCTGCTGGCGATGGGCCGCCAGCTTCT
>CAJYQM010000229.1 GCA_913777025.1 uncultured Massilia sp. | reverse complement strand
GGGCGTGGGCAAGACCGCCGCCGAGATCGAACTGGCGCTGGAAAAAGGCATCCTGTGCTTCAACGTCGAGTCGATCCCCGAGCTGGACCGCATCAACGAGGTCGCCGGCCGCCTGGGCAAGCGCGCGCCGGTGTCGCTGCGGGTGAACCCGAACGTCGATCCGAAGACCCACCCCTACATCGCCACCGGCCTGAAGGCCAGCAAGTTCGGCGTGGCCTTCTCGGATGCGCTGGACACCTACCGCCGCGCCGCCGCGCTGCCGCACCTGGAAGTGGTCGGCATCGATTGCCACATCGGTTCGCAGCTGCTGGACGACGCGCCGCTGCTGGAAGCGCTGGACAAGCTGATCGAGCTGATCGACACCCTGGCGGCGGAAGGCATCCATTTGCACCACCTGGACGTGGGCGGCGGCCTGGGCATCGACTACGGCACCTCGGATGATAAGCCGCCGGTGCCGATCGGCGACTACGTCTCGCGCGTGTTCGCGCGCGTGGATGCCTGGCGCGCCGAGAAGCACGAGGGCCGCCCGATCAAGGTCATCTTCGAGCCGGGCCGCTCGATCGTCGGCAATGCCGGCGTGCTCCTGATGTCGGTCGAGTTCATCAAGCCGGGCGAAGAGAAGAACTTCTGCGTGGTCGACGCCGCCATGAACGACATGGCGCGCCCGGCCATGTACCAGGCCTGGATGGACGTCAAGCCGGTCACCCCGCGCGACGGCGAGGCGCCGACCTACGACCTGGTCGGCCCGGTCTGCGAATCCGGCGACTGGCTGGCGCGCGACCGCGCGCTGGTAGTGCGGCCGGGCGACGTGCTGGCCATGATGGCGGCCGGCGCCTACGGCTTCACGATGTCCTCGAACTACAACACGCGCGGGCGCGCGGCCGAGGTGCTGGTCGACGGCGACAAGGTGCACCTGGTGCGCCGCCGCGAGAACCCGGCCGAGCTGTTCGCGCTGGAATCGATGATGAAATAAGCTACACTGTCGCCATGCGCCGCTGGGTCCTCATCATCCTGCTCCTGATCTATCCATTCCAGGTTTCCCTGGCGATGGCGGACAAGTGCTGCGTGACGACGCCCTTCGGCGTGACCCACCACGGCGTCAGCGCGGACCCCGGCTTGCAAACCACGCAACCCGTGTTCCTGGCCGACGACGATGCCCTCGGCACCTCCGACCCGCATTGCGCGGCCTGCACCTTCGCCCACGCGCCCGGCGTGCCCAGCGAGGCGATCCACCTGTCTCCCTTCCCCGTGCCCGCCCTGGCGTACGCGCTATCCCTGTCCCAACCGGGCTCCTGCCCGCCCGACCGCCCCGAACGGCCCAAGTGGGCACCTGCCGCCGCATAGCGCGCAGGAGTTTCTGCCAGTACCCGAGACGATGCAACGCAGCCGTGTAGGCTTTGTTGACGCTCGCCTGCGCGCCTGATCGACTTTTTTCATCAGGAGCCCATATGTTCACCTTGTCCGGACGACGCGTCGTCACGGCCCTGGTGTCGGCATCGTTCCTGGCTTGCGGCAGCGCCGCGGGCCAGGACGCCGTGCCGGCGCCGGGCGCCGCCGCGTCCCCAACCCGAAGCTTGACCTTGCCGGAAGCGATCCGGCAAGCGCTCGAGCGCCACCCCGAATTGCGCGCCGCCCGCCATGGCGTGGCCGCCGACGAAGCCGCCCTCGACCAGGCCGGCCGCCTGCCCAACCCGGAGCTGGCTTATCTGCGCGAAGGCCAGCAGGCCGGCGCGCGCACCACCACAGTGCAGATCAACCAGCCGATCGAACTGGGCGGCAAGCGCCAGGCCCGCGTCGCGCTGGCCCGGGAAACCCTGGACCTGGCCCGCACCGAACTCGCGCTGCGCCGCCAGGCCCTGCGCGCCGAGGTCATCGAGGCCTGGACCGGCGCCCTCGTCGCCCAGGAGCGGCGCCAGCTGGCGGCATCGATGGCCGACCTGGCACGCAAGAGCTTCGACACTGTCAGCCGCCGCGTCGCGGCCGGCAAGGTGTCGCCGATCGAAGCCGGCAAGGCCAGGCTGGCGCAAGCCGACGCCCAGGCCGAGCTGGCGCGCGCCACCGCCGAACTGGCCATCGCACGCGACAAGCTCGGTCTCCTGGCCGGCATGCCGGCCGCGCGCCAGCCCCTCGACGCCGCCTCCGCCGTGCTGCCCGAGGTGGCGCCGCTGGACGCGCTGCTGCCAAAGCTGGACGGCACCCCGGCGCTGCGCCGCGCGCGCAACCAGCTGGCGCTGCAGCAGGCCCGTACCGGCGTCGAGCGCGCCGCGCGCCTGCCCGACCTGACGCTCTCGCTCGGCACCCAGCGCGACGACGAGGCCGGCCGGCGCCAGGCCGTAGTCGGCGTCGCGATCCCGCTGCCGCTGTTCAACCGCAACAGCGGCAACCTGGCGGCGGCGCTGGAGCGTACCGAGCAGGCTAGAGACGAGCTCGAAGCCGTGCGGCTCGAGGCCACGTCCGGACTGCAGGCGGCCTGGACCCGCTATGGCCAGGCGAAAGCCGAAGCGGCCATGCTGGAACGCGACATCGTCCCTGAAGCCCGCTCGCTGTACGACCTGACACTGACCGGTTTCGAGTACGGCAAATTCAGCTTCCTCGAAGTGCTGGACGCCCAGCGCAGCTGGTTCCAGGCGCGCTCACGCCAATGGCAGGCCATGCTCGACGCCTGGCGCGCGCATGCGCAGATCGAACGCCTGATCGGCCCCACTGAATAAGAGAGACACCATCATGAACAAGAAACAGAAAATCGCGATCGCGCTGATGTGCGCGGTCGCGGCGCTGCTCGCCGCATCGATGCTGTTGCCGTCGATGCCTTGGCGCCAGCCGGCCGCGCCGGCGCAGCAGGGCCATGAAGCCCACCAGGACGCCCACGGCCACGACGACCGCCACGCGGAAACCCCGACGGCGGAAGGCGCCACGGCGGACGGCGCGATCACGATGACCGAGGCGCAGATCAAGGCCAACGGCATCGGCCTGGACGTGGCCGGCCCGGCCGCCATCCAGGAACGCCTGCACCTGCCGGCACAGGTGAAGGTGGATGCCGAGCGCAGCGTCGCGATTGCGGCACAGGTGACCGGCCTGGTGCAGGCGGTGCGGGTTTCGCCCGGCACCGTGGTGAAAAAGGGCGATCCGCTGGTGCTGCTGCAAAGCCCGGACATCGCCCAGTGGCGCGCCGACCATGCGAGCGCCCAGGCGCGGCTGGCATTGGCGCGCACCGTGTTCCAGCGCGAGCAGGCGCTGTGGGAACAGCACATCTCGGCGCGCCAGGACCTGGACCAGGCGCGCACGGCGCTGCGCGAAGCGGAGATCGCCGTGCAGGCGGCGCGCCAGCGCCTGCAGGCCCTCGGTATCGCCGTCACGGGAGAACGTGGCGCGGGTGAAGGCGCCACGGGCACGGCAGTCATCCGCGCGCCGCTGGCCGGCGTGGTGCTGGAACGGCCCGCCGTGCCCGGCATGGCGGTCGATCCCAGCAAGCCGCTGGCGACCATCGCCGACCTGTCGCGGGTCTGGATCGAGGCCGCGGTGCCGACCGAGCACCTGGCACAGGTGCGGGTCAAGATGCCGGCGCGCATCAGCGCCACCGCCCTCGCGCAGGAGCTGGAGGGCAGCGTCGCCTTCATCGATTCGGTGCTGGGCGAAACCACGCGCATGGCCACGGCCCGCATCGAACTGCCGAACCCGGGCCTGCGCCTGCGGCCCGGCATGCTGGCCAGCGTCGACCTGATGGGCCGCCAGGCCGAGGCCGCGGTCACCGTCGCCGTCGATGCCGTGCAGACCATCCACGAGCGCACCGTGGTGTTCGTGCGCACGCCCACCGGCTTCGCGCCGCGCACCGTGGTGCTCGGGCGTTCGGACGGCAAGCGCAGCGAGATCGTGCAGGGACTGGACGCGGGCAGCCGCTATGCCGCCAGCGGCAGCTACCTTTTAAAAGCCGACCTCGGAAAATCCGAAGCCGGCCACGACGATTGAGGACGAGCCATGTACCAACGCCTCATCGAATTCGCCATCGCCCGGCGCTGGCTCGTGCTGTTCCTGGCGGCCTGCCTGGCCGTGCTGGGCGTGGCCAGCTACCAGCGCCTGCCGATCGACGCCGTGCCCGACATCACCAACGTGCAGGTGCAGATCAACACCGCCGCCCCGGGTTATTCGCCGCTGGAAGCCGAGCAGCGCATCACCTTCCCCATCGAGACCGCGATGAGCGGGCTGCCGCGCCTGGAGCAGACGCGCTCGCTGTCCAAGTACGGGCTGTCCCAGGTGACGGTGGTGTTCAAGGACGGCACCGACATCCATTTCGCGCGCCAGCTGGTCAACGAGCGCCTGCAGCAGGCGAAGGCCGCGCTGCCGGAGGGCATCGACCCGGGCATGGGACCGATCGCCACCGGCCTGGGCGAGATCTTCTTCTGGACCGTGGAAGCCGGGGACGGCGCCAGGAAGCCCGACGGCACGCCCTACACGCCGGCCGACCTGCGCGAGATCCAGGACTGGATCGTCGCGCCCCAGCTGCGCGGGGTGCCCGGCGTTACCGAGGTCAACACCATCGGCGGCCATGAGAAGGAGTTCCTGGTCGCGCCCGACATGGCGCGCCTGGCGGCCCACGGCCTGGGCCTGGCCGAGCTGCTGGCGGCGCTGGAGCGCAACAACCGCAACGCCGGCGCCGGCTACATCGAGCGCGGCGGCGAGCAGTACGTGGTGCGCACGCCGGGCCAGCTGCGCACGCTGGACGAGATCCGCGATGTGGTGCTGGACGTGGTGGCGGGCGCGCCGGTGCGGGTGCGCGACGTCGCCCAGGTCGAGCCCGGACGCGGCCTGCGCACCGGCGCCGCCACCGAGAACGGGAGAGAGGTGGTGCTGGGCGCGGTGTTCATGCTGATGGGCGAGAACAGCCGCGCCGTGGCCGAGGCCGCGCGCCTGAAACTCGAAGCGGTCAACCGCTCGCTGCCGGCCGGTGTGCGCGCCCTGCCCGTCTACGACCGCTCGGTGCTGGTCAACAAGGCCATCGCCACCGTGCGCGGCAACCTGCTGGAAGGCGCGCTGCTGGTCATCGCGATCCTGTTCCTGTTCCTCGGGAACCTGCGCTCGGCCCTGATCACGGCCCTGGTGATCCCGATGAGCATGCTGATGGTGTTCACGGGCATGGTGCAGGCCGGCGTCAGCGCCAATCTGATGAGCCTGGGCGCGCTCGACTTCGGCATCATCGTCGATGGCGCCGTGGTCATCGTCGAGAACTGCATCCGGCGCCTGGCGCACGCGCAGGCCGCGGCCGGGCGCGCGCTCACGCGCGAGGAGCGCTTCAAGGAGGTGGCCGCCGCCGCGCTCGAGGCGCGCCGCCCGCTGCTGTTCGGCCAATTGATCATCATGACGGTCTACCTGCCGATCTTCGCCCTCACCGGCATCGAAGGCCGGATGTTCCACCCGATGGCGATCACGGTGGTGATGGCCCTGGCGGCCGCCATGCTGCTGTCGGTGACGCTGGTGCCGGCCGCGGTGGCGCTGTTCGTCGACAAGCCGGTGGCCGAGCGCGAGAACCGCCTGATGCACAAGGCGCGCGCATGGTATGCGCCGCTGCTGGACCGGGTGCTGCGCAACCGGCCGGTGGCGCTCACCTTCGCGCTGCTGGCGGTGCTGCTCGGGGGCCTGCTGGCCACGCGCCTGGGCACCGAGTTCGCGCCCAACCTCGACGAGGGCGACATGGCCGTGCTGACGGTACGCATCCCCGGCACCAGCCTGCAGCAATCGGTGCGCATGCAGCAGCAGCTGGAATCCACGCTGCTGGCGCAATTCCCGGAAATCGAGCGCATGTTCGCGCGCATCGGCACCTCTGAAGTCGCTACCGACCCGATGCCGCCGAACGCCGCCGACAGCTACCTCATCCTGCGTCCGGAAAGCCAGTGGCCCGCACCGCGCAAGACCCATGCCGGGCTGGTGGCGGCGATCACCGAAGCCGCCAACCGCATTCCCGGCAACAACTACGAGTTCTCGCAGCCGATCCAGCTGCGCTTCAACGAACTGATCTCGGGCGTGAGGAGCGACGTCGCCGTGAAGGTGTTCGGCGACGACCAGGCGGCGATGCTGGGCGTGGCGCGCGAGGTGGCGCAGCGCCTCGGCAAGCTGCCCGGTGCCGCCGAAATCAAGGTCGAGCAGGTCGAGGGCTTGCCGGCGCTGACGCTGCGCGTCGACCGCGTAAAAGCCGCGCGCTACGGCCTGAACGTGGCCGACGTGCAGGACGCCTTCGGCACCCTGGTCGGCGGCCGCGAGGCCGGGCTGGTGTTCGACGGCGACCGCCGCTTCCCGATCACGGTGCGCCTGCCGGAAGGCGTGCGCAACGACGTCGACGCGCTGCGCCAGCTGCCGATCGCCCTGCCCCGGCATGCGGGCGAAGACCGCGCGGCCAGCATCCCGCTGGCCGAGATCGCGACGCTGGAGTTCGTGCCGGAGGCGAACCAGGTCAGCAGGGAAAACGGCAAGCGGCGCGTGGTGGTCAGCGCCAACGTGCGCGGGCGCGACCTCGGCTCCTTCGTCAAGGACCTCCAGGCCCAGCTCGGCGCCATGAAGCTGCCGGCGGGTACCTGGATCAGCCTGGGCGGCCAGTTCGAGAACCTGCAGACGGCAAGCCAGCGCCTGGCCCTGGTGGTGCCGGCCGCGCTGGCACTGGTGTTCGCCCTGCTCTACCTGATGTTCAACAGCCTGCGCGACGGCCTGCTGGTCTTTTCCGGCATCCCGTTCGCGATGACGGGCGGCGTGCTGGCGCTGTGGCTGCGCGGCCTGCCGCTGTCGATCTCGGCGGGCGTCGGCTTCATCGCCCTGTCCGGGGTGGCGGTGCTGAATGGCCTGGTGATGATGAGCGTGGTGCGCGCGCTGCGCGAGCAGGGTTTTCCGCCCGAGCAGGCGATGCGCGAAGGTGCCCAGTCGCGCTTGCGCGCGGTGCTGATGACGGCGCTGGTGGCGTCGCTGGGCTTCCTGCCGATGGCGCTGGCGACCAGCACCGGGGCCGAGGTGCAGCGGCCGCTGGCGACGGTGGTCATCGGCGGCATCCTGTCGTCGACGGCATTGACCTTGCTGATCCTGCCGGCGCTGTACACCTGGGCGCATCGGGGCAGGCGCTCATAAAGATGAGCACGGACGCTTGACTGAATGTTAAGATCGCCGGAAAACCTTCCGGAGGTCTCTTCCATGCAAGCGTCCGACTCATCCGATTCAGCGGTCCTGCCCCGGGTCGCGCCCGTGCGTATCCTGCTGGGTCTGGCGCAGGGCGTGCTGCTGTACCTGCTGTACCGCGCCGCCAAGGTCTACGCCTGGCCCGCTGCCGAGCCCCGGCTGTTCGCGCCGCTGATGATGATCGCCCTGTTCGTGCCGGTGCTGCTGGTCTCGGGCCTGGGGCATATCGACCGGCGCCGGCTGCTGCTGTGGGCCGGGGCCGCCGCCCTGCTGCTGGCCGGACTCGGCGGCTACGATGCCTGGCGGGTCGCCGACCTGCCGCTGGCGCCCCTGAAGGATCCCTCCGGCAACGCCTACCTCCAGGCCGGCAGCTACCGCAAGCCCTTCCCCGGCTGGACCCTGGTCTTCTTTACCACGGCCGGCCTGTTCATCGCCCATTCGCTGGTCATGGCCGGGGTCCGCGACCGCCGGCGCCTGGCCACCTATCCGACCCACTTCGACATCGCCTGGAAGCTCGGCGTGCAGCTGGCCTTCAGTGCCCTGTTCGTCGGCGTCACCTGGGGCATGCTGCACCTGGGCGCCGCCCTGTTCGAACTGGTCAAGCTGCACTTCCTCAGCAAGTTGCTGCGCGAGGAATGGTTCGGGATTCCCGTGACCGCCTTCGCCTTCGCCTGCGCCATGCACCTGACCGACGTGCGTCCCGCCATCGTGCGCGGCATCCGCGGGCTGCTGCTGGTGCTGATGTCCTGGCTGCTGCCGGTGGCCGTGCTGCTGGTCGGCGGCTTCCTGGCCACGCTGCCCTTCACCGGGCTGGCGCCGCTGTGGAGCACGCGCCACGCGGCTTCGGTGCTGCTGGCCGCGGCTGCGGTCTTCGTCATCCTGGTCAACGCCGCCTGGCAGCAGGGCGGGCCTGCGGCGGACGTCGCGCGCGTGGTGCGCGGCGCGGCCCGCCTCGCGTCCCTGCTGCTGGCGCCGCTGGTGCTGATCGCGATGTATGCGCTGTTCCTGCGCGTGCGCGACTACGGCTGGACCGGCGACCGTGTCAGCGCCGCCGCCTGCCTGGCGGTGGCCACGTGCTATGCGGCCGGCTATTTTTACGCCGCCCTGCGCCCGGGCTGGCTGCCGTCGCTGGCGCGGGTCAACATCGCGGCCGCCTTCGTCGCCCTGGGCATGCTGCTGGCGCTGTTTTCGCCGCTGCTCGATCCGGCGCGCATCTCGGTGGCCAGCCAGGTGAAGCGGCTGGCGGCCGGCAAGGTCAAGGCCTGCAAGTTCGATTTCGTCTTCCTGCGTTTCGAGGGCGAGCGCTTCGGACGCGCGGCGCTGGCGCAGCTCGAGCGGACCGCCGCCGGGCCGGATGCCGCGTTCGTCCGGGACCAGGTCGCGGCCGTGCGCGCGATGAACAACCCGTGGGACCGCGAGGGGCTGGCGCCGAAACTGGCCGATGTCGGCACCAACCTGCGCGTCCATCCGGCGGGGGCGCAGCTGCCCGAGCGTTTCCTGCGCACCGACTGGAGCGCGAAGAAGGAACGCTCCTATCTGTATCCGGCCTGCCTGCGCCAGGCCGGCAAGCGCTGCGATGCCTTCATGCTGGACGTGACCGGCGACGGCAAGCCCGAAGTGCTGCTGTTTCGTGTCAAGGAAACGGACGAGTCCGAAGGCAGCCAGGACAATGTGATGTTGGCCGAGGACGCGGCTGGGCAATGGTCGGCCTACGCCACCTTCACCCTGCCCGACATCGACTGCAAGACCTTCTACGCCAGCCTGGCAAGCGGCAAGGCCGCCACGGTCGCGCCGCGCCTGGCGGACGTCGAGATCGGCGGTGTGCGCATGCGGCCGGCGCCGGTCGGCATGCGCGCCGAGTGTGAATTCAAGCCGCGCTAGCCGGCCTCAATCGTCGCGCCCGCGCGTGCGGTCGTCCGGCCAGGCCTGCGACGCGCAGGCCGCGGCCTGCTCGAACCAGCGGCCATCGAGGTCCAGGCAACGGTCGACCGCCAGCGCGTAACGGCCGCGCGAACCCGCCAGCATCAGGACCAGCAGCACCACGATCAAGAGGACAATCGCTCCGAGTGGTTTCATCATGTCAGGATCGCACCGAGCCGGCCGTGGCGGCGTGCCTGGTGCGGCTCCAGCTCCAGTACACGCGCAAACCCAGCAACACCGCGACGACGCAGCCCCAGACGATCGGTTGCTCGAAGTTGTGCTTGCCGGCCTTCATCCACCAGTAGTGCAGGATCGCCAGCGGCGCGATCGCGTAGATCAGTTTGTGCAGCCGCGCCCAGTTGCGGCCCAGGCGCCGGATCATGGCTTGCGTGCTGGTCGCGGCCAGCGGGATGAGGAGGACGAAGGCGATGAAACCGACCGTGATGAAGGGGCGTTTGAGGACGTCGCGCCACATCGCCGCCAGGTCGAAGAAATGGTCGAACCACAGGAAGGCCAGGAAGTGAAGGAAAGCGTAGAAGAAGGTATATAACCCGAGCATCCGCCGCAGGCGCACCAGCCAGTTCCAGCCCGTGAAGCGGCGCAGCGGCGTCACCACCAGCGTGGCGCACAGCAGGTACAGGGCCCAGTCGCCGCTGCCGTGGGTGATGAACTCGACGGGATCGACCGGGACCTGCAGCGCGACGAGGTAAGCGATGCGCACGAACGGCAGCAGCGCCAGTACGAATACCAGGGACTTGATCGCGGTGAGCTGTTTCGGGGTCGGGTTGAACGCCATGATGGGTCAATAGAACTTTTTCAGGTCCATGCCAGTGTACAGCGAAGCGACCTCGTTATAGCCATTGAACAGCAGCGTCTTGCGCTTGGGCGTGAACAACCCGCCCTCCCCGATGCGGCGCTCGCTGGCCTGCGACCAGCGCGGGTGGTCGACGTTCGGGTTCACGTTCGAATAAAAACCGTATTCGTTGGGGGCGATGCCGTTCCAGGCCGTTTTCGGCTGGTCGCGCACGAAGCGGATCTTGACGATCGACTTGGCGGACTTGAAGCCGTACTTCCAGGGCACGACGATGCGCACCGGCGCGCCATTCTGGTTCGGCAGCACCTGGCCGTACATGCCCACCGTCAGCAGGGCCAGCGGGTGCATGGCTTCGTCCATGCGCAAGCCCTCGACGTAGGGCCACTCGAGCACGCGGCTGCCCACGCCCGGCATCTGCTTGCGATCGGCCAGCGTGACGAATTCCACGTATTTCGCGTTGCCGGTCGGTTCGACCTGCTTGATGAGGTTCGACAGCGAATAGCCGACCCAGGGAATCACCATCGACCAGCCCTCGACGCAGCGCAGGCGGTAGATGCGCTCTTCCAGCGGCGCGAGTTTCGTCAGGCGGTCGATGTCGATCGTCATCGGCTTCCTGACCTCGCCCTCGACCTGCACCGTCCACGGGCGGGTGCGCAGCGTATGCGCGTTCTCGGCCGGGTCGGACTTGTCGGTGCCGAACTCGTAGAAGTTGTTGTAGTGGGTGGCGTCCGCGAACGAGGTCTGGGTTTCGCCGGTCGAGAACGCGGCATTGCGGGTGGCCGGCAGTTTGGCGAGTGCCGCGCCTTGCGCGAAGGCCTGGCGGTTCGCCATTTCCCACAACCCGGAGCCGACCACGGCGCCGGCGGCCACGCGGGCGAGGAACTGGCGCCGTCCTTCGTAGACGTCCTGCGGCGTGATTTCGGAAGAGAACGGCAGATCGATGCCGTTCGGGTTACGTTTGATCAACATGGCGACTCCAGCAAGTGCTTGATGACGCATTTCGCGTCCGACATGTCAACCTTACACTATCCGGTATGACTTGGCTGGACGCTTGAACACTTGTTACAAGCCGTCATCCCCCCATCATCGGATTATCATCTACAGTTTGCCGTAGGAATGCAGGCCCGACAGGAACATGTTCACGCCGAGGAAGGCGAAGGTCGTGACCAGCAGGCCGACCAGCGCCCACCACGCCGCCACGCGCCCGCGCAGGCCGGACATCAGGCGCATGTGCAGCCAGGCCGCGTAGTTGAGCCAGACGATCAGCGCCCAGGTCTCCTTCGGGTCCCACGACCAGTAGCCGCCCCAGGCCTCGGCCGCCCACAGCGCGCCCAGGATGGTGGCGACCGTGAAGAAGGCGAAGCCGACCGAGATCGACTTGTACATCACGTCGTCCAGCACTTCCAGCGACGGCAGGCGGTCGGCCAGGATGCCGTTCGACTTCAGCAGGTAGGCGCTGCCGACCATGGCGGCCAGCGCGAAGGTGCCGTAGCCGATGAAGTTGGCCGGCACGTGGATCTTCATCCACCAGCTTTGCAGCGCCGGCACCAGCGGCTGGATCTCGGCGGCGTCGCGCGCCACCGTGTACCACAGCAGGAAGCCGACGGCGGCGGTAATGACCAACAACACGAACGGGCCCAGCTGGCGCGTCGCATAACGTTGTTCATAATAGAGATAGAACAGCGCGGTGATCATCGAGAACAGGATGAACACTTCGTACAGGTTCGACACCGGGATGTGGCCGACGTCGGCGCCGACCAGGTAGGACTCGTACCAGCGCACCATCATGCCGGTAAAGCCGAGCACCACGGCGGCCCAGCACAGCTTGGAACCGACGCTGGCGCCGAAAGGCGAGCGCGCCACCAGGCCGATCCAGTAGAACACGGTCGAGAACACGAACAGCGCGCTCATCCACAGGATCGCGGACTGGCTCGACAGCATGTATTTCAGGAAGAAGCGCCCGTTGGCGGCGTCGAGCGAGCCGCCGTACTGGGAGATCGCCCACAGCGACAGCACGGCGATCAAGGGCATCAGCCAGCGCACCGGCTTCCAGCTCCAGCCGAGCAGGGCGAAGGTGGGCGCGGCCAGCACCAGGATCGCCTGCTCGTAGATGTCCATATGGTGCCCGTAGCGCTGCAGCGCAAACAGGCTGGCGGCCAGCAGGCCGGCGCCGAACAGCCAGTCGATGACCGTCAAGCGCTTGAAGAAGCCCTGCGGGCGGACGTACTGGCCGTTGCCGGTCTTGGCGAGTGGGACTTGCGATGTCTGGGACATGTCGATGATTCTCCGTGGTTGCGCCAGCTTACGCCGATTGCGGCAATATGGTCTTCAATTCGTCGAATTCGCGCTCGAAATCGAGGGTCTTGCGCTGGGTGCTCATGGCCATCATGGCATGGGCGCCGCCATCGTCGGCATTCTTCACCCACACCCAGATGCGGCGCTCGCGGATATAAAACATCGCGAAGATGCCCAGCACCAGCAGCAGGCAGCCCAGGTAGACGACCTTCTTGCCCGGCGAACGCGTTACCTGCAGCACC
This sequence comes from uncultured Massilia sp., assembly GCA_913777025.1. GTDB lineage: Bacteria > Pseudomonadota > Gammaproteobacteria > Burkholderiales > Burkholderiaceae_D > Telluria. The sequence continues at coordinate 1,073 of CAJYQM010000229.1, read as the reverse complement.
GAGGCTTTCACTTCGGTGAATTCGTCGAGCGACAGGTAGACCGGGGCGCCGTAGAAGAAGCTGTCCGACAGCGCATTGGTGGCCAGCTGCAGGAAGCGGCCGTGGGCCTCGGTCGGCTCGGCGGGGGCTTCGCCGGCACGGGCGCGCGCGGCCTGCCACAGCTCCCACAAGGTGCCGTTCAGCATCTTCATGAACACATTGGCCGCCTTTTCCTGTTCGGCCTGCGGGATGCGTTCCAGGAAGCGCGAGACGGCCAGGTAACCGCCCTCGTTGCCGTTGCCGGCGAAAATCGCCAGCGTCCTGGCCGCCGATTCGCGCAGCTGGGCCGCCAGCGCCGGGTTGGCGCCCGACGCCGGCATGGCGCGCTCGGCATAGCGGCGCGCCGCTTCCTCGCGCAGCGCCGGGTCGGCCAGCGCGGCGCGCAGGCGCATCCATTCGCGCACGCCGTGGGCGTCGTCGGCCGGGATGCGCAGGTAGCTGAACGGGTCCGACGGGTTGCTGCGCACGCCGGCCAGGTAGACTTCCGCGCCTTCCAGCATCACCGGCTGCATGTAATTCTGGAATTCGCGCGCCTGCCCGGTCTTGTCGCGCAGCTTGTATTGCACGCTGGGACCGACGTTCTTGAGGTCCTTGTTGCCCGCGTTCTTGGCGGCCGAGCCCGAGTGCTCGGACAGCGCCTGGGCGAACTGCTCGTTGAAGCTCTTGCCATCCTTGCTGACCTTGCGCAGGTCGCCGTCCTGGTTCATGTTCTCGACGTTGAACGGACGGAAGCCCGACCATTCGACCGCGTACTGCTCGTCCCCGCCCTTCAGCGCGGTACTGGTGCCGACCTCGCCCGCGATGGCGAAGGGCTTGTCGCTGCTGCCCGCCATCGGGTAGCCGGTCAGTTTCAGCTTGCTGCCGCCGTCGTTGACCCCGGACTGGTAGACCGCCACGCCGCGGTAGATCAGCGGCTGGTTGACGCGGATAACGCCCGGGAAGGTCTTGCCGGTCTCATGGTCGCGGATCGTGACTTCGCTCGAGAACAGCTTGGGCATGCCGGTCGAGTAGAAATCGATGACGAATTTGTTCAG
>CAJYQM010000228.1 GCA_913777025.1 uncultured Massilia sp. | reverse complement strand
GGCTGCGCCAGCTGGGATATGCCGACGGAAATGATGATGCCGCGTGGGCGCCAGGCCTTGGTGAACGCCTGCAGCGTGTAGTACAGGCCCAGCGTGGACAGCGCAGCGCCGACCATGCCGTGGGCCGCGCGCACCGCGATCGCCGAGCCCAGGTCATTGACGAACAGGTGGCCGAAGGTGACCAGCGCGTACAGCACCAGGAAAGCTTCCGTAAAGGCGCGCAGGCCGAACTGCTGGCGGAATTTCACCAGCAGCAGGTTCATCGACACGTTGGTCATCACGTAGGCGGTCGGCAGCCAGTTGACCTCGGCGGAAAACGCACCCAGCGTACCTTGGAGGTTGACCAGGTTGACCGTCACCAGCGCGTTGCCGAGGCCGCCGGTCAGCGTGACCAGGGTACCGATCAGGAAGAAGGCGACGCGGCGCGCGTTGGAGTGCGCCGGGAAGGACGGCCCGCCCGGCATGGTCGGACGTTCGTCCGGATGCCATGCGCGCGGCGCGTACTTGTCGTCGGCCTGGCTCATGCGTCCTCGAGGATCTGTTGCAGCTCTTCCAGCACCTCGGAAGCGGCCGCCATGCGCCCGGCATCGATGCGCGCCGCGATCGCCTGCCGCAGCCGCGCTGCATCTTCGCCGACCTTCTCCGCCATCGTCCTGCCCTTCACCGTCAGGGCGACGCGCTTGACGCGCCGGTCCTCCTTGCTCGGCAGGCGCTCGACCCAGCCGGCCGCCACCAGGCGGTCGATCGTCGCGACCAGCGTCGCGCCGTCCACGCCCAGCTGGCGCGCCAGTTCGCGCTGCGAAGGCGGCTCGGCGGCGGCCAGCTGCGCAAGCGCGCTCCAGCCCGCTTGCGTGATGCCGCGCGCCTTCAGCCGGCGCTCGAGCGCGAAGCGCCAGGCGCGTGAACCGCCTTGCAGAGCCTGCGTGAAACGTTGTTCGAGAGGAACCATGGGTCACCCAATCGTTGGCTAGCCAGATTATCTGCCTGTTCTGGCAAATCTGGCCACACCCAAAGATTTAATTCGAGAATTGGTTAATTGGATATTGCTCTGAAAAATTACAGTGCTTAGAATCAATTCATTCCGCTAAGCAATCAGTTCCCTTCCGGATATTCCAACAGGGCGCTGTCGTTCCAGAGGTTTCAGAGTTTCCATGTTTAGAGCACGTCCATCTGTTCGCAAACTTACGTCCGCGCTCGTCGCAGTCCTGGCCATGCTGCCTGGCCTGGCCCACGAGCAAGACCTGCAACTCGATTACCGCATCAACGAGCACATCATCCTGGTGCCGGCGGGTCAGGACCACCAGGCGCGCCTGGAAACGACGGTGTTCCAGCCGAACGGGCCGGGCCCCTTCCCCCTGATCATCATCAACCACGGCAAGGACCCCGGCCGCCCCAGCCTGCAGCCGCGCGACCGCTTCTACCACATGGCGCACGCCTTCGTGGCCCGCGGCTACGCGGTGATGGTGCCGATGCGCCAGGGCTTCGCCAACTCGACCGGCTCGTACCACGACCACGGCTGCGACATGACCGCCAACGGTTACGCCCAGGCCGAGGACATCAAGGACACGCTCGACTATGCCCGTGACCAGAAATGGGTCGACGCCGACCACATCGTCATCGCCGGCCAGTCCTACGGCGGCCTGGCGACGATGGCGCTGGGCACCGAAGACCTGCAGGGCGTACGTGGCCTGATCAACTTTGCCGGCGGCCTGCGCGACGACAGCAACGGCTGCGGCTGGCGCTCGTCGCTGGTGTCCGCCTTTGCCGAGTACGGTTCGCAGAACAAGATCCCGAGCCTGTGGATGTACGGCCAGAACGATTCGCTGTTCGGGCCGGAACTGGTGTCGCGCATGCACGACGCCTTCGAGCAGGCGGGCGGGCGCGCCCAGCTGGTCGAGTACGCGCCGTTCAAGCGCGATTCGCACGGCATGCTGGCCAGCCGCGACGGCCAGAAGGTCTGGCTCGACGACACCATGCGATTCCTGCAGAAGGTCGGCATGCCGACCAGGATGCTGTACAAGGTGCCCGAGCCGCCGCAGCCGCAGCCGACCAATTTTGCCAGCATCGACGATGTCGGGGCGGTTCCTTTCCTGAGCGAAAACGGCAAGCGCGCCTACCAGGAATACCTGACCAAGATGACGCCGCGCGCCTTTGCCGTCTCGCCGAGCGGCGGCTGGTGCTGGGCCGAGGAAGGCGAAGACCCGGAAGCGCGCGCGCTGGCGACCTGCTCGGCCAAGAGCGACAAGCCGTGCCGCCTGTATTCGGTGGACGAGCACGTGGTCTGGAACCCGGATCTGGCCGAAAAGGCCGCCGTGACGGCCTCGAATACGCCGGCGCCGCAGCCGCCGGTGGCCGACACGAATGGCGTGCCGAGCCAGGCACTGGGCAGCACGGCGCCAGTCGTGAACTGAGCCACATTGAATTACTGCATCGCACAATAACCCGACTCAGCGCAAACCCGACGCCAGATACCAAACCGACAATGTGAGCTCCTTGATACCTGTCGATGGAGAGTCCCATGTCGCGACTGACGAAGTCCTGCGCCGGGTTGACGCTGGCGCTTCCCCTGCTGCTGCCGCTGCCGGCCGCGCATGCCGCGAATAACTATCCGGTCGTGCTGGTGCACGGCTTTCTCGGCTTCGGCCCGGACAGCTATCCGGGCAGCGGTTTCCTGTACTGGGGCGGCTACAACAACATCGCCGCCCACATGCAGCTGTACCACGGCCCGCACGCCGTGTACGCGGCGGGCGTCGCCGCGATCGGCTCCAACTGGGACGATGCCGTCGAGCTCTACGCCCAGATCAAGGGCGGCTGCGTCGACTACGGCGCCAGCCACGTGCTGCGCCAGAGCTATCCGGGCCAGCCGCAAAAGCCGCCCGGCAAGTGCTGGGCTGCCGATCCCTTGAACAACCCGAGCGCTTATCCACTGGCCCTGTACCCGCAATGGGACGCCGCCCACCCGATCCACCTGATCGGCCACAGCCAGGGCGGCACCACGATCCGCGCCCTGATCCAGCTGCTGGAACACGGCGCGCCGAACGAAGGCGACCATGAACTCTACCGGGGCGGCAAGGCCGGCTGGGTGCGCAGCGTCACCACGCTGTCCAGCCCGCACAACGGCACCACGCTGCGCGACGCCGTGCTCGACGTCCTGCCGCAGATCCGCACCCCGCTGCGCGACTATCTCGACAGCAAGCTGACGTCCTGGGAATTGTCGCCGGACGGCGCGCGCGACTTCAACCGGTGGGCGCTGACCTCGCCGCAGGTCTATTATTTCTCGGTGGGCACGCTGGCGACCGAGGCCGGCGCCTGGTGTTGCAACGGCACCGACCGCACCATCGCGCCGATCCAGAACACGGCCTTCCAGTACCCGCGCACGGACATGTTCCAGTACTACAAGTATTTTTCGGGAGAGTGGATCGTGCCCTCGCTGGCCCAGCGCGGCATCGGTTCGTACACGCAGTCGGCCGCGGGCCGGGTGCGCATCGACAGCGAGTGGTTCCCGAACGACGGCGTGGTCAACACGATCAGCATGCGCGCGCCGAACGGCCATCCGGTGCGCAACTACGACGGCACGGCCGTGCGCGGCAGCTGGAACTTCCTCGGCAATTACCGCGGCTACGACCACTTCGACATCCTGAACTGGCCGAACACGGGACCGTCGGCCGATCCGATCTACGAACGGATCAGCGACATCCTCTTCAACCTGGAATAAGGAACGCCTCCCTGCATTACATCGCACCGCGCAAGGTGCGCGCCAGGTCCGACAGCCGGTACGGCTTGTTGACGAACGCGAACTCGCTGAGGTCGCGTCCGTGGCGCTGCTTCAGCGCCGGCAGCGGGTAGCCGGACGCCAGCATGATCTTGGTGTCCGGGTAGTGCTCGCGTGTGTAGCTGGCCAGTTCGATGCCGTTCATCCCGTGCGGCATGACGACGTCGGTGAACAGGATGTCGACGTCGTGGTGCTCCAGCACGTCGATGGCCTCGCGCCCGCTGGCGGCCGTCACCACGTCGTAGCCCATGCTGGTAAACAGCGAAGCGGCGACGTCCATCAGGTCCGGCTCGTCCTCGACGATCAGCACACGCTCGGTGTGCTCGGCCTCGCCTTCGCCCGCCGCCTCGACCACGGCCGGCAGGTAGATCGAGATCGAGGTGCCCTCGCCGGCCTTGCTCTCGATGACGACGTCGCCGTCCGACTGCTTGATGAAGCCGTACACCTGGGACAGGCCCAGGCCGGTGCCCTTGCCGACTTCCTTGGTGGTGAAGAAGGGTTCGAAGGCGCGCGCCACGACCTCGGGCGGCATGCCGGTGCCGGTGTCGGCCACGGTCACGCGCACGTACTCGCCGGCCGGCAGCGCGGCAAGCGCCGGGCTGCCGGACATGCGCTCTTCTATCTTCACGTTGGCGGTGCTGATGACCAGGCGCCCGCCCTCCGGCATGGCGTCGCGCGCATTGACGACCAGGTTCAGCAGCGCCGATTCGAAGCGCGCGCTGTCGATCACGGCACTGTGCGCCTTGCGGTCGAGATCGACGATGAATTCGATGCTCGGGTTGCCGGCCCGCCGCAGCACGGTCTCGAAGCCCGTGATGACGCGGTTCAGGTTGCGCGTTTCGGCCTGCAGCGGCTGCTGGCGCGCGAAAGCCAGCAACTGCTGGGTCAGGCGCGCGCCGCGGTCGATCGCGCGCCGCATGCTGTCGATGGTGCGAACGTCGTTGCCCGGGCTGTCGCTCTCCTTGCGCTGCATCGACAATACCTCGAGGCCGCTGGACAATACCGAGAGCAGGTTGTTGAAGTCGTGCGCCACGCCGCCGGTCAGCTGGCCGATCGACTCCATCTTCTGCGCCTGGAACAGCGCCGCGCTGGCCGCTTCCAGCGCCTCGTCCGCCTTCTTCTTTTCGGTGAGGTCGCGCGTGATCTTGGCAAAGCCGACCAGCTCGCCGGCCTCGTCGCGGATGGCGTCGATCACGACGTGGGCCCAGAAGCGCGAACCGTCCTTGCGCACGCGCCAGCCTTCGGCCTCGAAGCGGCCGGTGCCGGCCGCCGTCGACAGCGCCCGCACCGGCACGCCGGCGGTCTTGTCCTCGTCGGTATAGAAGCGCGAGAAATGGCTGCCGACAATCTCGTCCTGGGCATAGCCCTTGATGCGCTCGGCGCCGGGGTTCCAGTTGGTGACCGTGCCTTCCGGCGACAGCATGTAGATCGCATAGTCGGTCACGCCGTGCACCAGCAGGCGGAAACGCTGTTCGCTCTCGCGCAGCGCCTCCTCGGCCTTCTTGCGTTCGGTGACGTCGCGCGTGACCTTGGCGAAGCCCAGCAGCTCGCCCGACTCGTCGTGGATCGGGTCGATCACCACGTGGGCCCAGAAGCGCGTGCCATCCTTGCGCACACGCCAGCCTTCGGCTTCGTACTTGCCCTGCGTGAGCGCGGTATGCAGCGCGCGCGCAGGCAGGTCGGTCGCCCGGTCCTCGGGCGTGTAGAAACGCGAGAAATGCTGGCCCAGGATCTCCTGGGCGACATAGCCCTTGAAGCGGTAGGCGCCGGGATTCCAGCTGCTGACGTGGCCGGCCGGGTCGAGCATGTAGATGGCGTAATCGCTGATTCCGGAAATCAGGTACTGGTAACGCCTTTCTTCGGGAAACGCTTTCTTGGGTTGCGTCTGGTCATTCATGTTGCAGCCTGGCTCTTATATAAAGACCGGTTAGGTATCCAAATCCACTATCAATAATACACCGCTGTGGCCGCGATCAAGCCGCGCATGCCGTGCAGGCAGCAAGCGCTTTCCCAGGTGAACTCGTTGGCATATGCATAAGTATTTACCCCTGCCGTGGAACATGCTCAGTTTTGACGAATTGGAATCAAAAATATGGCCAAGCAAACCAAAAATCGCCGATACTGGGTGCATGTCGATATAAAATGTTGCAATATTGCCGCAGGCTTAAATGAGGACATTCCACACCTCGCGTTCGTCGGCAGAATGATTCAAGGTAAAATATTGGTCTTGCAATCCACTCGTCCTCCGATCACCCATGAATCCGGCCCTCAACGCTCCCGTCCTTGACCTGTCGACCTGCGACAAGGAACCGATTCACACGCCCGGCAGCATCCAGCCGCACGGCTTCCTGCTGACGCTGTCCGACAGCCTCGAGGTGCTGCAGGCCAGCGCCAACCTGGGCGACTGGACCGGCTTCGGCGTGCAGGACGCCCTCGGCCGACCGCTGGCCGAGGTGATCGGCGAGGAAGCGGTGCTGCGCCTGGCGCCCGAACTGGACGCCAAGCTCGGCGCCCGGCCCTACTACGTGGGCGCGGTCACCCTCGGCAACGGCCGCCATTTCGACGTGCTCGGCCACAAGTGGGACGAAGTCACCTTCCTCGAGTTCGAACCGGTCGAGCGCACCGGGCCGGCCGACTTCCGCCACCTGTACTCGCTGATCGGCGACTTCCTCATGAAGGTGAACGATTCGGACAGCATCGAATCGCTGGCCCGGCTGGCATGCCAGCACGTGCGCTCGGTCACCGGCTTCGGGCGCGTGCTGGTCTACCAGTTCGATGCCGACGGCCACGGCCACGTGACGGCCGAAGCCAAGCAGGACGATTACGCCTCCTACCTGGGCCAGCACTTCCCGGCCAGCGACATCCCGGCCCAGGCGCGCGAGCTGTACGCGCTGTCGGGCATCCGCCTGATCCAGGACGCGAACTACACGCCGGCGCCGCTGGTGCCGCCGCTGAACCCGGCCACCGGCCAGCCCAACGACCTGTCGTTCGCAGTGCTGCGCAGCGTTTCGCCGGTGCACCTGCAGTACATGCGCAACATGCACACGCTGGCCTCGATGTCGGTGTCGCTGATGGTCAAGGGCAAGCTGTGGGGACTGATCTCCTGCCACAACGAGGACCCGCGCCTGGTCAACTTCGAAAAGCGTACCGCCTGCGAGCAGCTGGGCCAGATCCTTGCGCTGTGCATCGAGTCGCGCGAGGATGCCGCCGAACTGAACTTCCGCCTCGACCTGCGCCGCATCATGGTGTCGATGCTGGCCGGCCTCACCCAGGGCAGCGATTTCATCGAGAACCTGTCGAGCGTATTCCCGGAACTGCTGCGCTTCGCGCGCGCGACCGGGGCCGCGGTGGTGGTCGACGAACGCATCCTCACTTATGGCGACACGCCGGAACAGGACGATATCCAGGACCTGGTCGACTGGCTCGCGGTACACGCCCACGGCGACATGTTCCACACCGATAACCTGTCGAGCGTCTACCCGCAGGGCGGGCACATGGCCCGCAACGCCAGCGGCGTGATGGCGCTGCCGATCTCGCGCATCCACAAACACTACCTGCTGTGGTTCCGCCCCGAATACGTGCACACCATCGAATGGGCAGGCAACCCGCACGACAAGCTGGTGCAGAGCGCCGCCGCCGGCATTCCGATGCAGCTGTCGCCGCGCACCAGCTTTGCCGCCTGGCGCGAGACCATCCACGGCACCAGCGTGCCCTGGCATGGCGGCGAGATCGAACTGGCGCTGGAATTCCGCACCGCCCTGCTGGGCATCGCGCTCGAGCGCGCCGAGCAGATGGCCGAACTGGCCGAGGAATTGTCGCGCTCCAACAAGGAACTCGAAGCCTTCTCGTATTCGGTGTCGCACGACCTGCGCGCCCCCTTGCGCCACATCGTCGGGTTCGCCGACCTCCTGATCGAATCGGCTGGCAGCGAAGACGGCCAGCAGCGCCAGCGCTTCCTGAAGAACATCAAGGAAGCGGCGCGCCTGGCCGGCAAGCTGGTCGACGACCTGCTGTCGTTTTCGCAGATGGGCCGCGCCTCGCTGCGCCCGACCGAAGTCGACATGAACGACCTGGTGGCGGCCTGCATCGACAAGGTGGCGCTGGAAGCGCGCGGCCGCAACATCGAATGGGACATCGCCCCGCTTCCCGAGGTCTGGGTCGACCCGACCTTCCTGCACCTGGCGATGGTCAACCTGCTGTCGAACGCGGTCAAGTTCACCGGCCAGCGCGACCCGGCCGTGATTCGCGTCTCGGCCGAAGACCATCCGCACGAGACCGTGTTCCACGTCGCCGACAACGGCGCCGGCTTCAACATGGAATACGTGCACAAGCTGTTCGGCGTGTTCCAGCGCCTGCACCGCATGGAAGATTTCCAGGGAACCGGCATCGGCCTGGCCAACGTGCGCCGCATCGTCGAGCGCCACAACGGCCGCGTCTGGGCCCATTCCGTACAGGGAGAAGGCGCGACGTTCTCGTTCGCCCTGCCGAAACAGCCTACGAATCCTTAATCAGTATTTTGAAAGAACGCATGCTCAAGCCCATCCTTCTGGTCGAAGACAATCCCAACGACCTCGAGCTGACGCTGATCGCGCTGTCGAAGAGCCAGCTCGCCAACCAGGTCATCGTCATGCGCGACGGCGCCGAAGCCCTGGACTACCTGCACCGCCGCGGCGACCACATGTCGCGCGCCGCCGGCAACCCGGCCGTCGTGCTGCTCGACCTCAAGCTGCCCAAGGTCGACGGCCTCGAGGTCCTCAAGAACATCCGCGAATCAGACGGCCTGAAGGCGCTGCCGGTGGTGATGCTGACCTCGTCCAAGGAAGAACAGGACCTGGTGCGCAGCTACGAGCTGGGCGTCAACGCCTACGTGGTCAAGCCGGTGGATTTCACGGAATTCGTGCGCGCGATCGCCGACCTGGGCATCTTCTGGGCCGTGCTGAACGAACCACCGCCGGGCTCGCAGCGCTACGTCAAACCGACCAAGTAGGGTGGGCCGCGGCGCTTGATCAAGCGCTGCCGAATGTCCGGACCTGCTGCCGGCGCCGCAGCAGGTGGCGGATACGGGCGCTGAGCGCGTCCGGGTGGTAGGGTTTTTGCAGCAGGTTCACCGTCGCTTCCAGCTTTCCCTCGTGCGCCAGCACGCCTTCCGCATACCCCGAGGTGTACAGGATTTCCGCCAGCGGCAGCCGTGCGCGCACCGCCTCGGCCAGCTGCAGGCTGCTCACCGGCCCCGGCATGATCACGTCGGTGAACACCAGGTCGACCGCCTGGCCGCCCTCGACGATCGCCAGCGCGGCGGCCGCATCCGGCGCTTCCAGCACGCGGTAGCCGAGCGCGGACAGGAGGCCGGCGGTCGAGCTGCGCACGTCTTCCTCGTCTTCCACCACCAGGATGGTTTCCGGACCGCCGACCAGCGGGCCGGCCGGCGCGGCTTCCTGCGGCATGGCCTCGGCCTGGCTGCGCGGCAGGTAGATGCGCACGCTGGTGCCGCGTCCCGCCTCGCTCTCGAGCACGATCTCGCCGCCAGACTGCTTGACGAAGCCATACGCCATCGACAGCCCGAGTCCGGTGCCCTGCCCGACCGGCTTGGTCGTGAAGAAGGGTTCGAAGGCGCGCTCCAGCACATCCGGCGGCATGCCCTTGCCGGTGTCCGCCACCTCGATCAGCACCCAGTGGCCACTCGTCAACTGTGCCGGCACCGGGGTGTCCGGGCCGATGTTAACGGCGCGGATCGTCAGCGTGCCGTTGCCCGCCATGGCGTCGCGCGCATTGATGGCCAGGTTGAGCAGCACGTTGTTCAGCTGGTTGGGATCGACCAGCGTGCTGCCCAGGCCATGGTCGATCTCGGTCACCACGCGCGCGCGCGGACCGAGCACGCGGCGCATCATGTCGTCCATCTCGCGCAGCAGGTGGCCGGGATCGATCACCACCTCCTGCAGCGGCTGGCGGCGCGCAAACGCCAGCAGGTGCGACGACAGCTTGGCGCCGCGCTCGACGCCGGCCAGCGCCATGTCGACGCGGGCGCGCCCGGCATCGTTCAGGCTGCCGACCAGCTTGAGCAGCTGCAGGTTGCCGCCGATGATCTGCAACACATTGTTGAAGTCGTGGGCAACGCCGCCGGTGAGGTGGCCGATCGCCTCCATCTTCTGCGCCTGGTGCAGCGCCGACTGGCTGGCGTCCAGCTGCTCCTGGCTCAGGCGCAGCGACACGAAGGCCGCATCGCGCTGGCGCCGGGCCACGCAGGCGTCGCTGTGATAGCGCACGCGCGCGACGAGTTCGCGCGGATCGGGCCACTTGACCAGGTAGTCGTTGGCGCCGACGGCGAAGGCCTTGGCCTTGATTTCAGGATCTTCTTCGGAAGACAGCAGGATGACCGGGACGCTTTCCGTGTCCTTGTCCGCGCGCAGGCGGCGCGTGACTTCGAAACCGTCGATTTCCGGCATGCGCAAATCGACCAGCACCACCGTCGCGTTCACTTCCTTGGCCAGTTCCACGGCCATGTCGGGCCGGCTGGCAAAGCGCAAGGTATAGGTAGGGCAGCCCTTCAGGCCATGCGAAATGATGTCTTCGGCGAACGGCTCGTCATCGATGAGCAGGACTGAACAGGGGCTGTTTTCGTGTTGATTCATTGCAACTGCGACAAAGTCGGCATGAACAAAGATTTCCAGCGAATTGCAAAAAAGTAAGGTTTGATTCTACACCAACGCGGGTTCGAGTGTGACTTAATCAGCGGGAGCATATGACAAATTTTGCTGCCAAATTTAAGTAAATCTCTTGTAAATACTGCGGTATACATTAAATTTTTGCTATTAATTTGCTGATATCACGTGTTTAGCTGGGTCCATGGTGACACATATCCGCCACACAAGCGATAACAAAGTCACCATTAAAATTGCTGAAGGTATACTATTTATATTTCTCGATTGCAATTATGCTCGATCCTTTCTCCATTTTCGTCAGCATCCTGCTGCCCTTCTGGTGGCTGCCAGTCATGCTGCTGGCTCTCTCGCTGGCCGGCACGCCGACGGTCAAAGGCTGGATCGGCGAAATCGTCCTGCACCTGTGCCTGCGCCTGCTGCTCGACCGCAAGCGCTACCATCTGTTCCGCAACGTGACGCTGCCGACGGCGGACGGCAGCACCCAGGTCGACCACATCGTCGTCTCGCCCCACGGCATCTTCGTCATCGAAACCAAGAACTATGGCGGCTGGATCTTCGGCAAGCCACACGACAAGATGTGGACCCAGAAATTCCCCCGCCGCAGCAGCGCCTTCCAGAACCCGCTACGCCAGAACTACAAGCACGTGCGCACGCTGGCGGACTTGCTGGCGCTCGGCGACGATGTCCTGTTTTCGCTGGTCGTCTTCGTCGGCAGCGCGGAGTTCAAGACCGCGATGCCGGAGAACGTCACGAAGCTGGGCGGCTGCATCGCCTTCATCCGCCGGCACCGTGCGCCGTTGCTTGGCGAAGCGCAGGTGGCCGAGGCACTGGCGCGGATCGCAACGGGCCGGCTGGCGCCGTCGCTGGCGACGCAACGGGCGCATGTGAAGCATGTGCGGGAGAAGCTTGCCGGCCAGAGGCGGGAGGAGCCCGTCCTGAAGCCGCCCGGGGCGCCGGTTGCGCCGGTCTGTCCGCTGTGCGGGGCGGCGCTGCACCGCTACACTTACAAGACCGGGACCAAGGCGGGATCGTCGTTCGAAGGGTGCGAGCGGTTTCCGGCGTGTACGCATCGGGTCGAACTGTGCGCGTCCAGCCGCTAGCGGTTCTTCTTATTGTTCGACGTAAAAGTCCGCGCATAAAACCCCGGCGGCTTCTTGGCCACCCACTCGATGAAGGCCTGGATATCCGGGTTACCCTGCAGAGCCTCCCAGGTGTGATAAGCCCGCAGCAATTCTCGTTCGGAAAAGGTCGCATGGATCTTGCGATGGCAGATCTTGTGGATCGGGAATTGCTCCCGCCCTTTGAGCGACTTGGGGATCAGGTGATGCCGGTCGATGTTCGCCATGCCCAGCGGGCGGCCGCACAGGGGACACAGGTCCTCGGTGACGGGAAGGTCGTGCAGTTCGGGAATGTATCGGTGGCGCGCCATCCTCCGTATATCGAGGCGGACGCCACCGTTTAAAGAGCCGTCCCGGCCGGCGCTCAGCCGGCAACCAGGGCCGCTATCGCGTCGCCAACCTCGACCGTACTGGCGCTGCCGCCGAGGTCGCCGGTACGCGGGCCGGCGCGCAGCACGTCTTCGATCGCAGCCAGGATGGCGTCGTGGGCCTGGTGGTAGCGGCCATCCGCATCCGGCCCCACCTCGGCGTCGCCGAGGAAGTTCAGCATCATCGCGCCCGACCAGATCTGCGCGATCGGGTTGGCGATACCACGGCCGGCGATGTCCGGCGCCGAACCGTGCACCGGTTCGAACAGCGAGGGGAAGCTGCGCTCCGGATTCAGGTTGCCCGACGGCGCCAGGCCGATGGTGCCGGTGCAGGCCGGGCCCAGGTCGGACAGGATGTCGCCGAACAGGTTCGAGGCGACGACCACGTCGAAGCGGTTCGGCTGCAGCACGAAGCGCGCGGTCAGGATGTCGATGTGCTGCTTGTCGACGGTCACGTCCGGATAGTCGGCGTGGATGGCGTCGGCGCGGCCATCCCACCACGGCATGCTGATCGCGATGCCGTTCGACTTGGTGGCCACGGTCAGGTGGCGGCGCTCGCGCGACTGGGCGAGCTCGAAGGCATAGCGCAGCACGCGGTCGGTGCCGTGGCGCGAGAACACGGACTCCTGGATCACGACTTCACGCTCGGTGCCCGGGAACATGATGCCGCCCAGGTTGGTGTATTCGCCCTCGGTGTTTTCGCGCACCACGAAGAAGTCGATGTCGCCCGGCTTGCGTCCGGCCAGCGGGCACGGCACGCCTTCGAACAGGCGCACCGGCCGCAGGTTGATGTACTGGTCGAACTCGCGCCGGAACTTCAGCAGCGAACCCCACAGCGAGATATGGTCCGGCACCGTTGCCGGCCAGCCGACCGCGCCGAAGTAGATGGCATCCATGCCGGACAGTTGCGCCTTCCAGTCGGGCGGCATCATCTCGCCGGTCTTCACGTAATGGTCGCAGCTGGCCCAGTCGAAATGGGTGAATTCGAGGTCGAGGCCGAAGCGGCGGCCGGCCGCCTCCAGCACCTTCAAGCCTTCCGGCAGGACTTCCTTGCCGATGCCGTCGCCGGGAATGGCGGCGATCCTGAATTGTCGTGTCATGATGTTCCTTCCATTGAAAATCGTGTCGGCGTCAAGCCGCCGGCGCGGCGACCGCGAGGCGCGAGAAGCTGGCGACGCTGGCGGCGAACGCGCAGGCCGCCGCGATGCCGAGCGCGAACCAGGGTCCCCGCACGTGCGAAATCGTCAGGCAGAACGCGACCAGCGCGGCGCCCGTGGCCTGTCCCGTCAGGCGCGCGGTGGCGACCATGCCGCTGGCACTGCCCGCGCGCTGCGGCGGGGCGCTGCCCATGATCGCCTTGATGTTCGGCGCCTGGAAAAAGCCGAAGCCCACGCCGCACAAGGCCATGCGCCAGCCGATGTCGAAGGCCGACGGGTTCACCGGCAGGCGCATCATGACCACCAGGCCGAAGGCCAGGATCAGCAAGCCGATGCCACCCAGCAGGCCGGGGGCATAGCGGTCGCTCAGGCGTCCGGCAATCGGCGCCATCACCCCGACCATCACCGGCCACGGCGTCATCAGGAAGCCGGTCTCGATCGGCGAGCGGCCCAGCGTGCTCTCGAAGTAGAACGGCAGCGCGACGAAGGCCAGCGCCTGTGCGGCGAAGGTGCAGACCGCGGTGACGGTCGACAGCGCGAACAGCGGACGGCGGAACAGGTCGACCGGCAGCAGCGGCGCCGGATGGCCGCGCTCGCGGTACAGCAGCAGGCCGAAGAAGACCAGCGCGACCAGGGCTTCGGGCACGATGGTGCGCAGGCCGACGCGGTGGGCGGCGTCGCCCAGCGCCAGCACGGCCATCGCAAAGGCGATCACGTTGAACAGCCCGGCCAGGCCGTCGATGCGGTGTGCCGAGCGGCGGTTGTCCGGCAAGGCTTTCTGCGCCAGGAAGAAGGCGGCGATACCCGGCAGGATATTGATGCCGAACAGCCACTCCCAGGAGGAAGCCGCCAGGATGATCGACGCCAGGCTGGGGCCGACCGCGAAGCCGACCGCCACCACCAGCGCATTGTTGCCAAAGCCCCTGCCCTGCAGCTTGGCCGGATAGATCACGCGCAGCAGCGCCGTGTTCACGCCCATGACGGCGGACGCGCCCAGTCCCTGGAACAGGCGCGCCACGATCAGCACCGGCAGCGACCACGCCAGCGCGCAGGCCAGCGACGCCAGCGTGAACAGCGCCATGCCGGCCACGTAGACGCGGCGGTAG
The DNA here is from genome assembly GCA_913777025.1 of uncultured Massilia sp. Lineage (GTDB taxonomy): Bacteria > Pseudomonadota > Gammaproteobacteria > Burkholderiales > Burkholderiaceae_D > Telluria. Next base: position 3,258 of record CAJYQM010000228.1, on the reverse strand, counting down.
CCGACGGTTTCGCCCAGCGCCGCGAAAGGCAGCAGGGTCGCGACCATCGCGAGCTGGTAAGCATTGACGATCCAGACCGAGTCGGCGGGGGAAGCGTGGAGTTGCGCCGCCATCGCCGGCAGCGCGGTGTTGGCGATGGCCGTGTCCAGCGAGGACATGCCGACGCCGAGGGCAAGGGCGAGGATCGCCCAGGCGCGGGGGCCGGGGGGCAAGCCGTCCTGCGCCAGGTGCGGCTGCCCGGCGTCTTGCCCGGCACTTGTTGTATTGACTGGTTGTTGCATGGTGGACCCAGACGCGAAAGGATCCATTATAGGAAGCCTGGGCCGGGTTTGCCGGTGCCGGCAACAAAGCTGCAACAATCGTCTGCGACCCGGGTCGTCGTGCATGACTGCCAAAGCGAAAAAGCCCGCTTCGCTCGAAGCGGGCTTCCTGGATGTTGCCATCTATATTCTGGCTCCCCGACCTGGACTCGAACCAGGGACCTGCGGATTAACAGTCCGTCGCTCTACCGACTGAGCTATCAGGGAATTGAGGCCGAATTATAGCGGCTCATTACGAATTTAGCCAGAGCAAGATGCGCGCCGTGCGCGAAGGCGGTTCAGGGCGCCACCTGCCAGTTGCCGTATTCGGCCAGGTAGAGTTCCCCGTTACCGCCGTAGACCGTCGGCGCGCCGCCGATGGTGCGGGCATTCCACGGTCCCGCACCGAAGGCCAGGTGCTCGCCCAGCACCGAATTCCGCACGATCATCTTGCCCACCGCCCCGCTGCCGTCGTCCCACTGGCGCGCCAGGAACACCGCGTTCCTTGCCGTCGAGGCGTCGGCCAGGAAGGCGCAGCCGTCGAACAGGAAGCCGTAGGGCTGCGCGGCCAGCGTCGATGGCGCGGCGATGTAGCCGCCGGCCGGTTTGCGCACGCCGGTGTAGCGCACCGTCACGCCGCTGAATACGCCCACGCCCGGCCCGAAGATGAAATCGACGTCGCCCACGATCTCGCCGCCGCTGAAGTAGCTGCGCTTGCCGCTGTTCGACAGGTACAGGGTGTCCTGCCTGCTCAGCAGGCGCGTCCGGTCGAACACGACCCGGTCCGCCTTGTCGATCATGACCGCGAGCGCCTGGCCGTTGCCGGCATCGGTGTTCTGGAAGGTCAGGTTGACGGCCTGGAAGCCGTTGTTGCGCACGCGGATCGCGGTCGAGCATTCCTTGCCGATCGAGGCGGTCTTGCGCGAGCAGGCGCGGTACAGCGTGGTGGCGTCGGCATTGCCGGCATAGGTGTCGGCGTTCACCAGCGCGTTGTAGCTCGCGCCCGGGCTGTCCTGGTACAGGGGGCTGGTCACCACGACCTTGGACGCGTCGGATTCCAGGCTGTACAGCGTCACCGGCGTGGCGCTGTTCGCCACGACCAGCAGTTCCTGGTAGGTGCCGGGCTTGACCCGGATGGCGACACGTTCGCGCACGAGACTGGCGGCCGCGTTCAGCGCCGCCTGGATCGTCCCGAACTGGCCGCTGCCGTCCTGCGCGACGGTGAAGTCGGGCGCGATCTTGGCGGTGTCGACGTGGCCGTTGGCCTGGAGCTGGGGCGCCCAGGCGTCGGCGCCCGCCAGCGCCTTGGCCACCGTGTAGTCCGCGGCCTGGACATCGGTGAGGAAGGCGCGCTTGCCGCTGGCGTTGGCGTAGGGGTCGATCGCCAGCTTGCCGGCGCCGGCGTAGGCCAGGTCGTGCGCCTTGACGGCCTCGAACGAAAAGCCGCGCGTGTAGGGATAGGTCGGCGTCCAGCCCAGCACGTCGGTGTAGGGTGCGACCGTGAAGCCGCTCTTCTGGGCGGCGGCCACGGCCTTGGTCCAGTTGGCGTCCAGCGCGGCCTTGGCGGCGGCCTGGATGGCGCCCGACGCGGCCACGCCGTTGATCCAGGAGCCGACGTCCTTGAACTGGTAGCCGTTCAGGTTCGAGACGACCTTGGAGGGGAAAGCGCCCGCGTCCGGGCCGCCGATCTCGAAGGCATTGGTCTCGGACAGGATCTTCGATTCCGCCCCCATGCCGATGTAGTAGCTGAGCGGATAGTCGACGGCGGCGGTGTTGCCGCGGTAGTAGTTGTTGTAGACGTGGATGCGGCCGAAGCGCGCGCGCGGGGCGCGCTGGGTGGTGGCGTCCCAGATGTTGTTACTGAAGGTGAGGCGGTTGTAGTCGCGCTCCTTCGGCCCGTTCTGGTCGCCGGATCCGCCCACCATATTGGTCTTGTCGTGGTTCTTGAAGACCGTGTACGAGACCGTGACGTAGTCGGTGCTGTCCTCCATGTCGATCAGACCGTCGTGGCGCTGCACCTTGCTGGTGATGCCATTGATGGTCACCTTTTCGGCGTTGTCGAAGTGGGCGCCGTCGCTCAGCGTGCAGTGGTCGATCCACAACTGGCGGCCCGTCACCACCGAGATCGCCTTGTACCTGGCGTTCCACTCGCTGCCGTTCCAGTCGGCGGTCAGGTCCTGCGGCGCCTGCAATTCCAGGTTGCGGATGATGATGTTCCGGGTCGCGTTGATCGAGAAGTAGCCGTCGATCAGCCTGGCGTTGGTGCCCACGCCCAGGATCGTGGTGTTGGACGGCACGATGAACTGGATCTGGTCCTTCTGGTAGCGCTGCAGCGTGGAGCGCGCCGAGCTCAGGGCCGAGATCCTGGCCTTCAGGGCGATGGCCTCGGCATCGCCCCGCGCGACCCGGGCGTTCAGGTCGGCCATGAAGGCCGTGTCCAGGCTTTGCAGGTAGAGGGGCCAGTCCCATTTGGCGGCGGTGGCGTTGAGCGTTTTATAGTAGGCCTCGTCGGCCAGCTTGCCGTTGCCGAGATCCGTGCCGTAGATGGTGCCGGCAATATAGATGACCTTCGGTTCCGACTTGGCCACGGTCGGGCTGGACGCGTAAGTCGGGCTGTTGACGTTGGCCAGCGCCGCATTCAGCTCGGCGCGGTTGCGCACGACGTAGATGTTACTGGCAGGCGCCGCCGCGCCGCCGGTCGTGCCTTCGCCCTGCGAGGCCCAGCCGCTGACCGTGGTGGTCTGCGGCTCCAGCAGCATCGGCGCCGGGGTCAGCGGATTGGCCGGCGGGTTGAGCTTGACCAGGCCCGCCGTCATGGGCGGCGCCGCCATGGCCACCGGCCCGGCACCCTGCCCCGTTTCGCTGCCGCCGCAGCCTTGCAGCAGGAGCGCCGCAGCCAGCGCGCCCATGCCGGTCCTGCCTGACATCGACTTCTTGTCCATCTTGCCTCCGTTATAAG
>CAJYQM010000227.1 GCA_913777025.1 uncultured Massilia sp. | reverse complement strand
CTGGGGCCAGGACATGGTCAGGCAGGCGGCGCCGCGCGCGCGCGCCAAGGGCGTGCCGGTGGTCGACTTCGTCCAGGCCAGCCTCACGCCGCGCGAGCGACTGGATGCGCTGGCCCGCGCCAGCGACAAGCTGGCGGCGGATTTCGGCAACTGGAAGACGCCCTGGGGCGAGATCAACCGCTTCCAGCGCGTCAGCGGCGACGTCGACCAGCAGTACGACGACGCCAAGCCCAGCATCCCCGTGGCCTTCACCTCGGCCAACTGGGGCTCGCTGGCCTCCTTCGGCATGACGGCGAAGCAGACCACGAAGCGCATCTACGGCGACCGCGGCAACAGCTTCGTGGCGGCGGTCGAGTTCGGCCCGCGCGTGCGCGCGAAGAGCATCCTGGCGGGCGGGGAGAGCGGCGATCCGAAGTCGCCGCACTTCAATGACCAAGCCGCCATGTATGCGCGCGGCGAGTTCAAGGACGTGCTCTACTACAAGGATGACATCGAAAAACAGCTCGAGCGCAAGTATCATCCCGGCGAGTGATGAAACGTGCCGGCTGGAATTTATTACGCCAGCCGGCCCGCCTGCGGCCTGATGCAGGTGGAACGCACTCTATATACAGCGCAAGGTGGCTGCGAAATGCCGTTGGCTCGATTGCAACACTTATGCACCTGAGATTTACTCGGACAGGACACCGTGGCAAACCGCTCGCGGCTGTCCGTCCGATCAACTTCAGGAGCGCATCGTGTTCACATCCAAATCGCCGCTTGCAAAAGCCTTGTCGCTGGCCGCCCTGCTGTGCGCAGCGGCGTCGTCCCAGGCCGCCATCACCACCTACACCAACCAGGCCGACTTCCTGACAGCCATCTCGGCGCCGGGCTACGACAGCTACGACGACCTCACCGTCGATCCCTACGGTGCCACGCTGGACCGCACGGCCGGCGCCTATGCCTACCAGGCCTATGCGGCGGGCGGCCTGTGGGGCGCCGGCGGCGGCACCGACCACTGGCTGTCGACCAACCGCAGCCTGGACCCGATCGTGTTCCAGAACTTCGGCGGTGGCGTTACCGCGTTCGGCGGCAATTTCTTCGGCTCCGACATCAGCGGCGGCTTTACCCCGAACGCCAACCTGGTCCTGACCGCCGAGGATGGCAGCACGGTGAGCTATGCATTGAACGGCGCCACCGAGGTCGGCTTCCTGGGCTTCGTGTCGGACTCCGCCTTGAACTCGGTGGTGCTGAGCACCGACGGCGGCCCCTGGTGGCCGACCGCGAACAACGTCGTGCTGGCGGTGCCGGAACCGGCCAGCTACGGCATGATGCTGGCCGGGCTGGGTTGCGTCGGCATGGCCGCCCGGCGCCGCCGCCGCGCTTGAAGCGCGGGCGCCGCGCCGTACGCGCACCGGTGGCCGGCGCCATGGGCCGCTGGTGGGGACCACCTCCGCTTGCTATAATTTTGCAATTTTCCAGCAGATTTCCAGCAAGGCGGGACCGTGGCAAAACTCTATTTCAGGTATTCGGCGATGAACGCCGGCAAATCCACCTCCTTGCTGCAGGTGGCGCACAACTACGAAGAGCAGGGCCAAAAGGTCAAGCTGTACACGGCCGCCATCGATGACCGTTACGGCGTCGGCAAGATCACCTCGCGCCTGGGTCCCCAGCGCGAAGTCGACCTGTTCGATGCCCGGACCGACTTCCTGGCCAGCGCGCCCGCCGTGGCCTGCGTGCTGGTCGACGAAGCCCAGTTCCTCAGTAAGGCGCAGGTAGTGCAGCTGCACCAGCTGGCCCAGGTGCGCGGCGTGCCGGTGATCTGCTACGGCCTGCGCAGCGACTTCCGCGGCGACCCGTTCCCGGGCTCGGCCTACCTGCTGGCGCTGGCCGACGACATCGAGGAAATCAAGAACATCTGCACCTGCGGCAAGAAGGCGACTATGAACATCCGCGTCGATCCGGAAGGGCGACGCATCCGCGAAGGCGAACAGGTCAGCATCGGCGGCAACGAAAGCTACCGCCAGGCCTGCGGCCGCTGCTTCTACACGGGCAGCCATGCCTGACAAGGGCTAGGGGATGTCCTTCCTGCCGGCCTGGGCCTCGGTGCCCGCCGACATGCTGCTCTACCTGGTGCCGTCGCTGGCGCTGGCCGTCCTGATCTGGATCGTCACCGCCGCGCATCCGCTTTTTTTCATCTTCAGCGTGGCCGGCACGCTCTGCCACGAACTGGCCCATTTCTCGGTCGGCCTGTTGCTGGGGGCCGAGCCGGTCGGCTTTTCCATCATCCCGCGCCGCAGCGGACGCAGCTGGGAACTGGGTTCCGTCACCTTCGCCAACCTGCGCTGGTACAACGCCGCCCCGGCCGCGCTCGCGCCTTTCCTGGTGCTGCTGGTGCCGCTGGCGGTGGCCTGGTGGCGCACGCGCGCGCCCTGGACCTTCGGGCCGGCCGACCTCGCGCTGACCCTGTTGCTCGCTCCGCAATTCCTGGCGTTCTGGCCATCGCCGGTCGACTGGAAACTGGCCTTGCGCAGCTGGCCCTGGCTACTCATATTGACGGCGGCCGCCGTCTTGTATTGGTTTCACCCAAACTTGTTTCGATTTGTAAAAACCTGACCGCAGGGCCGACCCCGAGACTTAAGCTCGGCTGAAGGACGCACGAGCCGACTCTACGTCGTCGCGCGATCCTGTAGAATTGGTCGCATGGTGGAGTTGACGGGCCGCTCGCCCTGTTGCCGCCTCAGCCAAATCCGTTGCGGAGAAACGAAGAATGAAGAAGCAGATGTTGATGGTCGCACTGGCAGCCGCCCTGTCGGCCATGTCGGTCCATGTGGTGACGGCCCAGCCCGAGAAAGTCGTGGCGGCCTCCCAGATCAAGCCATCCGCCGCCCAGACCCAGGCCGCCCTGTGGGCTTCGCGCGTGCTCGCACGCTACCACTACAAGGCCACGCCCCTGGACGATGCCATGTCGGCCAAGATTTTCGACGCCTACTTCAAGTCGCTCGACAGCGAGAAGCTGTACTTCACCCAGGCCGACATCGACGGGTTCGCCCAGTACCGCCTGAAGCTGGACGACGCGATCAACAACGAAGACCTGACGGTGCCCTTCCAGATCTATAACGTCTACCAGCAGCGCTTCAACAGCCGCATGCAGTATGCGCGTGACCTGCTCAAGGGCAAATTCGACTTCACCGCGGACGAGACGCTGCAGATCGACCGCGAAAAGGCCCCGTGGGCGAAGAATGAAGACGAAATCCGCGACCTCTGGCGCAAGCGCGTCAAGAACGACTGGTTGCGCCTGAAACTGGCCGGCAAGGACGAGAAGGGCATCCGTGAGACGCTGGACAAGCGCTACGACGGTTACCAGGCCCGCCTCAAGAAACTGAACAACGAAGACGTGTTCCAGATGTTCATGAACGCGTACGCGATGGCGATCGAGCCGCACACCAACTACCTGGGCCCGCGCTCGGCCGAGAACTTCGACATCGCCATGCGCCTGTCGCTGGACGGCATCGGCGCCGTGCTGCAGCAGCGCGAGGACTATACCGTGATCCGCGAAGTGGTCCCGGGCGGCCCGGCGGACAAATCCGGCAAGCTGAAGGTCGGCGACCGCATCGTCGGCGTGGCCCAGGGCAATGGCCAGTTCACCGACGTGATGGGCTGGCGCATCGACGACGTCGTGCAGCTGGTGCGCGGCGAGCGCAACTCGACCGTGCGCCTGGACGTGCTGCCGGCCGACGCCGGCCAGGACGGCAAGCACATCACCGTCCCGATCGTGCGCCAGAAGATCAGCATGGAAGAGCAGTCGGCCAAGAAGCAGATCATCGACGTCAAGGACAATGGCGTGAAGCGCCGCATCGGCATCATCTCGCTGCCGACCTTCTACCAGGACTTCGACGCCCGACGCAAGGGCGACAAGGACTACAAGAGCGCCACCCGCGACGTCCAGCGCATCCTCGGCGAGCTGAAAAAGGACAAGGTCGACAACGTGCTGATCGACCTGCGCAACAACGGCGGCGGTTCGCTGATCGAGGCGGTGGAACTGACCGGCCTGTTCATCGACAAGGGACCGGTGGTGCAGCAGCGCACGGCCGAAGGCAAGGTCGACGTCGAGAGCGACACCAACGCCGGCCTGGCCTGGGATGGCCCGATGGGCGTCCTGATCAACCGCGGCTCGGCCTCGGCGTCCGAGATCTTCGCCGCCGCGATCCAGGACTACGGCCGCGGCATCGTGATCGGCGAACCGAGCTTCGGCAAGGGCACGGTCCAGACCCTGGTCCCGCTCGACCGCTTCTCGCAGAGCGACAAGATGAAGTACGGCGAACTCAAGATGACGATCGCCCAGTTCTTCCGCATCAACGGCGGCACCACCCAGCTGCGCGGCGTCACCCCGGACATCAAGCTGCCCGTGACCTCGGACACCGAGAACTTCGGCGAGTCGTCCTACGACAACGCGCTGCCCTGGGTGCAGATCAAGCCGGCGACCTTCCTGCCTTCCGGCGACCTGAAGGAACTGGTGGGCCCGCTGCAGAAGAAGCACGAGGCGCGCATCGCGG
>CAJYQM010000226.1 GCA_913777025.1 uncultured Massilia sp. | reverse complement strand
CGAGGCCAGCTTCCGCCGCCGTCCGGACACGGCGGCGCGCGCGCAGGCAGTGCTGCCGGGCGCGCGCCCGGGGCCGGGCCAGACCGGGCAGACCGGCCAGGCGGTGTCGCCGCAGCTGCAGCAGCAGGTGCAGGGGCGGCCGCCGGTGCCGGCGCTTGCACCGCCGGCGCCTGCGACGGCGCTGCCGCCGGTGCAGGCCCCCGTGCCTCCCGCGCAGGCGGGCGGCATGGTGCCGGCGACCAGCGTCAACATGAACGGCGGCCTGCCTTCGGCCTCGCCGTCCTCGCTGCCGCAAACCGTGCCGGCCGGGCAGGGCGTGCAGGTGACGCCGATCCCGGCGCCGGCCACCACGCCGCTGCGCTGATCCGGCATGCGCGCGCGCGGCTTCACGCTGATCGAACTGCTGGTCACGCTGGCCATCCTGGCCATGCTCGGGGCCATGGTGGTGCCGGTCAGCCAGACCGTGCTCCAGCGCCGCCACGAGCAGGACTTGCGCGCCGCGCTGCGCGAGATCCGCGCCGGCATCGACGCCTACAAACGGGCCGGCGACGAGGGCCGCATCCCGAAGGCGGTCGGCGCCACCGGCTACCCGCCGAAGCTCGAGTTGCTGGTCGAGGGCGTGGTCGACCAGCGCAGCCCGAAGAAGGCCAAGATCTACTTCATGCGGCGCCTGCCGCGCGACCCTTTCAACAACGATGCCGAACTGGGCGACGCCCAGACCTGGGGCAAGCGCAGCTATGCCAGCGAAGCCAGCGAGCCGAAGGAGGGCGAGGACGTGTACGACGTCTACTCCACGTCCGGCAAGGTCGGCCTGAACGGCATCCCCTACAGCCGCTGGTGAACCATGCTTAAACGCCGCGCCGGATTCACGCTGATCGAACTGCTGGTGGTGCTGGGCATCGTGGCCCTGCTGCTGACGCTGGCCGTGCCGCGCTTCTTCCCGGGCATCGACAGTGCCAAGGAGACCATCCTGGCCGACAACCTGCGCACCACGCGCGCCGTGATCGACCAGTACCATGCCGACACCGGACGCTACCCGGACTCGCTGGAACAACTGGTCGAGAAAAAATACCTGCCGGCACTGCCCTTCGACCCGGTCGTCGACAGCGACAGCGCCTGGGTCGTCGTGCCGCCCGAGGAGGCCGACCAGGGCGCCGTGTACAGCATCCGCAGCGGCGCCGAAGGCAAGGGGCGCAACGGCAAGCCGTATTCGGAATGGTGACACGTCATTGTCCCGCGGCAGGCGAGGGCGGCTTCACCTACCTCGGCTTGATGGTGCTGGTGACCATCATCGGCCTGGTCGGCGCGGCCACGCTGAAGGCCGATGCGCTGTTGCGCCGCGCCGCGGCCGAGAACGAACTGCTCGAGACCGGCGCCGCCTTCGGCCAGGCGCTCAAGAGCTATGCCGATGCCACCCCGCGCGGCCAGCCGCCGTATCCTCCCTCCTTGCAGGAATTGCTGAAGGACCCGCGCGTGCCCGGCGTGCGCCGCCACCTGCGCAAGATCTTCGTCGATCCGGTCACCGGCAAGGCCGAGTGGGGGGTGGTGTGGGTCGATCCGGGCAGCCAGCGTGGGGTGCTGGCCGTGTACAGCCTGTCGCAGGCGACGCCTTTGAAGCAGGCCAATTTCGATGCACGCTTCCCGAATTTCGAGACCCGCCAGCATTTGTCGGAATGGAAGTTCGCGGCCCTGGGGCAGGGCGTGGGGCAGCCGGGACAAGCGGGGCAGGGGCAGCCCGGGCAGCCACCCGTGCCGGGCGCGCCGACGGCGCCCCAGGCGCAGCCCTCACTGTTTCCCGCGCCCGCAAGGCCGGCGCAGGGTCCAGTGCCGGCGTCTGAGCCACCCATGTTCGAGGAATTGCCCGCCAGGCCGCCGCCATCGGACGCCCCCGGACCCACCAACCGGGACGAAAAGGGTGATGCCCAGGACAAGCCCGAGCAGGATGAGCGGGACGAAAAGGAAGAGCGGGACGAAAAGGAAGCGCAGGAGCGGGCCGCGGCCGACAGGCGTTGAACACGGCCGCCGGCCCGGGGATACGGTGACTTACTTGGCGCGGCGCATGAAGTCGCGCGGCCGGAAGCCGAGCGCGAACAGCACGGCAAAATACACGGCGGCGCTGACGCCGATGATCAGCAGCAGCGCGCAGATGCGCAGGATCGCATGGGCGCGCATGCCGACCCAGTCCAGCTGCCCCTGCATCAGCCAGGCGGCGCCACCCATGACGGCCACCGCCAGCACCACTTTCAGGAAGAACGCCAGCCAGCCGGCATGCGGGGTGTAGATGCGGCGCCGGCGCAGGCCGGTGTACAGGAAGACCGCGTTGATGCAGGCGCCCAGGCCGATCGACAGCGCCAGCCCGGCCACGCCCAGCAGCGGCACGAACAGGTAGTTCATGGCCTGGGTCGCGATCAGCACCCCGATGGCGATGCGCACCGGGGTGCGGATGTCCTGGCGCGCATAGAAGGCCGGGGCCAGGATCTTGACCAGGATGATGCCGAGCAGGCCGGCGGCGTAGGCCATCAGCGGGGCGGTGGCGGCGGCCACGTTCTTGCCGCTGAATTCGCCGTAGTTGAACAGCGAGGCGATCAGCGGCGTCGACAGCGCCGCCAGGCCGACCGCGGCGGGCAGGGCCAGCAGGAAAGTCAGGCGCAGGCCCCAATCGAGCAGGGCCGAGTATTCGGTCGTGTCGCCTTCGCTGTTCGCCTTGGACAGGCTGGGCAGCAGCACGGTGCCCAGCGCCACGCCCAGCATGCCGGTCGGGAATTCCATCAGCCGGTCCGCGTATTGCAGCACCGAGACGGCGCCCTTGCCCAGGTTGGAGGCGATGTTCGTGTTGATGAGCAGGCTGATCTGGGCCGCGGAGACGGCGAACACGGCCGGGCCCATCTTCTTGAGGATGCGGCGCACGCCGGGGTCGCCCAGGCCCGCCAGCGGGTTGAGCGACAGGCGCGGCAGCATGCCGATGCGCCTCAATGCCGGCACCTGGATCGCGACTTGCAGGATGCCGCCGACCATTACCGCCACTGCCATGGAGTAGATCGGCACCTCGAAGTACTGCACCAGGAACAGCGAAAAGAAGATCGAGGACAAATTCCACAGCACCGGCGTGAAGGCCGGCAGCTTGAATTCGCGCCAGGTGTTGAGCACGGCCCCGGACAGCACCACGAAGGACATGCACAGGATATAGGGGAACATCAGGCGGGTCATGACGGTCGCCCTGTCCAGGCCGTCACCCGACAGGCCGCTCGCGATCGCCATCAGGATCAGCGGCGCGCCGACGATGCCCACCACGCTGACGAGCAGGGTCGCCCAGACCAGGGTGTTGGCGACGTGGTCGACCAGGGTGCGGGTGGCGGCCTCGCCTTTCTGCGATTTGTATTCGGCCAGGATCGGCACGAAGGCTTGCGAGAACGCGCCTTCGCCGAACAGCCGGCGCAGCAGGTTGGGCAGGCGGAAGGCGATGTAGAAGGCGTCGGTATAGGCGGAAGCGCCAAAGGCGCGGGCGAACAGCGAATCACGCAGCAGGCCGGTGATGCGGGACACCATCGTCATGCTGGAGATGGCGCCCAGGGTCTTGAGTAGGTTCATAGCCCGCGATTATAGCTGGGCAATTGCCGGAATAAGCCACTTAGCGGGACGGTAAACGATACATTCCTTGAAATGGGAATTGCCTTGCAGGGTATCCTTCGCTATAATCGAGGGCTGTATTGAATTCAGTTGGCAGACACACGTTTGGCAGGCACTGGAATGGGCCGGTTCGAGACGCTACTGTTTGCAAACGCAACTTGACCCCGAATAGGAAATTCCATGGCAAATACCGCACAGGCGCGCAAGCGCGCTCGTCAGGCAGTTAAGCAGAACGCGCACAACTCGGCGCAGCGTTCGACCCTGCGTACCGCAATCAAGGCAGTCCGCAAGGCGATCCAGGCAGGCGACAAGGCCGCCGCCACCACCATCTTCCAGCAATCCGTGTCGACCATCGACAGCATCGCTGACAAGAAAATCATCCACAAGAACAAGGCCGCTCGTCACAAGAGCCGCCTGGCTGCCGCCATCAAGGCCCTGTCGGCTTAATACGACCGACTGGCGCAGCCTCGGCTGCGCACCTTGAAGTGGATGTTCAAAGACCCGCCCGACCGCAAGGTTCGGCGGGTTTTTGCTTTTCCTCAAACCGGGGTCAGAGCCCGGATTTTGG
>CAJYQM010000225.1 GCA_913777025.1 uncultured Massilia sp. | reverse complement strand
CGACCGCGCCCTGCTCAACCGCGCCGCCCTGCGCGCCGTCGGCTACGACCGCGACACCCCGGCGCCGCCGGGCGGCGAAATCGTGCGCGACAGCGCCGGCAACCCGACCGGGATGCTGATCGCGCGTCCCAACGCAATGATCCTGTACGCCACCCTGGCCAAGGGCCCCACCCTGCCGCGCGACCTGCAGGTCAACTCGACCCGCCAGTTCATGCGCGAGCTGAACCGCCTGGGCATCACCAGCGCCATCGATGCCGGCGGCGGCTTCCAGAACTATCCGGAAGATTACGCGGTGATCGAGGAACTGGCGCGCGAAGAACAGCTCACCATCCGCATCGCCTATAACCTGTTCACCCAGAACAAGGGCAAGGAGCTGGCCGACTTCGAACGCTGGACCGGCATGGTCAAGCCCGGCGACGGCAGCGACTTCTACCGCCACAACGGCGCCGGCGAGATGCTGGTGTTCTCGGCCGCCGACTTCGAGGACTTCCTGGAGCCGCGCCCCGAGCTGGCGCCCGGCATGGAAGACGAACTGGAAAAGGTGGTGCGCCACCTGGTGGCGAGCCGCTGGCCGTTCCGCCTGCACGCCACCTACGACGAATCGATCGCGCGCATGCTCGACGTGTTCGAGAAGGTCGACCGCGACATCCCCTTCGACGGCCTGCCCTGGTTCTTCGACCACGCCGAGACCATCAGCCCGCGCAACATCGAGCGCGTGAAGGCCCTAGGCGGCGGCATCGCCATCCAGCACCGCATGGCCTTCCAGGGCGAATTCTTCGTCGAGCGCTATGGCGCGGAGGCGGCCAAGGCCACGCCGCCGGTGGCGCGCATGCTGGAAATGGGCGTGCCGGTCGGCGGCGGCACCGATGCCACCCGGGTCGCCAGCTACAACCCCTGGACCGCCCTGTACTGGCTGGTGTCGGGCCGCACCGTCGGCGGCCTGCACCTGTACGACGCCGGCCAGCGCCTGCCGCGCGACACCGCGCTCGAACTGTGGACCAGCGGCAGCGCCTGGTTCTCGAGCGAGAGCGGCAAGAAGGGGCGGATCCGCGAAGGCATGCTGGCCGACCTCGCGGTGCTGTCCGCCGACTTCTTCCGCATCGACGAAGAAGCGATCAAGGGCATCGAGTCGGTGCTGACCGTCGTCGGCGGCAAGATCGTCTACGGCCAGGCCGAATTTTCCACCCTCGGTCCAGCGCCGCTGCCGGTGCTGCCCGAATGGTCGCCGGTGGGCAAATACGGCGGCCACCACCGCAGCGCGCCGCCGCGCCCCATGGCCAGCCTGGCGCACCAGTGCCAGGGCGCCTGCGGCGTGCACGGGCATGCCCACGACCGGGCCCGCAAATCGAGCGTGCCGGTCTCCGATTTCTCGAGCTTCTGGGGCGCTTTCGGCTGCAGTTGCTTCGCTTTCTGATTCACCCACCAGGAGCCCCTGACAAAACGTTCAGGGCAAGGCGCATCGGCGAAGACAGTACGCCAGTACGGCGAGACGATGCAACGCCGCCATGGACGTTTTGTCAGGGGCTCCACCATTGAAAGGACTGACCATGACCATCTCTTACGAAAGCAACACCGTCACCACCCACGACGGCACCCGCCTCCACGTCACCGACTGGGGCCATGGCATCCCGGTGGTGTTCAGCCACGGCTGGCCACTGTCGGGCGACGCCTGGGAAGACCAGATGATGTTCCTGGCCGACCACGGCTACCGCGTGATCGCCCACGACCGCCGCGGCCACGGCCGCTCGGGCAAGGCCTGGCACGGCAACGACATGAACACCTACGCCGACGACCTGGCCGCCGTGCTGGAAGCCCTGGACATCACCGGCGCCACCCTGGTCGGTCACTCCACCGGCGGCGGCGAAGTGGCGCGCTACATCGGCCGCCATGGCACCGGCCGCGTTGCCAAGGCCGTTCTGGTCGGCGCCGTGACCCCGCAGATGGTGGTCTCGCCCGCCAACCCGGGCGGCGTGCCGCTGTCGGTGTTCGACGGCATCCGCGAAGGCGTGCGCCTCGATCGCGCCCAGTACTTCCTCGACCTGGCCGTGCCCTTTTACGGCTTCAACCGCGAGGGTGCCAAGGCTTCTCAGGGCCTGGTCCAGAACTTCATGAACCTGGGCATGCAGTGCAGCCTGAAAAGCGCCTACGCCTGCGTCAAGCAGTTCTCGGAAACCGACTTCACCGAAGACCTCAAGAAGATGACGGTGCCGACCCTGGTCATCCACGGCGACGACGACCAGATCGTGCCGATCGCCAGCACCGGCCGCCGCGCGGTCGAGCTGCTGCCGCAGGGCCGCCTGTCGGTGTTCGAAGGCGCGCCGCACGGCCTGCCGTCGACCCACAAGGACAAGCTCAACGCCGAACTGCTGGCCTTCCTGCGCAGCTGATAAAAAAATCCGCTCCCGGCCAGGCCGGGAGCGGATGTCGTTGTTCCTCCTCTTCTCAACGCGGCTGGGTATAGTTCACCGGCACCCAGCGGTAGCCCTTGCCCTGCCCCACCAGATGGCCCAGCCCCGGGAACTGCAGGTGCGCACCGCCCACCAGCTCGCCGTCCTTGACCGCGCTGTCGAAGAACTTCTTGCGCGACGCAAAAGCCGCCTTGGCATCGCTGTCGAAGCCGATCGTCACTTCGGGATTGTCCATCTGGACTTGCGCGACGTGGACCAGGTCGCCGATCAGGAGCAGCTTCTGGCCGCGGCTCTGGACCAGATAGACCGTGTGGCCCGGCGTATGGCCGGCGGCAGCCATGGCGCTGATGCCCGGCACCAGTTCGCCGTCGCGCTCGATCGCCTTGAACTTGCCGGCCTGGACGTACGGCGCCAGCGACTGCATCGCCGGCGGGAAGAAACCCTTCTTGTCGGCCGGGGCCTTGTCGGCATTGGCCTGGCTCAGCCAGTAATCGGCGTCAACCTTGGCAGCGCGCAGGACGGCGTTCGGGAACACGCGCTGGCCGTTGGCGGCCAGGCCGCCCACGTGGTCGGGGTGCAGGTGGGTAATGTAGATCTCGTCGACCTGTTCGGGCCGGTAGCCGGCCGCCTTCAGGTTGGCGGCCAGCTTGCCGAGGGTCGGCCCGAAATACGCGCCCGAGCCGGTGTCGACCAGCACCAGCTTGCTGCCGGTATTGATCAGGAAGGCATTGGTCGAGGTTTCCAGCGGCAGCGACAGGAACTGCTTTTGCAGCGCGGTGCGCGTGAGCTCGGCCTTCTGCTGCAGCAGCTGGTCCATCGGCAGGTCGGCGGTGCCGTCGCTCAGCGGCGTGATCTCGAAGTCGCCCAGCGTGATGCGGGCGAAACCCGGCGCGGGGGTCTTCGCCAGCGGCGCGCCGGCCTGGGCGAACGGGGCGATGGCGGCTGCGGCGAGGGCCGCGGCCAGGATGGTGTGCTTGCATATTGTGGTCATGGTGTCCTCGATGGGCTGGTGGTTGTCGTACGAAGGTACGCACCCCATGATCCGGCTTCGCGCCGGCCCGGTCACTGGTCTCAAGTTATGGCGCAGCGCACCCGTGCACGACTATAATCGTCGACGACAACCCCTGCCCCAGGCCCCGTCCTCACCATGCCGATCCGCGTCCTCATCGCCGACGACCATCCCTTGATGCTGGATGGAATCGCCAAATCGCTGCTGGCGCAGGGTGGCTTCGAGCTCGCCGCCCTGGCGCGCAACGGCAAGGAGGCGGTCGAGCTGTTCGCGCATACGCGGCCGGACGTCTGCCTGCTCGACCTGCAGATGCCGGACCACGACGGCTTCGAGGCGCTGCGCGGCATCCGCGCTCTGCAGCCCGATGCCAGGCTGATCGTCCTGACCACCTACGGCGGCGACGCCCGCATCCGCGCCGCGCTCGACGCCGGCGCCTCGGCCTACCTGCTCAAGGATGCGCTCGGCGCCGACCTGGCCAGCGCGGTGCGCCGCGTGGCCGAGGGGGCCCGCGTGATCGGGCCGCAGGCGCGCGAGGACATGGACGGCCATTACGCCGCCGACCGGCTGTCGCCGCGCGAGCTGGACGTGCTCCAGCTGGCCGCCGGCGGCCACACCAACCGCGAGATCGGCGCGGCGCTGGGCATCAGCGAGCCGACCGTGAAGTCGCACATGAGCACCATTCTCGTCAAGCTGGGGGCGAACGACCGCACCCATGCCGCCACCCTGGCCGCCAAGCGCGGCTACATCAGCCTCTAAGCGCTTTCATCTGGTCGTCTTGCGCACGATCCTGTACGATACATTTCATTACAAATTCCGCAATCGATTCCAGGGAGATCATGGCAGCGCGCGCATTCCGCTCATCCAGTATCCGGCGGCGCGTACCGCGTTTGCTGCCCATGCTGCTGGCCACCGCGCTGCACCTGCCCGCCCTGGCGGCGCTTGATCCGGCCGCGCAAGTCGAGGCGTCGCCCAGCCTCGCCGACTACCTCCATACGCGCTGGACGGTGGACGACGGCGCGCCGCCGGCCATCCTTGCCATGGCCCAGACCACCGACGGCTGGCTCTGGCTGGGCACCCTGGATGGTCTCTACCGTTTCGACGGCGTGCGCTTCGCGCGCTATCCGCTGCCGCCCGGCCTGGGCCTGAACCGCAACCTGATCCGCTACCTGCATGCCGGCCCGCGCGGCGAGCTGTACATCGCCCAGGCCGCCGAGGGGATCGCCGTCCTGCAGCCCGACGGCCGCCTGCGCAACCTGCCCCCGGGCCCGGCGCCGGGCAATGCCATCGAGGTCCTGGCGGTCGACGCCGACGGCAGCGTCTGGGTCGTCAGCAAGGGCATCCACCGCCTCCACGCGGGCCGCTGGCTGACCATCGAAGACGGCCCGCAGTGGTCGGCGCGCGACATGCGCGGCTTCGTCCTCGACGCGCAAGGCCAGTTGTGGCTCAGCCGCAAAAGCAGCACCTGGCGCCTGGACCGCCGCAGCGGCCATTTCGAGCAGGTCCTGGCGCAGGGCGGCGAACTGCTGCTCGCCCCCGACCGGCGCCTGTGGCTGGCTTCCGACGAAGGCGTGCTGCGGCTGGTGGCCGATGGCGGCGGCCGGCCGCTTCCCTCCGGCGCCGCCGAGGAAGCCGGCATCGCCCGGTTCGCCCCGGACGGCGCGCTGTGGATGCTGGAATGTCCCGGTCGTCCCTGCGTCTTGCCGGGTGCCGCGCGCCGTCCCGGCAGCCCCTACCGGGTCCGCCCCGCGCCCGGCGCCGGCGTGCCGGACCCGCTGCAGATGTCGGGCAAGGATCCCAACATGATGCTGGTGGACCGCGAGGGGACGACCTGGATCGCTTCGGAAAACGGGCTGGACCGGTTCCGCCGCAAGCGCATCAATCCCACGGCACTGGCCGGCAAAGGCATGGCCTACAGCCTGGTGGCGGACGCCGGCGGCCAGGTCTGGGCCGCGAACGCCGAAAGCGGCCAGCTGTGGCGGCTGCAGCCGGACCGCGCCACGCCGGTGCCGCCCAGGCAAGCGGTGACCGTGCTGGCGCGCGATCCCGCCGGCCGCCTGCTGTTGGGCGGCAAGCGCGGCATCTGGCGCGAGGACGGCGGCACGGTCGCGGAGATGCCGCTCCCGCCGGGACCGGACGGGCGCCCCGTGGACCGGCGCATGCTGGGCATCCTGGACGACGGCAAGGTGCTGTGGACGGCCACGATCGAAACCGGCCTGCTCGGCTGGCAGGATGGTCGATGGCATCCGGCGCGGGATTTCAACATGCCGTCCAACAAGATCTACCAGTCGGCCCTGGCGGGCCCGGGCCAGCTGTGGCTGGCCACCGGCGACGGCGAGCTGTTCCACTACGACACCGCCTCCCGCTCTAGCCGCGCACCCATCGACATCCGAGCCCTGGGCATGGCCGCGGCCATCTTCCCCGGCCCCGAACCGGTGCTCAGCGGCGACAACGGCATGGGCGTGGTGCGCGACGGGCGCCTGGCCATGCTGCGCGCCCCGGACCCGAACGTGCTGCGCAACGTGTCCGGCATGGTGGCCACCGCCGACGGCGACCGCTGGCTGAACGGCGCGTCCGGGCTGGTGCACG
>CAJYQM010000224.1 GCA_913777025.1 uncultured Massilia sp. | reverse complement strand
GCGCGACGACTACGGCAACCGCTGTCCGATCGCGGCGTCCGCCAGCGAGATCGGCCGCCAGGACAAGGCGCTGAGCGCGCGCTTCGCCGAAGGCTACCTGGTGATGGCGCGCGCCTTCGAACGCCAGATCGCCGAAAACAGCCCCGGCAGCGACGCGCTGGCGCGCGCCATGCTGGCGGTGGCGGCGATGATCGGCAGCGTGACCGTCGCGCGCGGGGTGGCCAAGGCCAATCCGGCGCTGTCGGAACAAGTGCTGAAGGCAGCGCGCCAGCTGCTCGACGAACTGATGCTCAGTAGCGACGACGGCGCGGGGGCAACGGCGCCACCGCCGCCGGCGGCCAGCCAGCACCGGCGCACAGGCGACAATTCGAACCACTGAATGCTGCTACGGAGCGAACGAAAAACGGGGAAAGGACTTGGTGGTCCTTTCCCCGTTTTAGCTATTTCTCCTCGCTACGCCACTGTCATTTCGTGACCGCGATCGGCGTACGGTGGCCGCCCTTGAAGGTGTAGAGCGTGATCACGCCGTCGCGGATGTCGCCGTGGGCGTCGAAGGCGATGTTGCCGGTGACACCCTTGTACTGGATCTTGGCCAGCTCGGGCAGGTATTTGGCCGGGCTCGAGGAGCCCGCCTTGTCCATCGCGGCGGCGATCGCCAGCACCGCATCGTAGGAATACGGCGCGATGATCTGGACGTCGACGCCGAAGCGCTTGCGGTAGTCGGCGCGGAACTTGTCCAGGCCAGGTTTGCCCGATGCCTCGACGCCACCGGCTTCGGCGCAGACGACCTGGCCGTCAAGCATGGTGCCGCCGGAAAGCTTCTGCATCTCGTCCGAGCAGATGCCGTCGCCACCCATCATCTTCGCATGGATGCCGAGCTGTTTCATCTGGCGCAGCATGGGACCGGCCACCGCGTTCATGCCGCCAAAAAACACCAGGTCCGGGTTGGCCGCGCGGATCTTGGTCAGGATCGCCGCGAAGTCGGTCGCCTTGTCGGTGGTAAATTCTTTAGCGACAACGTTCACACCCTGCTGGCGCAGGCTGTTCGAGAACTCGGTCGCCAGGCCCAGGCCGTAGGCGGTACGGTCGTCGACGACGGCCACGCGCTTGGCGTTCATGGTCTTGGCGGCGTAGCGGCCCAGCACGCGGCCGAGCTGGATGTCGTTCGCAACCACGCGGAAGGCGGTATTGAAGCCCTGCTGCGTGTATTTCGGCGACGTGGTCGAGGCCGAGATCTGCGGAATGCCGGCGTCGTGGTAGATCTTCGAAGCCGGGATCGTGGTGCCCGAGGTCTCGTGGCCGATCACGCCGTTCACCTTGGCGTCCGCCAGTTTCTGTGCGGCCAGGGTCGCCTGCTTCGGCTCGCCGGCATCGTCCTCTCCGACCAGCGCCCACTTGACCTTGCGTCCGGCAATGGTGGCGCCGCGCGCGTTCAGGGCTTCGATCGCCATGCGCGCACCGTTTTCGCTGTCCTTGCCGAAGTGGGCGACCGGGCCGGTCATCGCGGCCACGTGGCCGATCCGGACCGTTTCCTGGGCCGACGCCGCGCCCGCCGCGGCCAGCGCCGCCACCAATAACACCTGCTTCTTCATTCCATCCTCATCTAACGAAGTGATTCTTTATACCAAAGTGATAGGGTACCGTGAATGAGGACAACTCACAAGTGTTGCAAGGCAATATGGAGTTTGGGGCACAATGCAGTCTTTGCGTTCCCGAAGCTTTCCATGGAATCTGCCAAGTCCCTGCCCCCGATGAATGCCGTGATGCTGCTGCGCGCCCTGTTCCGCCGTCCGCGGCGCACGCCCGGCGTGCCCACGCCGCGCACCGTGTTCCGGCTCGACGCCATCGACACGGCGGACGTCCGCCGCTACCGCCAGGCGCTCGCCTTCCGCGACGAGGGGATCCCCCTCACCTACTGGTACCTGCTGGCCCAGCGCGCCCAGCTCGCCACCATGCTGGAAGCCGCCTTTCCGTTCCGCCTGCCCGGCATCGTGCACACCGAGAACGCCCTGCGCCTGGAAGCGGCGTTCCGGCCCGGCCAGCCGCTGCAGCTGACGACCGCGGTCGCGATCCGTCCACCGGCCGAGAACGGCGCCGTCTATGCCATCCTCGACACCGCGGGCAGCCAGGAAGGCGCCACCGTCTTCACCTGCCGCAGCACCTACCTGGTGGTGCGCGGCAAGCGCGACGGCCATGGCAGGGGGCGCCGCGAGGGGGCGCCACGGCCGGCGCTGGCCAGCTGGCAGCTCGGGCACGGCAGCGGGCGCGCCTACGCCAGGGTCTCGGGGGACTGGAACCCGATCCACCTGTGGGGCTGGTCGGCGCGCCTGATGGGGATGAAGCGGCCCATCATCCACGGCATGCACACGCTGGCGCGCGCCTGCGCCGAACTCGAGGATGCCGCCGGCAAGCCGGTCACCGCCCTCGACGCCCGTTTCAAGGCGCCGGCCGCCCTCGGCAGCGAACTGGCGCTGGACGCGGTGCCCGGCGGCGGCGATTTCGCGGTGCGCTGCGGCGCCAGGGTCGTGGCAGAGGGACATTTCGAGCTAGGTGACGATTGATCCAGCTCAATCCATGCAGGCTGCGTTGTCATCATGCTGATGGGGTCAATCGAGGATCGTTGCCATGGACCAGCCTGCATCTCAGCCCGCATCTCAGCCCGCACCACAACCGATCTACCGTCGTATCCTGCTGCCGACCGACGGTTCCGAAGCCTCCCGGCGCGCCATCCTGGCCGGCGTCGACTTCGCGCGCGATATCGGTGCCGACGTCGTCGGCCTGACCGCCACGCCGGCCTTCCGCGTCGTCAGCGCCGACCTTGGGATGATCGAGGACACGCCGGACCAGTACGCCGCCGCCAGCCGCGAGCGGGCGCAGGTGCTGCTGGCCGAGGTCGAACGGGCGGCGCGCGAGGCCGGCGTGCCCTGCCGGCTCGAACAGGTCGTCTCCGACCATCCCTACGAAGCGATCATCGGCACCGCGCGCCGCCTCGGCTGCGACCTGATCGTGATGGCCTCGCATGGCCGCCGCGGGCTGCAGGGCCTGCTGCTGGGCAGCGAGACCCAGAAAGTGCTGGTGCACAGCGCCATTCCGGTGCTGGTGCACCGCTGACCGCGTCCCGGAGAGGCATCATGTACAAGCGCATCCTCGTCCCGACCGACGGCTCGGACGTCTCGGCGGTGGCCGAACAGGCCGCCATCGCCTTCGCGCAGGCGCACGGCAGCGAGATCGTCGCGCTGGCGGTGGCCCAGACCTACCCGGCCTACGCCGCGGCGGAAGCCTCGATGGCGGTCGACCCCAACCTCGACAACCAGGCCCTGCGCGGCGCGGCCGAGCGCAACGTGGACCGCGTGCGGGCCGCGGCGGCGAGCGCCGGCATCCCGTGCACGGCACTGACCGTGTTCGCGCATTC
>CAJYQM010000223.1 GCA_913777025.1 uncultured Massilia sp. | reverse complement strand
CCGCGGCTGCCGCGCCTGGGCCAACACCGACGACGGCTTCGACCTGATCAACGCCTTTTCGCCGGTCACCATCGAACATTCCTGGGCCTGGGACCACGGCTACCTGCCGGGCACCCGCAATCCGCTCCCGGCCGGCAACGGCAACGGCATCAAGGCCGGCGGCTACGGCGGCAAGTACGAGGGCAGCGGCGTGAGGCACGTGGTGCGCTTCTCGGTCGCTTTCGGCAACAAGGTGAACGGCTTCTACGCCAACCACCATCCGTCGGCACTGGACCTCCATAACAACACCGCGTTCGCCAACGGCACCGACTTCAACATGCTCGGCATCGCCCCTGACGGCAGTCCGGTCAACTTGGGCCGGCTGCGCAACAACCTGTCGCCCCGGTCCCGGTCGGCGCAGAAGGTGGACGGCACCGACGCCGCCAACAACAGCTGGGACCTGATGGCAAGCGTGCCCGACAGCGAGTTCGAGAGCGTCTCGCCGCTCGGCTGGGACGCGCCGCGCAAGGCGGACGGCAGCCTGCCGGATCTGCCCAACTTCCGCCCCCGCGCAGGCAGCGCCCTCGTCGACAAGGGCGTCGACCTGGGCCTGCCGTTCAAGGGCAAGGCGCCCGACCTGGGTGCCTTCGAGCGCTGATACGATCACGCAACTGATTCTTTCCGCTCGGCTCAGTTGCCCAGGCTGCGCCGTGCATAGAATAGGCACGGCTTTCCACTACTGCACCCACCGATCATGATGACCATCCCGCGTCCGAACCGCTTGCGTGCCCTCGCCTGCGCAATCGCGCTGGCCGGCGCAAGCCTGGCCCACGCCGCCCCGGCCCTCGACAGCGCCAGTGCCAGGCCGCTGCGTTTCGCCTTCGGCCAAGCCAAGGCGCCCGCCGCCTATACGGTGGTGGACCCCGCCGCCCCCTACAGCGCCAGCCGCGGCTACGGTCTCGAACCAGGCACCCGGGCGAACGGCAACGCGCCCTTCTATTTCACCGTGGATCTCCCCGAGGGCAACTACAACGTCACCGTCACCCTGGGCGACGACCAGGCGCCCAGCACCACCACGGTCAAGGCCGAACTGCGCCGCCTGATGCTCGAGAACGTGCAGGCGGGCGCCGGTCAATCCGTCACCCGCAGCTTCACCGTCAACGTCCGCACTCCGGACATCCCGGCAAGCAAGGGCATCGAGGCCGGCGCGGTCAAGCTGAAGGCACCGCGCGAGACCGAGCAGGAAGCCTGGGCCTGGGATTCGCGGCTCACCCTCGAATTCAATGGCGCCCATCCGGCCGTGCGCAGCATCGAGATCGTGCCCGAGGGCGTGCCGACCCTGTTCCTGCTGGGCGACTCCACCGTCTGCGACCAGCCGGACGAGCCTTACAACAGCTGGGGCCAGATGCTGACGCGCTTCTTCAAGCCCGGCATCGCGGTTGCCAACCACGGCGAATCGGGCGAGACCTACCGCGATGCGCTGGCGCGCCGCCGCACCGACAAGATCCTCGCCGGCATGAAGCCGGGCGACGTCCTCGTCATGCAGTTCGGCCACAACGACCAGAAGCAGATCAAGGATGGCAAGAGCGGCCCCTTCACCACCTACAAGGCCGAGATCAAGACCCACGTCGATGCGGTGCGCGCCCGCGGCGGCCTGCCCGTCATCGTCTCGCCCATGGAGCGCCGCCGCTTCGACGAACAAGGCAGGCTGGTGCCGACGCTGGCCGACTACGCCGAAGCCGCGCGCCAGTCGGCGCAGGAGCTGAACGTGCCCTTCATCGACCTGAACGGGATGAGCAAGACCCTGTACACGGCGCTCGGACCGCGCGGCTCCGAAGCCGCCTTCGCCGAACCGCGGCCCGGCCAGCTCGACAACACCCACCACAGCCCCTACGGCAGCTACGAGCTGGCCAAGGCGATCGTCCTCGGCATCCAGCAGGCGAAGCTGCCGGTGGCGCGCTTCATCGTCGACGATTTCCGCTTCGACCCGGCACACCCGGATCCGTTCGCAAGCTTCGGCGTGCCGGCCAGCCCGAAGGTGACGACCCTGCGTCCGCTCGGCGACGAGGCGAACAAATGAAGCTGCCGGTGCGACGCGTCCAGCGTCTCGTACTCGCCCCGCTGCTGGCCGCCTGCGCATCGGCACCGCAGGCGCCCGCCGGCGACGCCTACGTCTTCGCCTACTTCACGAAGAACGGCGAAGACGGCCTGCACCTGGCCGCCAGCAGCGATGGCTACCGCTGGGACAAGCTCAATGGCGGCGCCAGCTATCTCCAGCCGACGGTCGGCGTCTCGAAGCTGATGCGCGATCCCTGCATCGCGCGCGGCCCCGACGGCACCTACCACATGGTCTGGACCGCCGGCTGGACCGAAGGCGGCATCGGTTACGCGTCCTCGAAGGACCTGGTGCACTGGTCGGCGCAGCGCTACCTGCCGGTCATGGCACAGGAGCCGACGGCCCTGAACGCCTGGGCGCCGGAAATCGCCTGGGACGGCAAGCGCGGCGAATTCCTGATCTACTGGTCCTCGACCATCCCCGGCCGCTTCCCGGAGGGCGACGGCCACGG
>CAJYQM010000222.1 GCA_913777025.1 uncultured Massilia sp. | reverse complement strand
GTAGCGCCAGTCGGCCAGCGCGTACACGGCTTCGGGCAGGTGGCGCGCCGAATTCGCGTACAGCCATTCGGCGGCCAGCGATTCGCGGCGCGCGCCCCAGACCAGGGTCACGTTGAACACGGGCCGCTCGGCAAAGAAGGGATTCTCGAACGAGCGGTAAGTGCAGGGATCGTCGACCGCGGACAGGGCCATCAGCGACGGGTCGCGCACGATGCGCCGCAGTTCGGCACCCTTCATGTCGACCTTGCACTCGAGCCGCAGGTCGCCCAGCCGGCGCGTGTTGGGCGGCAGGCCGGGGGTGCGGATGTCGACGCGCCAGGCATAGGTGCCGCCCTTCCTGTTCGTCACGACCATTGCGCTGGCGCGGGCAAGTTCGGGCAGGTTCGGCAAGGCGAATCCCTGGTGCGGGTCGAGCTCGATGCGCATCTCGCGCCCGCCGCCGGCCAGGGTCAGCACCAGGCCGTCGAAGGACGAGTTCGGTGCCCGCGGATACAGCCTGAAGCGCAGCGTGGCCGCGGGTGCCAGCTGGCGGTTCTGCTCGAACACGGCCATGCCTTTCAGGAAGCGGGCATAGGGCACTTCGTCGGCGTCGAGGCTGGCCTGGACCACGACCACCTCGGCCGGCGGCGCCTGCTGCGGCGCGGCCAGGGCCCATGCAGGCAGCCACAGGGCCGGCAATATCGCCGCCTGGCGCAGGGTGCGGGAAAGGTGCATGGCGTCTCCTTGTATGCATGCAATGCCGCAGGGGATGTTGCGGGTACCGGTCGACAAGGCTAGCACCGCCGAATCATTGATGCTGTAACAATTTCTTTCAGGCATGCATATACCGATGGTCGACACGTAGTTTGTAGCGCCTCAATACCGGGCGCGCGTATGCAAGCAGACTCAACCATTGCGTACACTCTTTAGCCGGCCTCAAGACATTTTTCCAACAAGCACCACCGGAACCGTGTGCGCATCCTGTCACAACCTCATGAGGTGATGCATGGCTACGCACGACACTCCACCGCAAGACCGGAACTTCGCCCCCAACGGCCCGTTCGACGGCGCCGGTTCCATCCTGAGCACCGTCGGCGGTCCCGCCGACCCAACGCCGCCCGAGAGCCTCGGCGCCGATACCTCGCAGAGCGAACGCCTGCTGGAGAAGGTGAGCGAGGATGCCGAACTCGCCGCCGAGCGCCCGTTCAACGCGACCAAGCCCTTCGAATACGGGATCGCCGCCTTCGCCCCGCACCGCGGCGAAGTCCACGTGCCCGATGCGACCCTGGCCACGGCCAGCACCACCACCGAGGACATCGCCTCGCGCAAGCTCGGCGACGGCGTGCCCGACATCGGCAACAACCCGCTGAACGACCCGCTGGACCGGGTTCGCGTGGACGATACCAAGCGCGAACTGACGACCAACCAGGGTGTCAAGGTGTCCAGCAACCAGGATTCGCTGAAGATCGGCTTGCGCGGCCCGACCGCGATGGAAGACTTCATCTTCCGCGAAAAGATCACCCACTTCGACCACGAGCGGATCCCGGAGCGGGTGGTGCACGCGCGCGGCAGCGGCGCCCACGGCTACTTCGAGAACTACGACGACCTGTCGGAACTCACGCGCGCCTCGCTGTTCTGCAAGGCGGGCAAGCGCACCCCGGTGTTCGTGCGCTTTTCCACCGTGGCCGGTTCGCGCGGCTCGGCCGACACGGTGCGCGACGTGCGCGGCTTCGCCACCAAGTTCTATACGGACGAAGGCGTGTTCGACCTGGTCGGCAACAACATCCCGGTGTTCTTCATCCAGGATGCGATGAAGTTCCCCGACGTGATCCACTCGGTCAAACCCGAGCCGCACAACGAGATCCCGCAAGCCTCCAGCGCGCACGACACCTTCTACGATTTCGCCGGCCTCTCGCCCGAGACATTTCACATGCTGCTGTGGGTGAACTCGGACCGCGCCATCCCGCGCAGCTACCGGATGATGCAGGGCTTCGGCGTGCACACCTTCCGCATGATCAACGCCAAGGGCGACTCGCACTTCGTCAAGTTCCACTGGACCCCGCTGCAGGGCACCCACTCGCTGGTCTGGGACGAAGCCGTCAAGCTGGCCGGCGCCGACCCCGATTTCCACCGGCGCGACCTGTGGGAAGCGATCGAAGCCGGGCAGTTCCCGGAATACGAGCTGGGCCTGCAGGTCTTCACGGAAGCGCAAGCCGCCGCCTTCCGCATCTTCGACGTGCTCGACGCGACCAAGCTGATCCCCGAGGAACTGGTCCCGGTACGCCCGGTCGGCAAGCTGGTCCTGGACCGCAATCCGGACAACTTCTTCGCCGAGACCGAGCAGGTCGCGTTCTGCACGGCCCACCTGGTGCCGGGCCTGGATTTCACCAACGACCCGCTGATGCAGGGCCGCATCCACTCCTACATCGACACCCAGCTGACGCGCCTGGGCGGCCCGAATTTCCACGAAATCCCGATCAACTCCCCGGTCGCGCAAGTCCACAACAACCAGCGCGACGGCTTCCACCGCCAGGCGATCAACCGCGGCCGCGTGGCCTACGAGCCGAACTCGCTGGCCGGCGGCTGTCCGTTCCAGGCAGGCAGCCGCGGCTTCGTCAGCTACCAGGAGCACGTCGAAGGCAGCAAGGTGCGCGGCAAGCCGGAGCTGTTCGCCGAACACTACGGCCAGGCGCGCCTGTTCTGGAAGAGCCAGACCCCGGTCGAGCAGAAGCACATCATCGATGCCTTCCGCTTCGAGCTGACCC
>CAJYQM010000221.1 GCA_913777025.1 uncultured Massilia sp. | reverse complement strand
TGGTATTCGTGCTGTTCACCCTCACCTTCGGATTCGGCGCAGTGGTTTATTTGTTGTTGTGGATTTTTGTGCCGGAAGAGTGAATCTTCCGATAAAGAATACGACTCCGCCGTCATCCCCGCGGAGGCGGGATCCAGGTTTTGCATGAGCAGTCCAAACGCGAACCCGGGTTCCCGCCTGCGCGGGAAGGACGCGCTAACAGGAATTAATTGATGAGCACCGAAAAACAATTTGACGTCGTCGTGATCGGCGGCGGTCCCGGCGGCTACGTGGCTGCAATCCGTGCGGCCCAGCTGGGCTTCAAGGTCGCCTGTATCGACGAGGCGCAGAACGCCAAGGGCGCGCCGGCGCTGGGAGGCACCTGCACCAACGTCGGCTGCATCCCGTCGAAAGCGCTGCTGCAGTCGTCCGAGCACTTCGAGCACGCCGGCCACGCTTTCAAGGAGCACGGCATCAACGTGCAGGGCCTGGAACTGGACCTGGGCCAGATGCTCAAGCGTAAGGATGGCGTGGTCAAGGCCAACAACGACGGCATCGTCTACCTGTTCAAGAAGAACAAGGTCACCTTCTTCCATGGCCGCGGCACCTTCGCCGGCACCGCCGACGCAGGCTTCACCATCAACGTGTCGGGCAAGACCAGCGACACCATCTCGGCCAAGAACGTGATCGTCGCCACCGGCTCGAACCCGCGCGAACTGCCGAACGCACCGTTCGACGAAAAGATCGTCCTGTCGAACACCGGCGCACTGGCGATCGACGCCGTCCCGGCCAAGCTGGGCGTGATCGGCGCCGGCGTGATCGGCCTGGAGATGGGCTCGGTCTGGCGCCGCCTGGGCGCCGAGGTCACCGTGCTGGAAGGCCTGCCGGCCTTCCTGGGCGCGGTCGACCAGCAGATCGCCAAGGAAGCGCAGAAAGCCTTCACCAAGCAGGGCCTGGCGATCCACCTGGGCGTCAAGATCGGCAACATCACCAAGGGCGACAACAACGTCACCGTGGAATACGTCGATGCGGCCGGTGCCGCGCAGACCGCCACCTTCGACCGCCTGATCGTCTCGATCGGCCGCGTGCCGAACACGGTCGGCCTGGGCTTCGAGTCGGTCGGCCTGCAGCTCGACGAGCGCGGCTTCATCGCCGTGGACGACGAGTGCCGCACCGGCGTGCCGGGCATCTGGGCCGTCGGCGACGTGGTGCGCGGCCCGATGCTGGCGCACAAGGCGGAAGAAGAGGGCGTCGCGGTTGCCGAGCGCATCGCCGGCCAGCATGGCCACGTCAACTTCAACACCATCCCGTGGGTGATCTACACCTCGCCGGAAATCGCCTGGGTCGGCCGCACCGAAGAGCAGCTCAAGAAGGACGGCGTAGCCTATAAAGCCGGCACCTTCCCGTTCATGGCCAACGGCCGTGCGCGCGCGCTGGGCGACACCACCGGCATGGTGAAAGTCATCGCCGATGCCACGACCGACGAAATCCTGGGTGTGCACATCGTTGGCCCGGTCGCTTCCGAGCTGATCTCGGAAGCCGTGGTCGCGATGGAGTTCAAGGCCTCCGCCGAAGACATCGCCCGCATCTGCCACGCGCACCCGACCCTGTCGGAAGCGACCAAGGAAGCCGCGCTGGCCGTCGACAAGCGTTCGCTGAACTTCTAAATATGCATGATCGGGCTCCGGCCCGGTAGGGTGGACGGCTGTGCCGTCCACCCTAAGTTTTTATAGCACACATTCCTGATGAACGTCCAAGAGTATTACCAGCACGCGCTGACCGAGCGCGGCTTCAAATCCGATCCGGCGCAGCAGCGCGCAGTGGACCGCCTGCAGCAGGCGTACGACGACTGGGTCCATTACAAGGCCCAGCGGTCGTCCGCTTTCAAGCGCCTGATCAACCGGCCCGACGTGCCGCGCGGTGTCTACATGTGGGGCGGGGTGGGGCGCGGCAAGTCCTTCCTGATGGACAGCTTTTATTCCGTCGTGCCGGTAGTGCGCAAGACGCGCCTGCACTTCCACGAATTCATGCGCGCGGTGCACCGCCAGCTGGACGAATTGAAGGGCGTGGAAGATCCGCTGCTCGAGGTCGCCAAGCGCATCGCCAAGAAATACCGCCTGATCTGCTTCGACGAATTCCACGTCAACGACGTCGCCGACGCGATGATCATGTACAACCTGCTGGGTGCCCTGTTCGAGCACGGCGTGTCCTTCGTGATGACCTCGAACTACGACCCGGACCTGCTGTACCCGGACGGCCTGCACCGCGACCGCATGCTGCCCACCATCGCGCTGCTGAAGGAAAGGCTGGACGTGATGAACGTCGACGCCGGCATCGACTACCGCCACCGCGTGCTGGAACAGGTGCAGGCCTATTACACGCCGCTGAACGCGGCCAGCGACCGCGCGCTGCGCGACACCTACGCCAAGGTGGCCGACACCGCCGACGAAGACCCGCGCATGCACATCGAGCAGCGCGAGATCCGTGCGTTGCGCCGTGCCGGCGGCGTGATCTGGTTCGATTTCCAGACCCTGTGCGGCGGCCCGCGTTCGCAGAACGACTACCTGGAACTGGCGAGCCGCTTCCACACCGTGATCCTGTCCGGCGTGCCGCGCATGGCGGCGTCGATGTCGTCCGAGGCGCGCCGCTTCACCTGGCTGGTCGACGTGTTCTACGATCACAAGGTCAAGCTGATCATGTCGGCCGAGGTCGCGCCCGAGCAGCTCTACACCCAGGGCGCGATGGCAAACGAGTTCCACCGCACCGTGTCGCGTATCATTGAGATGCAATCGCGCGAATACATGCTGGCCGAGCGCCGCGGCGCCGCCGATTCACTCGCATGAAGCGCCGTTGAAGCCCGATAAGAGGAACCGATGAAGCATTTGATGACACCCGTATTTTCCGCGTCGCTGGCCATGCTGCTGGCGGCCTGCGCGAGCCAGGAGGTGGTCCCGCGCGACCCGCCGCCGCCGCCCGTGACCTCGGTCGCCCAGGCCGACCAGCGACTGGCCTCGGTGGCGCGCGAACGCGCCGCGATCGAAGCGCGCTTTGCCGAGCGCGAGCGCGTCTGCTATACCAAATTCTTCGTGAACAACTGCCTGGACGAAGCCAAGGAACAGCGCCGCATGGCGCTGTCGGCCCAGCGCACGATCGAGGTGCAGGCCTCGCGCTTCAAGCGCGAAGCCATCGTCGAGGAGCGCGACCGCAACCTGGCCGAGGCCGAAAAGCGCTACCAGGAACAGGAAGCGCGCCTGGCCGCCCAGCCGCCGCGCCAGGCGCCCGCGGTGACACCGGTGCCGCCGCCGCGCCCATCCACGGTGCCGGGCCGCGTCGCCGAGCGCAACGCGCGCCTGAAGCAGGCGCAGCAACAGAACGCGGCCGACGCGCCGAAGCGCGCCGAGAGCGTGCGCGCCTACGAGCAGCGCAAGGCCGAGGCCGCGGAACGCCAGCGCCGCGTCGCCGAGCGCAAGGCCGAGAAGGCGGCCAAGGCGGCCAAGGAAGCGGAAGAGGCGAAAGCCAAGGCGGCGGCCACGCCGGTTCCTGCCAAATGATGGTAGGGTGGACGGCGAAGCCGACTCGCCGTCCGCGTCCACCCTACGCCAGCACAGGCTTGCCCAGCTTGACGATCGCCATGCTGCAGTTCCCGCCCTTGCCCTGG
Source organism: uncultured Massilia sp. (assembly GCA_913777025.1). GTDB lineage: Bacteria > Pseudomonadota > Gammaproteobacteria > Burkholderiales > Burkholderiaceae_D > Telluria. The sequence continues at coordinate 866 of CAJYQM010000221.1, read as the reverse complement.
GAACGCTCGCCCGCCTTGTTGATGAGCATCTCGGATGCCTGGCGCGGCGTCGCCCGGGCGATCGCAGCGCCCAGTTCGGCATCGGTGAAGAAGTGCCACAGGCCGTCCGAGCACAGCAGGAAGCAGTCGCCCGCCGCCAGCCCGGCGTGGTGGCCGACGGTGACGAAAGGATCTTTGCGGCTATTGCCCAGCATATTGAGCAGCAGCTTGGACTTGCGGTGGTTCTTCGCCGCCTCCTGCGGCAGGCGGTCGCTCGACACCAGGTGCTCGACGTAGGCGGCATCGCCCGTTCGCGCCATGCACTTGCCGTCCTGGAAGCGGTACAGGCGCGAATCGCCGACGTGGGCCCAGACCGCCTCTCCATGCGGGCTCAGCACCAGGCCGACGAAGCTCGCATGCTGCTCCGCCTGCGCGGTGACGGCATTCATCCTGATGACCAAGTGGGTTTCCTGCACGATTTCGCGAAGCAATTGCTCCAGACGCTCGACGGAGGCGTGGTCGCCCGGCTTGAATTCGTCGAACACCTGCTTGGCCGTGTGCAGCGCCTGTTCCGAGGCGGCGCTGCCTGCAGCGCCGTCCGCCAGGACCGCCAGCACATAGCCGGGGGCGCGGGCGCCGGTCATCAGCGCCACGCGGTCGTTCTGCTGCGGGCGGTTGCCGATATGTTGCGCGGTTCCCGCTTCTATCTTGTATGAAGTCATAACGTGGCTTTCCGATACCGGCTTTTGCCTAACTTTGTTGGCGGCAACGTCGGTGTAGATTAAACTATGCACTGGATTGCCCTTGTGTTGCAAGCCAGCCAGCTCTTCTCCCACCCCTTTCTTACCAAACTGTCCGGAATAGCCCATCATGATCGACGTGCAGGA
>CAJYQM010000220.1 GCA_913777025.1 uncultured Massilia sp. | reverse complement strand
CAGGTCGGTGACCGTGGTGAACACCGATTGCTTCTGGCTCGGCTTGACGCTGAAGCTGTCGCCGTTGGCCGGCGCGCCCTTGACGTCGAGCGACAGGCCGTCGAAGCTGATCGAGGCGCCGGCCGTGAAGGGCTGGTCCTTCAGGACGTCGCTGGCGGGCGAGGTCGAGTTGTCGACGACGCTGTAGGTGGTCACGGCCGGGTCGCCGCTCACCGCGAAATTGACGGCGTAGTCGTGGCCGGTCAGCTTGCTGCGGTCGATCACCGCGCCCGGCGAGACGATGCCGGAACCGGCGTTGGCGGCCGCGGCCTGGGTCTGGAAGTTGCCGTTGCCGGTGGTGACGGCGTCGAAGATGGCGCTGCCGCTTTCACTGATCGCCATCTTGCGCGTCGACCCGACCTGCAGCGTGCGCTGGCCCTGGTCGCCTTGGTAGGCGGCGCCCGTCGGGGTCTGGGAAAAGGGCTGGGTGGTCGAGGCGTAGCCGGAGAACAGGTAGCCGCCGGTGCCGTTCGAGGTGTTGGCCAGGCCGATCAGGTCGGTCAGGCGCCCTTCGAGTTCGGTGGCCAGCTTTTCGCGGTCGCTCGGGCCGTAACCGCCGTTGCCGGCGTCGACGATGAGCGACTGGATGTCCTGGATCTGCAGGCTCACGTCGCCCAGGGTCTTGTCGACCAGCGACAGCGAGGCGTTCGCATTGCTGCGGTTGGTCGCGAACTGGGTGTTCATCGACTTCGACTGGGTCAGCTCGAGCGCGCGCGCGGAAGCGATCGGATCGTCCGCCGCCGTCAGCATGCGCCGGTTGGTCGACAGCTGCATCTGGGTCTTGGCAATCTGGCTCTGCAGCGTATTGAGCTGGCTGGTGCCGGATTCGAAGGTCGCGTGGGTGCTGATGCGCAGGGACATGGTCTACTCCAGTACTTGGTGGCCCTTAGTGGCCGATGGACAGCAGCGCGTCGAAGATGGTGTCGGCGATCTGCATCACCTTGCCGGCGGCCTGGTAGGCCTGCTGGTATTTCAGCAGGTTGGCCGCTTCCTCGTCCAGGTTGACGCCCGAGACGTTGTTGGCCGCGCCCTCGGCCTGCTTCAGCTGGGCCTCGGCGGCGCCGGCGTTGACCTGCACTTCGCGCGTCTTGTTGCCGACCGTGCTGACCAGGTGGGCGTAGGCCGACTGGAAGGTGGCCTTGCCGCCGTCCAGAATGTTCTTCGATTGCAGGTCGCCCAGCAGGCCGGCGTTGCGGGTGTCGCCGGTGGCGCTGCTGGGAGCGATCTTGAAGGTGTCGCCGTTGCCCGGCTTGCCGTTCAGGGTGAAGCTGATGCCGCCCGCGGTGTAGCTGGCGCCGTCCTTGAACGGGACCGCCGCGCCGGCCGCGTACGACGTGGTCACGCCACCCACCGTCATCGTGACGCCCTGCCCCGGGAAGCCGCTCAGGTTGCCGCTGGCGCCGTCGTAGGTGAGCGTGGCCGGGCCGGACAGCGGCGCGCCCAGGTAGTTCTTGTCGACCGTGCCGGCGCTGATCTTGCCGGTGCCGGTGTTGGTGAGCGGGACGCTGGTGGCGATCGGGGCCGCCGCCGCGACCTGCGACTGGTCGGTCAGCGCCAGCTTGAAGTTGGCTGCGCCGTTGATGGTCGGGCGCACCAGGAAGTTGTCGCCGGCATCGGCCTTGCCCGTGATCGCGAAGTCGAGGCCGTCGATGGTCTGCGGCTGGGTCTGCGGATAGGGGTTGATGACCGTCTTGCGGTTGTCCGACAGGCGCGTCACGTTGTAGTTGCTGCCGTCGAAGTCGACCTTGTAGTCGCTGGTGGTCAGCTTGGTGGGGTCGCTCACGGTGGCGCCGATCGCCGTCGTGCTGGTGATGTTGTTGTGGACGTTCTTGGTGACCTCGGCGGGGGCGACCGTGAAGAAGTCGCCACCCGGGTTGCCGTTGGCGTCCACGCCCAGGCGGTGCTGGGCATTGAAGGTCGAAGCCAGCGCGATCGCCACGCGCCCCAGCGAGTTCTGGGCCGCGTCGAGCGACTTGCCGCGGAATTCCAGGATGCCGCCGATGGCGCCGCCGGTCATCGCGTCGTCCGCGATCGGCACGATCTTGTTGCCGGTGACGTAGGCGATGGTGACGCGGGTCTGGTCGGTGGGCGAATTCGTGGCCGCCAGCTGGAACGAGCTGGAGCCCACCACCAGCGGCTGGCCGTTGCCGATCGAGACCGTCAGGCTGTTGTTATCGCCCGGCATGACGGTGGCCTTGACCTGCTTGTTCAGGTCCATGACCAGCTGGTCGCGCTTGTCCAGCAGGTCGTTCGGCAGGTTCAGGTTGTCGCCGGCGGCCAGCTTGCCGATCTGGTCGTTCAGGTCGGCGATCTGGGTGGCGTAGGTGTTGACCAGCGCGACGCTGGTGGTCAGCTCGGTGTTCACGCCCGCGCGGATCTGTTCCAGGCGGTCGTTCATGCCCTGGAAGGTCGAGGCCAGCGTGCCGGCCGAGGTCAGCAGCGAGCCGCGCGAGGGCACGCCGCCGAGGTCGCCGGTCAGGTTCTGCACGGAGGCGAAGAAATCCTGCAGCGCCGGCGTCAGGCCCGAGGTGCTGTCGGCCAGCAGGTTGTCGATCTGGGTGACCTGGGTTTCGTAGGCTTCCAGGCTGCTGCTCGAGGCTTGCGCGGTGCGCACCTGCGCGTTCAGGAACTCGTCCGAGTAGCGCTTGACCTGGGCGATCTGGGTACCGGTACCGATATAGCCGTTGCTGCCCCCCATCGCGATCGCCGTTTCCTGCACCACGACCTGGCGGCTGTAGCCGGCCACGTTGGCGTTGGTGATGTTGTGACCGGTCGTCGAGAGCGCCGCCTGGGCCGCGAACAAGCCGGTTTTGCCGATGCTGAGGAGGGACATGGTTTAACTTTCTATCTACTTAGTTGTTGACGGCATCATTCGCCAAAACTTTATCCTGTTGCACTTTCATCAAGCCAGCGAGTGCTTGATGATGCGCGACAGCTTGGCCGCGTACTGGGGATCGGTCGCATAGCCGGCGCGCTGCAGGCCGTGGGCGAAGGTGGTCGCGTCGCCGCCGTGGGCCAGCACTTTTTCGTAGCGCGGGTTATTGCTGATCATCTTTGCGTAGTCCTTGAAGGCGTCCGCGTGGCTCTCGTAGGCGCGGAACTTCTCGACCTTCTGGTGCGGGCGGCCGTTCACGTATTCGGTGGTGACGGCGGTGGCGACCTTGCCCTTCCAGCCCGGGCCGGCCTTGATGCCGAACAGGTTGTTGCTGGAACTGCCGTCGGCATTGCGGATCACGCGTTTGCCCCAGCCGGTTTCCAGCGCGGCCTGGCCCAGCATGAACTTGGCCGGCACGCCGGTGACGGATTCGGCTTCCTGGGCGGCGTCGCCCAGCTTGTCCTGGAAGGCGCGCACGTGGGCCGGCTTGTTCGAATTGAAACTGTTCGATGCGGCGGCCGCCGACGATGGCGTCGTGGCCAGGCCGTCCGTGGACATCGTGTCGCTGGAACGCTGCAGGCGCAGCGCGTCGATGTTGCCCAGCGGGTTGGCGGCCGCTGCCGCGTTGCCGGTGCTTGCGGCGCCCTGCCCGCCGCCGATCGCCAGCGCCTGCTTCGCCATCTCCTGGCTCAGCGCCTGGCCCTGGGCCTGGGTGTTCAGCTGGCGTACCAGCACGTCGGCCAGGCCGATGCCGCGCTTGGCCAGTTTCTGGCTCATCTGCTGGTCGAGCATCGTGGTGAAGGTCTTGGTCTCCTGGCTGTCCATCATCCCGTCCTGGGGTGTGGCGTCGCGCATGCTCTTCATCATCATGTTGATGAACATGGATTCGAACTGCGTCGCCGCGCCCTTCAGGGCTTCGGGCGAACCGGTCTTGGCGGACTGCTTGAGGTCGCCGAGGCCCTTGGTGTCGAGCGCGAACTTGTTGGACAGGTCTTGGGTGGAGCCGAGCATGGAGAACGTATCCCTTCTCTACTAGATTTAGATGATCTCGAGTTCGGCGCGCAGCGAGCCTGCCGCCTTCAATGCCTGCAGGATCGCCAGCAGGTCTTGCGGGGTCGCGCCGATCGCGTTCATGGCCTTGACCACTTCGGCCAGCGAGGCGCCGCCGTTCAGCATGATGACCTTGCCCGCATCCTTCTTCACCGAGACCGACGGGTTCTGGGTCACGACGGTGGCGCCGCGCGAGCCGGCCGGGGGCTGGCTGACTTGCGTGTCGGCGCCGATCGAGACCGACAGGTTGCCGTGCGAGATGGCGCAGGTGTCCAGGGTCACGGCGCGGTTCATCACGATCGAACCGGTGCGCGCGTTCAGGATGACCTTGGCGGCGGCGTCGGCTGGCCTGACGTCCATGTTTTCCAGCGTGCCGAGGAAGGCCACGCGCTGGTCGCTCGACGAAGGCACGCGCACGCGCACCACGCGGCCATCCAGCGCGGTGGCGATACCGGGGCCGAACTTGTCGTTGATCGCCTCGACCACGCGGCTGGCGGTGGCGAAGTCGGTGCTGTTCAGTTCCAGCTTGACCTGGTTGTCCGCGCCCAGGTTGGAGGCGACCGCGCGCTCCACCGTGGCGCCGCCGGAGATGCGGCCGACCGACAGCTGGTTGACCTGGGTCGACGCGCCGCCGGCGGATGCCCCGGCGCCGCCGACCAGCACGTTGCCCTGGGCCATGGCATAAACCTGGCCGTCGGCACCCTGCAGCGGGGTCATGATCAGCGTGCCGCCGCGCAGGCTTTTCGCGTTGCCCATCGAGGACACGGTGATGTCCAGGGTCTGGCCCGGCTGGGCAAAGGCCGGCAGCGAGGCGGTGACCATCACGGCCGCCACGTTCTTCAGCTGCAGCTGGGTGCCCGGCGGCAGGCTGACGCCCTTCTGCTGCAGCATCGCGGTGATCGACTGCACGGTGAACGGGGTCTGGGTGGTCTGGTCGCCGGTGCCGTCCAGGCCCACGACGATGCCGTAGCCGGACAATTGGTTCTGGCGCACGCCGCCGAAGCTGGCCAGGTCTTTCAGGCGTTCGGCGTGGACGGGCGACGACAGCATCGGGCCCATCAGGGCGGCAAGGACGGCGATCAGTTTCAGGTTCAGGCGCATGGTGTCAGGCAAAGGTTAGAACGGCAGCATCGACTGGAAGAAACGCGACATCATCGAGGTGAACTCGGCGCGGTCGATCTGGCTGTTGGTGCGGTACTCGACGCGCGCATCGGCCACCTGGGTCGAGGACACGGTGTTGCCGGCCTGGATGGTGTCCGGGTTGACCATGCCCGAGAAGCGGATGAACTCGATGCCCTTGTTCATGGCGATCTGCTTTTCGCCGACCACGATCAGGTTTCCGTTCGGCAGCACCTCGGACACGGTGACGCCGATCGTGCCGGTGAAGGCGTTCGACGCGGTCTGGGTATCGCCGTCGGCGTACTTCAGGCCCGAGCTGGTGCCCACGCTGGCGCCGAACTTGCCCGCTAGCGGGGCCGGCATCGTGAAGTTGGCGCTGCCCGACTTGTTGCCGGTGCTGGCGCCGGTCTTGTTGGCGGCGGTCTTCTCGGCGATGGAGACGGTCAGCACGTCGCCGATGTGGCGCGCGCGGCGGTCTTCGAACATCGGGCGGAAGGTGTTGGCGTTGTAGATCGCGCCTTCGCTCGGCATGCCGCTGTCGGCCAGCATCGGGCGGACCGAGGTCGGCTGCTTGACGATCGAGGACGGGGTGCTGGCGCAGCCAGCCAGGGCCAGGGCAGCGGCGAATGCGGTGAGGTTTTTCATTACAGTTGAGCCAGTTTCTGCAGCATCTGATCGGAGGTGGTGATCGCCTTGCTGTTGATCTCGTAGGCGCGCTGGGTCTCGATCATGTTGACCATTTCCTCGACCACGTTGACGTTCGAGGTCTCGACGAAGCCCTGCATGATGTAGCCGCTGCCGTTGGTGCCCGGCACGTTGGTCTGGGCGGTGCCCGAGGCGCTGGTTTCCACGTACAGGTTCTCGCCGCGCGATTCCAGGCCGGCCGGGTTGATGAAGTTGGTGACCTGCAGCGAGCCGATCTGGGTGGCGGCGGCGGTGCCCGGGGTGGTCACGGAAACGGTGCC
>CAJYQM010000219.1 GCA_913777025.1 uncultured Massilia sp. | reverse complement strand
GAAGGGGCCGCAGAGCACCCTGTTCGGCAAGTCAGCGGTGGCCGGCGCCATCAACATCGTCACCAAGCCGATCAGCGGCCCGATGGTCTACCGCGGCAGCGCCTACCGCACCAACGACGGCGAATGGCGGGTGGGCGCGTCGATGGGCGGACGCCTGACCGACACCTTCGGCATGCGCATCGCCGCCAACAAGAACGAGATGCCGGGGAACTTCACCAACCTGACGAACGGCGAGAAGGTCAACGGCTCCTCGGGCAACACCTTCATGGCCAAGTTCTCGTGGACGCCGATCCGCAACCTGGACATCGACTTCCTGCCCCACTATAACAAGCAGACCAACAGCCGCGGCGTGACGGCGGTGAACGGTTTCTACCGCACCACCGGATCGGCCGCCGCCGGCAACCTGGTACGCACGGACGCCGACGTCGCCACCGCCTACATGAACGGCAGCGCCCAGTTGCCGGCATCGCTGACGCTGGCCGGCATCGACCCGCACGACAAGAACAACCGCTTCGTGCGGCGCGACTTCCCGACCGGGATCAATTCGAAGACCGCCGGCACCGGGCTGAAGTTCTCGTACACGCTGCCCAACGACGCGACCATCATGTCGATCTCGTCGTACGAGCGCTACAAGGCCAACGACTACCGCGACCAGGACTTCGTCGACGTGCCGACCATTGCGCGCCCGGGCCAGACCACCTTCAGCGTCGGCAACAACCAGTTCGGCACCTACGACATCCGCTCCAAGACCCAGGAATTCCGCCTGGTTTCGCCGGACGCGGGGAACTTCCGCTACGTGGCTGGCCTGTGGTGGGCCCAGAACGAGATCGACCGCCACTTCATCCGCGGCTTCTGCGTGGCCCCGGCGGTGTGCACGGCCAACTCGCCGTCGAGCCCGACCAACTACTATACCGACATCTACAACATCAACCGCTCGGTATTCGGCCAGGCGACCTGGGACTTCGCCCCGACCTGGACCCTGGTGGCCGGCATGCGCCGCAACGTCGAAGTCTCGGGCTTCAACTACATCCGCAACTTCTACACCGACCAGCTGGACCGCGCGAGCTTCAGGCCCGGGCCGGTCGGCGTCGACCAGTTCTCCAGCAGCGGCAACAAGGATTACGCGACCACCGGCAAGCTGAGCATCCAGAAGCAGATCAATCCGGACTGGATGGTGTACGCGATGACGGCGACCGGCTACAAGGGCCTGGCCTACGACGTGACCAGCGGCCTGCGCGCGCAAGCCGCCTTCCCGGTCGACCCGGAAACCAGCCGCACCTACGAACTGGGCGCCAAGGCCAACCTGTTCCACAACCGGATGTCGCTGGCCGCCACGATCTACAACACGGACTTCGAGCACTACCAGCAGAACACCTCGTTCGTGCTGCCGAACGACCCGACCATCTACACCCAGCTGAACTCGATCCCGAAGATCCGCACCCGCGGCTTCGAACTCGACGCCCACATGCTGCTCACCTCGAACTGGTCGATGAACGCCTCGATGGCCTATACCAGGCCGACCATCGTCGACTGGAAGAACGGTCCCTGCTATCAGGACAACACCAACCCGGCTATCGCCGGCGGGCTGGGCGAAGGCGGTTCGCTGGGCGGCTGGAACCGCGCCTGCTTCCCGATCCGCGCCGGCGCCACCACCGGCATCCAGGACCTCTCGGGCGGCGTCTTCCCGGGCACGCCCAAGACCAAGGTCAACATCGGCAGCAACTACGACTACCGCTTCGATACATTGCCCTTCTGGGCCTTCGTGAACGGCAACGTGCGCTACCAGAGCGACTACCAGACCAACATCAACAACGACCCGCGCTCGGTGAACAACGCGTACACCATCGCCGACCTGGGCTTCGGCCTGCGCGAGAACAAGGACCGCTGGCGCCTCTCCTTCCGCATCAACAACCTGTTCGACCGCTTCTACATCGGCAATGCGAATGCGAGCGGACCGTCCTACCGCGCCGGACCGACGCCGACCTCGCCCGCCATCACGGTCAACAGCTGGGTGCCGCCGCGCGACGTCTTCCGGTTCTACAGCGTGAAGCTGGACGTGAAGTTCTGAGTGTTCTCTCCATGCCGGGCGCAGGCCCGGTTGAGCGGTGCCCCAGAGGTGGCACCGCTTTTTTGTCTCTAGTCCGCGATCTTCACGACCAGCTTGCCGAAGTTCCGCCCTTGCAGCAGGTCGACGAAGGCCGCCGGCGCGTTGGCCAGCCCCTCGACAATGTCCTCGCGGTAGCGCAGCCGGCCGTCGGCGATCCAGGCTTGCGCCTCCTGCAGGAAGGCCGGGCGCAGGGCCGCGAACTCGCGCTGGATGAAGCCGCGCACCGTGAGGCTCTTCTTGAGCATGTCGCGCATGAGCAGCGCCAGGCGATCCGGCCCGGGCGCCGCCTGCGGCAGTTCGTTGTACTGCGAGATCAGGCCGCAGACCGGCACGCGCGCGAAATCGTTCAGCAGCGGGAACACGGCATCGAACACCTTGCCGCCGACGTTTTCGAAATAGACGTCGATGCCGCCAGGGCAGGCGGCCGCCAGCTGCGCCACGAAATCGGGCGCGCGGTGATCGATGACGGCGTCGAATCCGAGCACGTCGCGCACGAACGCGCACTTCTCCGGCCCACCCGCGATGCCCACCGCGCGCGCGCCATGGATGCGCGCGATCTGCCCCACGGCCGAGCCGACGGCACCGCTCGCGGCGGCCACGACCACGGTCTCGCCGGGTTGGGGGCGGCCGATCTGCAGCAGGCCCGCCCACGCCGTGAACCCGGGCATGCCCAGCACGCCGAGCGCGGTGCTGACAGGGGCCGCAGCGGGATCGAGCTTGCGCAGGTTGCTGCCGTCGTCGAGAGCGTAGCGCTGCCAGCCCGAGTGCGACAGCACGACGTCGCCCGGCGCGAAGCCGTCGTGGCGCGATGCGACCACGCGCGCCACGGTGCCGCCTTCCATCACGGCGCCGACCTCGACCGGCTTCGCATACGACTGCGCATCGTCCATGCGGCCGCGCATGTACGGGTCGAGGGACAGGTAGAGGATCTGCAGCAGTACCTGGCCGTCCGCCGGCGTGGGCGCCCGTTCCTGCTCGAGCCGGAAATTCTCGGGGCGCGGCAGGCCGGTAGGACGGGAATTGAGTACGATGCGTTCGTTGAGGGGTGGGGTCATCGGCGATATCCTTGTTGAAGCGAAGTGGATATCGTACGCCTGATCTGGAATCGATTCAGGCAGCAGGCGCATTCTTTCAATCCTTGTCGATCACAAGGATTTCCTTCAAGTTATTGATGCCCCACGCTTTGAACGAAAAATCCCATCGTTTCTCGGCAAAACGCAGCAGTTTTTCCCCGCGTTTCTCGATATGCGACGGCAACCAGTCGGTATGGTCGGTCGCCAGCTCGGTTTCGGAGAAGCTGCCGTTCGCAAATCGCGGCCGTTTCGCGCTGCCCACATCCTTGCCCTTGTAAGGACGATTCTGCAAGGCAGAGTTCTTGCTTCTCGAAAGCAGCAGCAGGTTTCCCAGCGAATGGCTGTAGCTGTTACGCTTTGCCCTCTTGTTGCGCGTACCCAGCTGGTCGTTGAATTTGGTCCATTCGATCGGTTCCTGGGGATAGACGTGCTCGATCGTTTCACTCCCGACCGATCCCCATTTGACCTTGCGGTCGCCCTTGTGGATGCCGCGCAGATAGTCTTCGTATTCGAACAGTAATACCTTGGTCACGGGGTGCCCGTAGTAGCCGCTGCCCTCTCGCAACTCGCGCTTGATCTGCGCAGCGAAGGCCTCGAGATCGATCCAGCCATGCGTCTTGAAGTCGCCGTCCTTGAACGTCCAGTCATCGTTGACCCATGTCCCGTAATTATCGATCGAGGCTTTTACGCGCTGGGCCGCATAATCCAGCGCTTCGCCCCGCCCCATCGATACAGCATCACCGCGCAGGCAGTTCTGGTACAGCTTATGGGCGAGGTTGTAGAACTCCTTGCGTCCCGTATGGCTACGCTTTCCGCTGATCAGGTAAACGACCACGATAAAACGTTCGACCTGGGTTAATAAGTCGAGGAGTTCCCCGTCCTGACCTGCGGTCTGGCGCAAATCGATTGCGCTTCGTTCTCCCTGGACCAGGCGCATGTAGGCAGCCAGGACAAGCGGGTCGAATACCGGGCGGTGCACGCGGGCGATGCGTTCCAGACACAGCAATTGTTCCGCTGGCATGTCGCGCGGGCGGCGAATGTGCGACCACAGCATTGCGGCAAGGCGCAGGCTGTTGACGTATCCGGTCAGGCTTTCTTCAGTCAGTTCGCCGCGCGTCGCGCGGGCGAGGCTGAACTCGTTCTTGAATAACAGATTGTCGAGCCAGGATTCTTCCCCGGTATCGGCCTCGAAATACACGAGACTGTGGGTACGCAGGAATTCGTCCTCGTCCAGCGACGTCTTGCCGTAACGTCCCAGCCAGTTATAGATATCGCTCCAGGTCGAATTGACGGCGTCCCGTAGTCGGGCACGCACCTGGTCGCCGCGGCCGGCGTCGGTCCCGCCCATCATCGTCGTCAGGTAAATCAGCCGGTTTTTCAATAACTCCAGCTGGGTCAGCTTCCGTCCCCGGTGATTGATGGACTCGAAGGCGACGTGGATGTTGAACTGCGCCGGATCCACCTCGACGACATTGAACATCAACTTGTTCTCGATCGTGTCGCGCAGTTCGAGCAGCGCTGCGGGTGTCAAACCCTTGACCTTCTCGCACAGGATCCCGAGCGCCCCGGACAGGTTTTGCG
>CAJYQM010000218.1 GCA_913777025.1 uncultured Massilia sp. | reverse complement strand
CGCTCGTGGTCACGGTGCCGAGGTTGGCGCCGAGGGTGATGCCGCCGCCGCCGGCCGAGATGGCGCCCTGGACGTTCAGGCCATAGCCGGCGCTGTTGGTGGTGTCGGCTGTCAGGGTCACGCCCTTGGCGGCGCCGTTGGCGGTGACGGAGCCCGTGCCGGCGACGTTCAACGCGTAGGCGCCGCTGATATTGACGTTGCCGGCGCTGGACGCTACTGCGCCGCTGATCGCCAGGGGCTGGACGCGGCTGTACAGGCTGATGTCGCTGCCGGCGGCAAGGTCGCCCACCGCGGCGAAGGTGTTGTCGCCATTGGCCAGCGCGATGCTGCCGCCCACGGCACCCTGCAGCTTCGCGAAGCCGGTAAGGTAATTCGACTGCGTGACGTTGCCGGCCAGGGTTTCGGTCGCGGTGCCCACCGTCACGGTGGCACCGGTGCGGTCTGCCGCGATCTGGGTAACGGTCGAGAAATACTTGGTGCCGGTGCCCGAGCCGGTCACGGTCTCGCTCTGGGCGCGGCCGAAGGCATCGGTACCGGTGATCGTGTACACCGTGCTGGCGTCGCTGCTGGTCACCGCGACGCGCTGGCCGCTGCCGAAGGTGGCGGTGCCGGCGCTGACCGAGCCGCCGTTGAGGGTCAGGTTGCCGGCCGGTGCCGTCTGGCTGGCGGCCAGGGCGGTGCCGGTGCCGGCGCTGCCCAGCTGCAGCGTGTTCGAGCCAACCAGGTTGGCTCCGATGGCCACGTTGTTGGCGGACTGGAAGACGATGTTGCCGGTGCCAGCGGTCTGGATCGTGCCGCCGGTGAGGCTCACGTTGCCGCCGTTGGCGCGCAGCACCACGTCGTTATTGGCGCTCGCATTGACGTACAGATTGCCGGAAATCGACGCGCCCGACAGGATGGCCTTGGTCGTGTACAGCCAGTCGCCCATGCTGAAGTTCAGCGCGCCTTCGGTAGCGATAGTGGTGGCAGCATAGGCGCCAAGGATGCCGCCGTTGACCGCCAGGCCATTGCCTTCGCTATCCTTGTCGTAGATGGACAACGCGCCCATCCGGGTGATCGGTCCGAGCGCACGGATGTCGTTGCCGGCATTCGCCAGCGTCACGGTGCCCGTGGTCTGCTGGAACACGTTCAGAGTGCCGATCTTGAGCGCGGTGCCCGCCGCCTGGCTGATGGCGCCATTGATCGCGTTGTAGGTCGGGTTCGGATTGGGATTGTAGGAATCTGCGCCCAGGGTGAGCGTGCCGCGTGTGCCAGCTGAACCGATGGTAATGCTCGGCAGCTGGACGCTGTTGGCGGCCAGGACGTCGACGTTGCCGCTCGATGCGATCGCGCCGGACATGATCACGTTGCCGCGGGTGCCGGTCTGGTAGTCGTTGCCGTAGATCTGGGTGGAACCGGCGGACGTGATTGTCGAGCCCGCGCTTTGGGTCACGCCGGTGCCCTGCAGCAGGACGTTGCCGCTGGTCGACGTGATGTTGCGGCCGCCCAGCGCCAGCGCGCCATTCCCGGTCATGAGGGTCACCGAGGTGGCCGCCACGTCGCCGGTCAGCGCCATGCCGGCGCTGCGGCCCTTGGCGCGCACGTCGAGGCTGCTGCCGACCGAGAAGTTGCCGAGCTGGTCGATGATGTTGTTGCTGCTGGTGATCGCGATCGCGCCGGTCGTCGCGGCCGATAGCGTCTTGATGTTGATGCTGTCGGATCCTGCTCCCGAAATGTACTGGGAGAACGAACCGGCGACGGCGGTGCCGCCGACGACGCCCACTTGCAGCGTGCCGCTGGTGGCGGTCACGGAGCGCAGGCTCGCGGCATTGGTGCCACCGCCGCCGGCGTTGGTGATCAGGATGGCCGAGGTGCCGCCGCTGTCGGCATCGGTCGTGGCCAGGCGGCCGTACAGGTTGACGGCGGCGCCGCCGCCGTCGACGCGAATCTTGCCACTGCCGGCATTGAGCGTGGATTCGGTGTAGGCCTGGCTCACGCCGATACCGTTCAACGTGATCGTGCCACCGCTGCTGCTCATGCCGGTGTAAAGACCCAGCCCGAGCGCGCTCTTGCCGGCGTTGAGGCTGATATTGCCGCCCGCCGACGACAGGCTGGCATACGTATTCAGAGTAATGCCGCCGTTGGGGGCCGCGATGCTGATCGGCGCCGCGGCATTGGTCACGTTCACGTTGCCGTAGATCGTGATGTTTTCGTCGCCGACCACATTCCCTGCGGTACCGGTGGTCTGCAGTTGCAGGCCGCCCGCACCATCGTAGGTCTGAGTGTAGTTGCTGGCGTAGCCGATCCGGAACTGGCCGGTGTTGTTCAACGCGATCAGGCTCTTGGCGGACGTGTCGTAAGTGACGCTCAAGTCGGTGCCCGAATTGAACAGGATGTTGCCGAGGCTGTTGGTGTTCGTGCCGCTGCCGCCCAGCGTGCGGCCGATCACCACGGCGCCGCCGTTGGCGCCGCTGAAGGTCAGGTCGTTGCGCTCGCTGTCCTTGCTGAGCATGTCGCCGGTCAGCGCGATCTGGCCGGTGCCGCGCTTGAAGGTGACGGCGTCGTCGAGGTAGACCGTATTGGCGGTATTCAGTCCGGCAGCAAAGTTCACGGTGCCGTTGCCCGCCGAGGTATCGACGGTGATCGCGCCGCTGCCGTTGGCGACGGTATCGTCGCCCAGGCGGGTGGTGTTGGCGTTGACGCTCACGCCGGCGGCGGCATTCGTGGTCACGTTGCCCTGGAACTTGGCAACGTTCGCCAGGGTGACATTCAGCGACGACAGTGCCGCCGTGCCGCCCAGTGCCTTGGCGAAGGTGAGCGAGCCGGTGCCGGCCGTGACGGTCAGCTTGCGCGCGGTCGCGTCCGAGTCGATGGTCGACATGACCATGATGTCGCCCGAGGTGCCACCGCTCGAGATCAGGCGGTCGCCGGTCAGCACGGCCTTGCTCTGCAGTTCGACGTAGCCGCCCAGGCCCTGGGTGGCCGAGCCGACCGGGCTGCCGCCGATCGCGGTCAGGTCGCCGTTCAGGAACATGGTGGCGGCCGGCGCCCCGAGCAGGATGTTGCCGGCGTTGCCGCCGTTGCGGTTCGACGTGGCACCGGAGGTGGCGTTGCCGCCGCTGGTGTCGATCGCGCCGACGTTGAGGTTGCCCGTGGTGGCCCTGAGCGTGACCGCCGCCGCGTTACTGCCCACGCCGACCGAGTTGGAGGCACCGGTCGTGACCAGGTTCTGCAGCGTCACGCCGTTGGCGCCGGTGACGGTGATGGAACCCGATGCCGTGCCGGTGTCGTTGTCGGCGGTGGTGGTGATGGTGGCCCCGCCATTGGCCGTGACGGCGCCCGAGGTCGCGGTCAGGTTGACGTTACCGCCCTTGGTGCGGATCGCGTCGTTGATCGTGATCGACGAACCCGTGACGGTGACGATGCCGCTGGCCTGGCCGCCCGCGCCGGCGGTGCCGGAGATGACGTTGCCCGAGGCCGAATCGAAGGTCAGCGCCCCGGTCGAGGCGTCGCCCAGGGTGACTGCGCCGCCGGCCGTGACCGCCGCGAAGCTCGCGTTGCCGTTGATGTCGGCCATCGAGATGGCGCCGGTGCCGTCGGCCGACAGGGTAATGGCGCCGCCGGCCGCGACCGGGCCGGTGTAGTTGATCGAAGCGTTGGTGCCGGCCGCCGTCGCCAGGGTCAGCGCACCGCCGGACGTGATGCCGCTCGGCGACGCGGCGGTGGTGATGGCGCCGTTGGACTGGATGCTGATGCCGCCCGCGCCCGAGGTCGCGCCCTTGAGCGAGGTGGCGACGTTGTTGACGAGCTGTACCGTGCCATTGGTGGCGGACAGGGACAGTGCGCCGGCAAAGGTGTTGGCGGCGTTCGCGAGCGCGATGCCGTTGGCGGCGCTCATCGTCGTGGCACCCGCCACGTTGTAGACGCCGGTGCCGCCGACGGTCGTGGCGGCGGTCTCGGTCAGGCTGCCGGTGAAGGTGCGCACCGTGCCGTTGTTGGTGATCGAACCGGCGGCCGCGATCAGGCTGATGTTGCCGTCGCCGGCTGCGATCACGTTGGCGCCGCTGTTGATGACGATGTTGTTGGCCGCGCTCAGGGTCAGCGAATTGTTCGAGAACCAGCCGAGCGCCGACGCGACCGTGATGTTGCCGGCTTCGGCGCCGCTGGAGCCGGTCGTGACCGTGACGTTGCCCGACGCAAGCGCGTTCTGCAGCGTGGCGACGCTCAGGGTCGAGCCGGTGCCGGACGCGTCGAAGGTACCGCTGCCGGAGGTGACGGCGGTATCGGCACTGCCGCTGATGGTCAGGTTGTACGGGTCCAGCAGCAGCGTGCCCGCCTGCCCTGCCGCGGCGCGCGTGTCGACGCCACCGCGGAAGTCGAGCTGGCCCTTGCCGGACACTTCGACGAAGCCGCCGTCGCCGCCTTCGCTGCCGCCGGTGGCGCGGATGGTGCCCTGGAAGCGGGTCACGTCGTCGGCCCAGACGATGACCTTGCCGCCGTCGCCGTTGCCGGTGGCGCCGGCATCGATCGCCACGTCCGCGCCCACGTAGGTGGCGGCCGCGTTGGCGATGTCGGGATTCTTGCCCTGGTAGTCGCCGCCGACCAGCACGGTGCCGCCGCCGGTGACGCCGCTGGCGTCGATGCGGGTAGCGTCGAACAGGCCGACGTGTTCACCGGTCAGGGTGACGCTGCCGCCCTGGCTGCGGCGGCCGCGCGAGCGCAGCGCCGATTCGCCCAGGATCGCCACCGTCGGCGGATCCTGGGGCACGCCCGGCGCCGGGGCCGGCGTCCGTTCGTCCGGCACGCCGGCGGCCACCGCCACCTTGCCGCCGGTGTCGCCCGAGGCGTCCAGCACGCCGCTGTCGATGGTGACGTCGTTGCCGGCCTTGACGTCGATGCTGCCGCCGGTGCCGCTGGCAGCGCTGGCGTCGACGGTACCGCCCAGCTCGACGCTGTCGGCGGCCTTGATGCTCACGGCGCCGCCGTTCACGAGGCCCGACACGTCCAGGCGCGCGCCGGCGGACTGGACGAAGTCGCTGGCCGCGATCTCGATGCGGCCGCCAGCCTGGGCGGCGCCCGCTGCGGCTTGCGCCGCGCTGGCCGAGATCACGCCCTGGTTGTCGACGTGCGGTGCGGCGAGCGTGACGCTGCCCGCCGGGCTGCCGTCGCTGCCGGCATTGGCGCTGATCGTGCCGCTGTTGACGATGCTGTCGGAAGCCTCCAGCACGATCTTGCCGCCCTTCATGGACATGCCCTGGGCTTCCAGCGTGCCGCTGTTGCGCACGACGCCGCCCTGCAGGCGGTCGAGCGCCTTGGCCGACATGATGATGACGCCGCCCGGCGCCACGACCGCGCCCTTGTTGTCGACCAGCGCCTTGACCTTCGAAGGCTCGACCACGATGCCGGCCAGCGTATTGTTGCTGTCGAACTGCAGGGTCACGGCTTCGCCGGAGGCCATCGCCACGGTGCCGAGCTGGGCCACGATCACACCCTGGTTGCGCACCTCGGGGGCGAGCATCGCGATGTAGCCGCCGAGCGCGGCGCGCAGCTGGCCTTCGTTGACGACGCTGCCGGTCGAGCCGTCGCGCGAGAACTTCGTGTTGCCGGCCATGAAATCGGCGTCGCCGATGTTATGGGTGGTCGCGACCAGTCCGCCGACGTCGACCGATGCGGTCTTGCCGAAATAGATGCCGTTCGGGTTGACCAGGAAGACCTGGCCGTTGGAAGTGACCCGGCCCAGGATCTGGGAAGCCTGGGTGTCGGCCACGCGGTTGAGCGTGGCCGAGGATGCGGACGGCTGGTTGAAGTTGACGTGGGCCGAGGCGCCGACGTTGAAGGTGTCCCAGTTGAGGACGGCGCGGTTGGAGGTCTGGTTGATGTCCATCCGCGTGCCGTTCTGGGTGATCGTGGCCTGCCCCGCCGCCACGCTGCCGCCGGTCGGCAGCTGGCTCACGGCCGGTGCCGCGAAGGCGCTGCCCGCCGCCGCCAAAAACGTCGCCCCGACCACGCGCGCCAGCCAGGTGAGCCGCAATCCCGGCCCGGGGTCGTGCGCCGGATGATGCTTGGCGCCGGCCGGGCCGGTGGCGGTCCGTTCCGCGCCGACCACGCCGCTGGACTTGCCGCGCCCGCGGACGAATTCGGGTACGACGACCCAGGCCAGCAGGCGGTCGCTCCAGACCAGGCGGTAGATGCGGTTCATGGATGCGTGTCGGTTCATTGCGGGGACTCCATCAGGAATTCAGTTCGGTTCGGGTAATTGGGCGAGTGCAAGAGGAAAGCGGGCATGCGAAGGCTGTGCGCTGGCTTGCCGGGCACGGCGGCCCGGCGGGTGGCTTTGATCGCTTATTCGGCGGCGGCGGGTTGGCGGCGCACCAGTTCCAGCAGGTTGCCGAGGGACAGCAGGTGGGCGTAGACCAGGCCCATATCGCCGTTGCGGAACCATTCGTTTACGGTGGTCTCGGGCAGTGCGCGGAACTTCTGTTCGTCGACTACCAGCAGGCCCTGCAGCGACAGGTTGCGGCCATCGGCCAGGGTGGCGTTGGCGCTGGCTTCCATCAGGATACCGGCCTGTTCCAGGCGCTCGATAAACTGCTGGGTCACCGTGTGCTGGCGCTGGAACTCGGACAGCAGCTCGATCACGCTTTTGACGGCGGTATCCGGCTCGCCGTCCTCGGCAAACAGCGGCACGCCTTCGTTGTCATCGAAACCTTCGTAGTCGCGGTCGATGCACAGCGTGAGCTGGTTGTCGCCGGTTTCGGCGAACACGAACGGATAGCGGCGGACGAAGGCCGGGATGTAGGGCGCGTCCCATTTCCCGTCTTCGGTCAGGAACAGGTTTTTACCGCCGGGCAGGCCAACCAGGGCGACCGGCATGATGCCGCCGCCTTCCACGCGCAGGAAGCCGATCGGGAACTGGCGGGCCACTTCGACGAACTCGCCCATCACGATCGGCAGCGCGCTGGCATCGGCGGCGAATTTCAGGTGTTCGGCAGGCTTGATCTTGAGCGACTTGTGCAGTTCGCGGTCAAGGGCAACGACGTTTTTGTAAAACAGCAGGGTAGTCATCAACGGGGTTCTTTGTCTGGGATGTTGAAATCAAAAAGGCAGGTTCGCTTGCAGCCAGACCCGGTTGAGGTCGAGCGTGCCGTCCTGGTCCTTGCCGGTCCTGGGGTTGGCGTTGGGGTTGGTACCGATGCGGCGCGCCAGCGTCAGGCGCACACTGGCGCCGTTCTTGGCGGCCCACGACACGGCCAGCCCGCTCCCCTTCATGACCTGGTCGTTCCGGGAGGCGGCCCCGGGGATGTCATTGTCGTGATTGACGCGGATCCGGCCCCAGTCGTACAAGGACGACACGGCAAAGCCGTTCGGCAAGGCGTAGCGCAGTTCGAGATTGACGATATTGCCTTCGGACCCACCGGCTTCGCTGGCGGGATAGGCACGCACGTCGCCGATGCCGCCCAGGTAGATCTTTTCGCTGGAGTCCAGGTTGCGGTTGGCGACTTGCCCGGTCAATCCCGCCGTCAGCGTCAGTTTCGGCAGGATCAGTTGCTGGCGGCGAACGTTGTAGCGCAGGATATGGAAATTGCCGGCGCTCCTGACACTGGCGGCATCGGTTTCCCGGTTCGGCGAGCCGTCCAGGTCGAGTTTGCCGCTGGACAGCGTCACGCCGCCCCAGGTCGAACCACCGCCCCACAGTTCATCGAACATGTTGCCCGACAAGCCGACACTGGCGACATTCACGTTGTAATCGCTGGTCGCCACGCCGTTCGACTGGTTGAAGTAGGTCTTGTGGTCGTAGTCGGCGGTGACGTACAGGTTGCGCAGGCGGCTGCGTACCAGCGGATAGCTGAGGTCGACGCCGGTCGAGGCCGAACGTCCCTTCAGGCCCAGCATGTCGAACTCGTCCGCCGTGACGCGATAGCGCAGCTGGGAGTGGTTGATGCCGGCGCGCATGCCGCGGTAACCGACCGGTGCCGAGAAATCCAGGCGGGCGTAGTCGCTGCCTTTCGTATGGATGGCGTTGGCGGTCAGCAGGTCGCCGACACCGAGCAGGCTGTTGCCATACAGGGCCAGGGTCGCGCGGTTTTCGCCGGTCGAGTGGGAACCGGTGTTGTCCACGCCAACATTGCCAGCAAACAAGGGCTCCGCTTCCAGTTGCAGCAACAGGTCGGTTTCGCCATTGTTCTTGCCGGCCTTCAGGAAGCCTTGCGCGGACACGCCCGGCAGGTCGTCGATGACCAGCAGCGACCTGTCGATCGCATCGCCGTTCAGGGCCTGTCCCGCGGGCTGCGCCGCGAGCGCCATCCTGCGCACGATCCCCTGGCGGGTGCGCACCTTGTCCGCGCCCTCGACCTGCACGCTGCCGAGCACCGCTTCGATGACCTGGATGGTGACGACGCCGCCATCGATCTCCTGCTTGGGCAGGTAGGCCTGCACGACCCAGCCGGCCTCACGATAGGCCGCGGCGACCGCGGCTGCGGCTTTCTGCAGCTCGCCGAACCCGATCGAGCGGTTCAGCCAGGGCTGGACGGCCCGCTGCAGTGCGTCTTCGCCGAGCCGGCTGTTGCCCACGAAGCGGAAGCGCTTGACGGTCACTTGCAAACCGCCCGCCGGCGTGGTTTCCGGCAGCGGCGCCACCGACGGCTTTTTCACCTGCGGCAGGCGCATTTCCTTGCCTTGTTCGATCTGCTGGGTGAGCGAGCCGGCATCCGGCTGCGGCGTGGTCTGCGCGTAGGCGCTGCCGGAAACGATCGCCAGAACGGCAATGGCAACCTGACGCATGACGAGGCCGGGATGGCTGCCGTGACGGGGGGCAAAGTGAGACACGTCGCCGAGCGGACGTGCAGGTTTACTGTTGACAACCATTAAGAGGATCGTTGTGGGTTATTTGGGTGGCGCGGTGGTGAGGCCGAGGAGGATTTCCTGCGGCATCGAGTGCCTGCGTCATCTGCTCATCAGGTCCGACATTGCGTTCTGTCCTGAACAAAGTGACTTTCAGTTTTCGAAAATTAATGCTGTTCGGCAATTGTAACACTCGGTTTCTCTGCGGAACAATTTTTTCCATTAGGATATTTCTTACGCGTTGGCAATGGACAACAGGTATTCTTGGCAAGATCCGGCAAAATCGAACACTGAGGTGAAAAAACTGGAGTAGGATTTTTCCTACAGGAAAAACTCAAGTCAATATATACAACTTATAGGCTCTGAAACCGATAGTTTCTAACTGAAACGGCATCCTTAGCGTGAGTCGTCGGCATCGGATGCGCAGTCCATGTAGCGCTTTTTCGCTCCCGGCTCAGCGCACCCTGCGGCTTTTCCTAAACCGCCTTGCGGCATCCGCCGACTACTCTCCGCCTTCACGCTGAAACATACTGGCCCTGTCCTCGGGAACAGGAGCAGGCCATGCCCCGATTCATCGCAGTTGCCGCCATCGCCCTGGTACTGGCCTTACCGGCTGGCGCCGCCGTCCAGCCCTTCCCCGCCGCATTCCAGTCGCGCTCCGTGCAGGCCGAAGGCGCCACCCTGTACGTCAGGGTCGGCGGCCGCGGTCCGGCCATCGTGCTGCTGCACGGCTTCGGGGACACCGGCGCCATGTGGTCGCCGCTGGCCGCCCGGCTGGCGGCCAGGCATACGGTGGTGGTGCCGGACCTGCGCGGCATGGGCCTGTCCTCGCATCCGGAAGGCGGCTACGACAAATGGACGCAGGCCGGCGACATCCGCGCCGTCCTGCGCCAGCTCGGCATCGACCGCGCGGTGATCGTCGGCCACGACATCGGCACCATGGTCGCCTTTGCCTATGCCGCGCGCTACCCGGACAAGACCGACAAGCTGGTGGTGATGGACGCGCCGGTCCCGGGCGTGCCGCCCTGGGACCAGCTCGTGCGCAATCCGCTGCTGTGGCATTTCTCGTTCGGCGGCCCGGATGCCGAGCGCCTGGTCGCCGGGCGCGAACGCATCTACCTGGACCGCTTCTGGAACGAATTCGCCGCGGACCCGGCCAGGATCGACGAAGCGACCCGGCGCTACTATGCGGCGCTGTACGCCCGTCCCGGGGCCATGCATTCGGCCTTTGCCCAGTTCCTGAACTTTCCGAAGGATGCCGAGGACAACCGCAAGGTCATCGTGCAGAAGCTGGCCATGCCCGTGCTGGCGATCGGCGGCGCGAAATCCTTCGGCGCCACCGAAGCGGTGGTGATGCGCAATGCCGCCGATAACGTGACCGAGGTCGTCATCCCGGAGTCGGGGCACTGGCTGATGGAAGAAGCGCCGGAGCCGACGATGGCGGCGATCCAGGCGTTCATCGACGGGAAATAAGCGCCGGCCGGGCTGTCCGCTTGCGGTCAACCGTGCCCGGAAACGCACAGCACCAGCTTTCTGCGATCAAAAAAATCTCCTTCGAATCAAGCACTTGATAACTGGCATGGCAATTGCTGAGGCGTGTGATGAACATCCCGTTCGCCCCGCAACTATCCTCTGAAGGAGATTCATCCTATGCAGCGTTTTCTGAAGCACTTGCAGGCCGCCATCCTGATCGGCGTAGCCTGACCCTGCCCGCCATGGCACAGAACGGCCGTGGGCCCGCCACCGAGGAGGAAGCAGCGCGTGTCGTGCAGATCGCGGCCGCGTCCGACAAGGCCCCGGCCGCCACCATGACGTCAGCCGATGGACGTTGGTTCCAGAAATGGTCCGATGAGGTCCCGGACTACAATTTCGGTCCCGACAAGGCCGCATTCTGGCTGATGAGCGGTGCGGCCAAGGGTGAACTCAAGCGCGTGGTGATTTTCCAGCACGCCGTCAGTACCGCCGCCTACCAGCTGCAGCACCACATCCAGGATCCGCGCAAGACGCCGGAGAGCCTCGACAGCGTGACCGTCGCCGGCCTGGAAGGCGTGCTGCGCGCCTACGAAAACATGCTGCCTGCACATCCCGACATCCGCTCCCAGGACCTGGATGCGGCGCTCGCGGCGCGCGACAAGGGCATGCTGGCGCAGTTCATCGCCGCCCTGCCGCCGATGCCCCGCCGCTGATCGGACCCGCCATGATGCGAACATTGCTGGCGCTGCTGTCCGGTGGTCTGCTGTACGCCGCGGCCCTGGCGCAAACCCCGGCCGCGCTCACGCCTGCCCCCGCGCCGACGCCCGAGCAGCGCATGATCGACGACATCGGCACACACGCCGAGCTGATGCCCAACCTGGAGCGGCTGTGCGACGACATCGGCGCCCGCCTGACCGGCTCGCCCCAGCTGCAGGCAGCGCAGCAGTGGGCAATGACAAGGCTGCGCGCCTACGGCGCCGTCGACGTCCACCTGGAAGCCTACGACATGGGCCGGCCCTGGCGGCGCGGCCCTGCACGGGCGCACCTGCTCAACGCCAGCGGGATGACGCTCGATGTCGTGCAGAAAGGCTGGACCGAAGGCACGGCGGCACCGGTACGCGCCGAGGTGGCCCTGCTCGACGTGAAGACGCTGGACGAGTTCAGGGCGGCGGCGCCCGCGTTGAAAGGCAAGATCGTGCTGGTCGAATCCGCGCCCCGCGCCACGCCGGCACAGCGACAGGACCCGGCACGCTACTTTGCGGACGCCAGCCGGGCGGTCCGCGACGCGCAACTGGCCGGCGTGCTGCTGGTTTCGTCCAAGGACGACGGGCTGCGCGACATGTGGGGCGGTCCGCGCTCGCTGTTCGACCGGCATGCCGCGATCGTCACGCGCGAGCATGCCAACCTGCTGAAACGCCTGCTGGCGCGCGGCATCGTGCCCCGGGTTGAGCTGGAACTCGGCGGGCATTTTGCGGCCCGTCCTGCCCTGGCGCACAACGTGGTCTCCGACTATCCCGGCAATGATGGCACCGGCGAAATGGTCGTGCTGGGCGCCCACCTCGACTCCTGGGACCTCGGCGCCGGCGCGACCGACAATGGCAGCGGCGTCGTCGCCATGCTGGAAGTGCTGCGCGCCTGGCACGCGCTCGGTCTGCGCCCGAAGCGCTCGCTGCGCATCGTGCTGTTCTCGGGCGAGGAACAGGGCCTGCTGGGCAGCCGCGCCTACGTGGCGGCGCACCGGGACGTACTGGATCGCATCCAGGCCGTGCTGGTGCAGGACACCGGCAGCGGGCGCGTGATCGGCTTTCCGGACATGCGCAACGAGGCCTGGTATGCGGCGCTGACCCAGGCCGTGGCCCCGGCCGCCGCCCTGGGACCGCTGGACGTGATGTACGGCCCGGCCGGCGGATCGGACTTCGAACCCTTTTTCGCGGCAGGCGTACCGGCTTTCCCGGCGCTGCAGGACGAGCGCGACTACCGTAGCCACATCCAGCACAGCCAGGTCGACGCCATCGACCACGTCGACCGTGCCGGGCTGGTACAGGCGGCGCAGGTACTGGCCGTGGTGGCGTGGGGGCTGGCGAATGGGGAGCGCTTGCCGCATGCGGCGGCGGCGAATTGAACGCCTTGATCGGCGCACCTGAATAAAAAGGCCGGATCCTGGTTCAGGATCCAGCCTTTCATTTTCCGGCTGATGCTACAGGGCCGGGATCAATCCCAGTTCAGCGCACCGCCGGTCTGGTACTCGGTCACGCGGGTCTCGAAGAAGTTACGCTCCTTCTTCAGGTCGATCATCTCGCTCATCCATGGGAACGGGTTCTCTTCGTTCGGGAACAGCGCATCCAGGCCGATCTGGACGGCACGGCGGTTGGCGATGAAGCGCAGGTAGCCCTTGAACATGGCCGCGTTCAGGCCCAGCACGCCGCGCGGCATGGTGTCTTCGGCGTAGCGGTACTCGAGGTCGACGGCCTGCAGGAACAGCTGCTTGATCTCTTCGCGGAATTCCGCGGTCCACAGCTGCGGGTTTTCCATCTTGATCGTGTTGATCAGGTCGATGCCGAAGTTGCAGTGCATCGACTCGTCGCGCAGGATGTACTGGTACTGCTCGGCGGCGCCGGTCATCTTGTTCTGGCGGCCCAGCGCCAGGATCTGGGTGAAGCCGACGTAGAAGAACAGGCCTTCCATCAGGCAGGCGAACGCGATGATCGACTTCAGCAGCTTCTGGTCGTTTTCCAGCGTGCCGGTCTTGAATTCAGGATCGTTGATGACTTCGATGAACGGGATCAGGAACTGGTCCTTGTCGCGGATCGACGGGATCTCGTTGTAGGCATTGAAGATTTCCTTCTCGTCCAGGCCCAGCGATTCGACGATGTACTGGTAGGCGTGGGTGTGGATCGCTTCCTCGAAGGCCTGGCGCAGCAGGTACTGGCGGCATTCCGGCGCGGTGATGTGGCGGTAGGTGCCCAGCACGATGTTGTTGGCGGCCAGCGAGTCGGCGGTCACGAAGAAGCCCAGGTTGCGCTTGACAATGCGGCGCTCGTCTTCGGTCAGGCCATTCGGATTCTTCCACAGCTCGATGTCGCGCTGCATGTTCACTTCCTGCGGCATCCAGTGGTTGGCGCAGCCGGCCAGGTACTTGTCCCAGGCCCATTTGTACTTGAACGGGACCAGCTGGTTGACGTCGGTCTTGCCGTTGATGATGCGTTTGTCGTCGGCGTTCACGCGCTTGGCGACGTCGGCGGAGCTGGCTTCGGCGCCGTTTGCAAGAGCAGCTGCGGGGGCCGGTGCTGCTACCGGTTCATCGTCCCAGGAGAGAGCCATGATGATTTCCTTCTGTATTGTTTGCTAAAAACGTCGCTCCCGCGGAGGCGGGAGCCCAAGTTTTGGTGGTACGCCACGAACTTGGATCCCCGCCTTCGCGGGGATGACGGATCAACTGTTACTGGTTACTGGCAGGCTTCGCACTCGTCGAAACCGGCGTCGCCCGGACGCAGGTAGCAAGCCGCGCCGTCGACGATCTCGGCCGCTGCCACCGGCGCCACGGCCGGGGCCGACGCTGCGGCGGTAGCAGCCGCTGCGGCCGCAGCGCCGGCCGCCAGGCCGCCGTCCACAGGCACCGCGTTCAGCGCGCCGGTACGGGTGGTCGACTTCTCCATGTGCGTCGCCGCGATGGTGCGCAGGTAGTAGGTCGTCTTCAGGCCGCGCAGCCAGGCCAGCTTGTAGGTTTCGTCCAGCTTCTTGCCCGAGGCGCCGGCCATGTAGATGTTCAGCGACTGGGCCTGGTCGATCCACTTCTGGCGGCGCGAGGCGGCTTCCACCAGCCACTTCGGCTCGACTTCGAAGGCCGTCGCGTAGATGTCGCGCAGGTCTTGCGGGACGCGGTCGATGCGCGACAGCGAGCCGTCGAAGTACTTCAGGTCGTTGATCAT
>CAJYQM010000217.1 GCA_913777025.1 uncultured Massilia sp. | reverse complement strand
CGGCTTCAACACGGCGGCGATCGAACTGCTGCTGCCGACCTACGGCGAGCAGCTCGGCCTGAAGGGCAAGATATGCCGAAACTGGACTTTGAACCCGCACCCGACCCTGATCCCGGCGATCGAATCCGGCTGGGTCGACAGCGTGCACTGCTTCGGCGCGGAACTCGGGATGGAAGCCTATACGGCGGCGCGGCCCGACGTGTTCTTCACGGGGCGCGACGGCTCGATGCGCTCGAACCGCGCGATGTGCCAGCTGGCGGGCCAGTACGCGGTCGACCTGTTCATCGGCTCGACGCTGCAGATGGATGGCCTGGGCAACTCGTCCACGGTCACCCACGGCCGCCTGACCGGTTTCGGCGGCGCGCCCAACATGGGCCACGATCCGCATGGGCGGCGCCACGCGACCCCGGCCTGGCTCGACCTGCTGGAAACGGAAGATCCGCTCGCCCGCGGCAAGAAGCTGGTGGTGCAGATGGTCGAGACCTTCCAGGACGGCAGCGCGCCGACCATCGTCGAATCGCTCGACGCCGTCGAAGTCGGAAAAAGCTCGGGCATGCCGCTCGCGCCCATCATGATCTACGGCGACGACGTGACCCACGTGCTGACCGAGGAAGGCATCGCCTACCTGTACAAGGCGCGTTCGCTGGAAGAACGCAAGGCGATGCTGGCCGCCGTGGCGGGCGTGACCCCGATCGGGATGCGCCACGATCCGAAGCAGACCGCCCGCATGCGCGAACAGGGCCTGATCGCCCTGCCCGAAGACATGGGCGTGCAGCGCGCCCAGGCCACCCGTTCGCTGCTGGCCGCCAAGAGCATCGCCGAGCTGGTCGACTGGTCGGGCGGCCTGTACCAGCCCCCGGCCAAGTTCAGGAGCTGGTGATGAGTGCGCTGAACCCGCTCCGTCATGCCGGCCGCGCCACCGGCGCCGTCCTGCTCGCCGACTACGCCGTGGACGCGCTGGTCGACGAAGCCATGCTGACGCCGAAGCCGGGCCTGGTCGACATGCGCGGCAGCGGCGCCCACCACGACCTCAGCTGGCTGTTGATGTGCCGCTCGGCCTGCGCGCTGCGTCCGGCCTTTTTGCGGATGGCCGAAGCCGGCGCATCGATCGGGGACCCTCTGCCGCTGCGGCGGCGCATCGGCGCCATCGGCCGCGAGGCGGAGGCCGCGATGATGGCCGCGACCAGCGGCGTCAATACCCACCGCGGCGCGATCTGGGCGCTGGGGCTGCTGGTCACCGCCGCGGCGCGGGGCCGGGACGACATCGCCCGACGGGCCGGTGCGCTGGCCCGCATCGACGATCCCGGCGCCCCCGCCCGGACCGGCAACAAGGGCGAGCTGGCCTGCCGCACCCACGGCGTCGGCGGCGCGCGCGCCCAGGCGCAAGCTGGCTTTCCGGCCGTGGTGCAGGCGGCGCTGCCGATGCTGCGCCTGTCGCGCGCCCGCGGCGACGGCGAGGCGCAGGCGCGCGTGAATGCCTTATTGGCCGTGATGGCCGAGCTGGACGACACCTGTCTGCTGGCGCGCGGCGGCCGCGATGCGCTTGCCGCGACGCAGTCGGGTGCGCGCCGCGTACTGGCATGCGAAGGCATCGCCACGCCGGACGGACGCGCCGCGCTGGCCGAACTGGAAACGCGTATGCGCGCGCTGCACGTGTCGCCGGGCGGCGCCGCCGACCTGCTGGCGGCGGCCCTGCTGCTGGACCGCATCGAACGGGAACAAGGAGACGATTAAATGGAAAGACTGGAATACAGCTTCGCCGCGGGCCAGCCGGCGCCCGGCCGCGCGGTGACGGGCGTGGTGGCCTCGGGCGACCTCGAAGTGCTGCTCGAGCCGAACGCCGCGGGCAGCACGACGGTGGCCGTGCAGACCTCGGTCGACGGCTACGGCGGCACCTGGACCGCGCTGCTCGAACGGGTGTTCGGCACCGGCGTCCTGCCGGCCGCGCGCGTCGAGATCAACGACAATGGCGCCACGCCGGGCGTGGTGCGCATGCGCATCGAGCAGGCGTTCGAGGAAGCGCAGCAGGGAGGGATGATGGGAGGGTCCGCGCCATGAGCACGCCGATCGAACAACTCCTGGCCCGCGACAGCTTCATCGAGCGCAGCGCCCGCAACCGCGCCGCCGCGCTGCTGGACGCGGGCACGATGCGCGAACTGGCCGGCCCCTTCGCCCGCCTGCACTCGCCCTGGCTGGCGAAACAGCAGCTGGTGACGCAGTCCGACGACGGCGTCGTCGTGGCCAAGGGTCTACTCGACGGCCAGCCGGCCGTGGTGCTGGCCATCGAAGGCGGCTTCCAGGGCGGCAGCATGGGCGAGATCGGCGCCGCCAAGATCGCGGGCAGCCTGGAACTGGCGGCGCGCGACAACCGCAATGGCATCCCGACCCGCGCCCTGATCCTGTTCGAGACCGGCGGCGTGCGCCTGCAGGAAGCGAACCTGGGCCTGGCCGGCATCGCCGAGATCCAGTCCGCCATCGTCGACCTGCGCCGCTACCAGCCGGTGGTCGGCGTCAGCGCGGGTACCGTGGGCTGCTACGGCGGCATGTCGAT
>CAJYQM010000216.1 GCA_913777025.1 uncultured Massilia sp. | reverse complement strand
TGTGCCGCCGCTACGGCGCCGCCGTCATCGTCATGGCCTTCGACGAGAAGGGCCAGGCCGATACCTTCGAGCGCAAGATCGAGATCTGCAAGCGCGCCTACGACACCCTGGTGCAAAAGGTCGGCTTCCCGCCGGAAGACATCATTTTTGACCCGAACATCTTCGCCATCGCCACCGGCATCGAAGAGCACGACAACTACGCGGTCGACTTCATCAACGCCACCCGCTGGATCCGCGAGAACCTGCCGCACGCCAAGGTGTCGGGCGGCGTCTCGAACGTCTCGTTCTCCTTCCGCGGCAACGACCCGGCGCGCGAAGCGATCCACACGGTGTTCCTGTACCACGCGATCAAGGCCGGCATGACGATGGGTATCGTCAACGCCGGCATGGTCGGCGTCTACGACGAATTGGCCCCCGAACTGCGCGAGCGCGTCGAGGACGTGGTGCTGAACCGCCGCCCGGACGCCACCGAGCGCATGATCGAATTCGCCGGCACCCTGAAGGCCGGCGGCGCGAAACAGGAACAGAACCTCGAATGGCGCAATGCGCCCGTGGGAAAACGCCTGGCGCATGCGCTGGTGCACGGCATCACCCAGTGGATCGTCGAGGACACCGAGGAAGCGCGCCAGCAGGTCGCGAACGACGGCGGCCGTCCGATCCACGTGATCGAAGGCCCGCTGATGGACGGCATGAACGTGGTCGGCGACCTGTTCGGCCAGGGCAAGATGTTCCTGCCCCAGGTCGTGAAATCGGCGCGCGTGATGAAGCAGGCCGTGGCCCACCTGGTGCCCTACATCGAAGAGGAAAAGGCGGAAGAGGAACGCCGCACCGGCGTGGTCGCCAAGCCCAAGGGCAAGATGGTGATCGCCACCGTCAAGGGCGACGTGCACGACATCGGCAAGAACATCGTCTCGGTGGTCCTGCAATGCAATAACTTCGAGATCGTCAACATGGGCGTGATGGTGCCGGCCGCCGAGATCCTGGCAAAGGCCAAGGAAGAGAATGCGGACATCATCGGCCTGTCGGGCCTGATCACGCCTTCGCTGGAAGAAATGGCCTACGTGGCGCGCGAGATGCAGCGCGACCCCTGGTTCCGCGAGCGCCAGACGCCGCTCCTGATCGGCGGCGCCACCACCAGCCGCGCCCACACCGCCGTGAAAATCGCGCCGCATTACGACGGCCCGGTGGTCTACGTGCCGGATGCCTCGCGTTCGGTGTCGGTGGGCCAGTCGCTGGTGACGCAGGACACGCGCGACGCCTACGTCGCCGAGATCGCCCAGGACTACGACCGCATCCGCGAACAGCACGCCAACAAGAAGGCGCTGCCGATGGTCACCCTGGACCAGGCGCGCGCCAACAAGGCGAAACTGGACTACGCGCCCGTGAAACCGAAGTTCATCGGCCGCCGCGTGTTCAAGAACGTCGACCTGGCGCTGCTGGCGCGCTACATCGACTGGGGTCCCTTCTTCCAGACCTGGGACCTGGCCGGCCCCTACCCCGCCATCCTCACCGACGAGATCGTCGGCGAGGCGGCCTCGAAGGTGTTCGAGGAAGGCCAGGCGATGCTGAAGAAGATCATCGAAGGCCGCTGGCTGACGGCCAGCGGCGTGGTTGCGCTGCTGCCGGCCAACAGCGTGAATGAGGACGACATCGAGATCTATACCGACGAGTCGCGCAGCAAGGTCGACTTCACCTGGTACGGCCTGCGCCAGCAGGGCGTCAAGCCGGTGGTCGACGGCGTGCAGCGTCCGAACCAGTGCCTGGCCGATTTCATCGCCCCCAAGGCCTCCGGCATCGCGGACTACATCGGCATGTTCGCCGTGACGGGCGGCCTGGGCGCCGAGAAGATCGAAAAGCGCTTCGAGGCCGCGGGCGACGATTATTCGTCGATCATGGTCAAGGCCCTGGCCGACCGCCTGGCCGAAGCCTTTGCCGAATATATGCATGAACGCGTGCGCACCGACCTGTGGGGCTATGCGGCCGGCGAACACTTGTCCGCCGAAGCATTGATCCGCGAAGCGTACGCCGGCATCCGTCCGGCGCCGGGCTACCCGGCCTGCCCCGAGCACACCGTCAAGGCCGAGCTGTTCCAGACCCTGCAGGCCGAGGAGATCGGCATGGGCCTGACCGAGTCCTTCGCCATGACGCCGGGCGCGGCGGTGTCCGGCTTCTATTTCTCGCACCCCGAATCGAAGTATTTCGTGGTCGGGAAGATCGGCCAGGACCAGCTGGAAGACATGGCGCGCCGGCGCGGCATGGACAAGGCGGAACTGGAGCGCCACCTGGCACCGAACCTGTAAAAGCATTGCCAGATCTCGCACACGATTGAAGTCTTGGCGAATCTGAAAGTTTGTTTCCGGTATGATGAATGTCAATTTCATCAATTCGTATTTAGCGAGCAGGGAGACAGGCGCATGGCGATAGAGAAACGCTGGTTCAGCGAACGCGACCTTGAGCAGGGCGACGCGTCAGCGCTGACGGAACTCAACGCCCTTCGGCAAGAGCTGGAGGAGCGTATTGCCCACCTGCTTGCGGACAACAGCGACCAGGCCGATTTGCTGGCCCTGGCCATGCGCGCCGGCGCACTCGGCGCCGGCAAGCGGATGCGGCCGCTGCTGCTGATGCTGGTGGCGCGCGACCTCGGCTGCGTCACGCCGGGACTCATCGACGTCGCCTGTGCCGTCGAGATGGTGCACGCGGCGTCGCTGATCCTGGACGACATGCCCTGCATGGACGACGCCAAGCTGCGCCGCGGCAAACCCACGATCCACGTGCAGTTCGGCGAGGACGTCGCCATCCTGGCCTCGATCGGCCTGCTCAGCCGTGCCTTCTGCGTGCTGGCGGCGGCCCACGACATCCCGCCCGCCGTACGCGCGCAACTGGTCGCGACGCTGGCCGAGACGGTCGGCGCCCAGGGCCTGGCCAAGGGCCAGTTCCTCGACCTGCGCGGCGGCCAGCGCTCGGCCAGCGAGATCGCCACCACCAACGAACTCAAGACCGGCGTGCTGCTCGGCGCCACCGTCGACATGGCCGCCATCATCGCCCAGAGCGACGACCGGGTGGCGCAATCGCTGCGCGCCTTTGCCCTGGCCACCGGCCAGGCCTTCCAGCTGCGCGACGACTTCCAGGACCTGGCCGGCAACGACAGCGCCATCACCGGCAAGGACACCGGCAAGGACCTCGGCAAGTCGACCTTCATCAACACCGTGGGTGCGGACGAAGCGCGGCGCCGCCTGGCCGGCCACCTGCAAGACGCCGAGCGTTACCTCGTCGACGCCCTCGGCCCGCGCCAGCGCACGCGCCGCTTCATGCGCAGCATGTTCGCGCAGGCGCGTCCCGAAGTCCGCCCGGAGGTGCGCCCCGACCTGCGGCGCGCACCCGAGCTGGGCCCGCGTCAGTTCGCGGACGTCAACGCCGGCGTGCCGGCGGCCGCCGCTGCGGGAAGCGCCAACCTGCACTAGGAGCCCCGCATGGCACACTTCGGTGTGGTCGCGCCCGCCTTTCTCAGCCATTTCACCACCCTGGCTGCGCTGGCAGGCGCGCTGGTCGAGCGCGGACACCGCGTCACCTTCATCCACCGGCCCGACGCCGCCGCCTACGTGCGCGATCCGCGCCTGGGCTTCCATGCGATCGGCGTCGACAGCCATCCGCCGGGTTCACTGGCGGCCTCGCTGCGCCTGGCCGCCAATCCCGGCGGCCCGCTCGGCCTGCGCCGCGTGATCGACGACATGGCGCGCTCGACCACCATGCTGGCAGAGGAACTCCCCGCCGCCTTCGAGACCCTGGGCATCGACGCCGTGCTGGCCGATCAAATGGAAGCAGGCGGCGCGCTTGCGGCGGAGGCCGTCGGCCTGCCCTTCATTTCCATCGCCTGCGCGCTGCCCGTCAACCGCGAGCCGGGCATCCCGCTGCCGGTCATGCCCTTCGGCTACGGTACGGACGAGCGCTCACTGAAGATGGTCGAGGGCAGCACCCGGGTCTACGACTGGATGATGGGCCCCCACCGGCGCGCCATCGAAGCGCAGGCGCGCCGCCTGGGCCTCCCCGCGCGCGGCCACCTGCACGAATGCCTGTCGCCGCTGGCGCAAATCAGCCAGACCGTGGCCGAGTTCGAATTCCCGCGGCGCGAACTGCCGCCGCACTTCCACCACGTCGGCCCGCTGCGGCCGCTGCACCGCGCCGATACCGTCGCCACGCCGCGCCCGCTGCCCGCCATCGACCCCGCCCGCCCCTTCGTGTTCGCCTCGCTCGGCACCATGCAGGGCGGCCGCTTCGACCTGTTCAAGCGCATCGCGCGCGCCTGCCGCGAGGCCGAGGTGCAGCTGCTGCTCGCCCATTGCGGCGGCCTGGACGCGCGGCAGGCAGGCGCACTCGAACGCATGGGCGCCGACTGGGTGGTCGATTTCGCGCCCCAGCTGGCAGCCCTGGCGCGCGCCGACGCGGTGATCTCGCACGCCGGCTGGAACACGATCATGGACGCGATCGGGGCCGGCACGCCGATGCTGGCGCTGCCGATCGCTTTTGACCACCCGGGCGGCGCCGCGCGCATGCGCCATGCCGGCATCGGCATCCAGGCGTCGGCCCGCTTCACCGGCGCCGGGACGCTGGCGCGCCACTTGCGCCGGCTGCTGCAGGATCCCTCGTTCAAGCAGCGCCTGGCGCCGCTGAAGGACAGCGTGGCGCGCGCCGGCGGCACCGCGCGCGCGGCCGACATCGTCGAAAGCGCCCTCGCCGGTTCGTCACCAGTGAACCGCGCAGCCTCGCCCACGCCCGACACGGCCGCCGCATGAGCACGCCCGACTACGACCTGATCCTGGCCGGCGGCGGCCTGGCCAACGGCCTGATCGCCCTGCGCCTGCAGCGGCTGCGCCCCGAACTGCGCATCCTGGTGCTGGAGCAGGAAGAGCGCGTCGGCGGCAACCACACCTGGTCCTTCCATGCCAGCGACCTCACGGCCGAGCAGAATCACTGGATCGCGCCGCTGGTCTCGCACCGCTGGCCGCGCTACGACGTGGTGTTCCCCGATCACGCGCGCACGCTGGACGGCGCCTACGCCAGCATCCTGTCCGAAGACTTCGCGCGCGTGCTCGAGACCACGCTGGGGCCCTCGCTGCGCACCGGCGCACGCATCGTCGCGCTCGATCCGACCCGGGTCGAACTGGCCGACGGCGAACGCCTGCAGGCGCGCGCCGTCATCGACGGGCGCGGCCCGGGGCGCAACCGCTGGCTGACGCTGGGCTACCAGACCTTCCTCGGCCAGGAACTGCGGCTCGCCGCGCCGCACGGCTTGACGGCCCCGGTGATCATGGACGCCAGCGTCGAGCAGCAGGGCGGCTACCGTTTCGTCTACCTGCTGCCCTTCGCGCGCGACCGCGTGCTGGTCGAGGACACCCATTACGTCGACTCGGCCGCCTGGGAACCCGATCGCCTGCGCGCCAACATCGAGGCCTACGTCGGCGCGCGCGGCTGGCGCGTCGAGGAAATCGTGCGCGAAGAACAAGGCTCGCTGCCGATCGTGCTCGCCGGCGACTTCGAGCACTACTGGGACGACTTGCAGGGCCAGCCCTGCGCCGGCCTGCGCGCCGGCCTGTTCCACTTCACCACCGGCTACTCGCTGCCGCACGCGGTGCGGCTGGCCGACCGCATCGCCCGCCAGCCCGATTTTTCCGCGCCGGCGCTGTTCGCCATGGTCCGGCGCGAAGCCGAACAGGAATGGCGGCGCCAGCGCTTCTTCCGCCTGCTGAACCGCATGCTGTTCCTGGCCGGCAGCCCCGACCAGCGCTGGCGCGTGATGCAGCGTTTCTACCGCTTGCCGGCGCCATTGATTTCGCATTTCTATGCCGGCCGCCTTGCCTTGCGCGACAAGGCCAGGCTGCTGAGCGGCAAGCCGCCGGTACCGATCGGCCAGGCCTTGTCGGCCGCTTGCCGGATCCACCCTCACCAGTTCAGGAAAACCGAATGAACGATTCCAAACATGCCGTCGTCGTGGGCGCCGGGTTCGGCGGCCTGGCGCTCGCCATCCGCCTGCAAGCCAGCGGCGTGCGCACCACCTTGCTGGAAAAGCGCGACAAGCCGGGCGGCCGCGCCTACGTCTACCAGGACCAGGGCTTCACCTTCGACGCCGGCCCGACCGTGATCACCGATCCGTCCGCGATCGAGGAACTGTTCGCGCTGGCCGGCAAACGCATGAGCGACTACGTCGAGATGCTGCCGGTCACGCCCTTCTACCGCCTGTGCTGGGAAGACGGCAGCCACTTCGACTATGCCAACGACCAGGAGGCGCTGGACCGCCAGATCCACGCACTCAACCCGGCCGACGTGGCCGGCTACCAGCGCTTCCTGGCCTATTCGAAAGCCGTGTTCGAGGAAGGCTACCTGAAGCTGGGCGCTGTGCCCTTCCTGTCCTTCCGCGACATGGTGGCGGCCGGCCCGCAACTGGCGCGGCTGCAGGCCTGGCAGAGCGTCTATAAACTGGTGTCGCGCTTCATCCAGCACGAGCACCTGCGCCAGGCCTTTTCCTTCCACTCGCTGCTGGTGGGCGGCAACCCGTTCGCGACCTCGTCGATCTACACGCTGATCCACGCGCTCGAGCGCAAGTGGGGCGTGTGGTTCCCGCGCGGCGGCACCGGCGCGCTGGTCCACGGATTAGTGCGCCTGTTCCGCGACATCGGCGGCACCCTGCACCTGGACGCGCCGGTGGCGCGCATCGAGACCGCGGGCGGGCGCGCCAGCAGCGTGCTGCTCGAAGACGGCCGCCGCTTCGCCGTCGACGCGGTCGCCTCGAACGCCGACGTGGTGCACACCTACGAAGCCCTGCTCGGCCAGCATCCGCGCGGCGCGGCCCAGGCCGAGACGCTCAAGAAGAAACGCTTCAGCAACTCGCTGTTCGTGCTGTACTTCGGCCTGGACCACCACCACAGCCAGCTGCAGCACCACACGGTCTGCTTCGGCCCGCGCTACCGCGAACTGATCACGGACATCTTCAAGGGCGACGCGCTGGCCGACGATTTCTCGCTCTACCTGCATGCGCCCTGCGTGACCGACCCCTCGCTGGCCCCGCCCGGCTGCGGCAGCCATTACGTGCTGGCGCCGGTGCCCCACCTGGGCAATGCGCCGATCGATTGGGAAGTCGAGGGGCCGCTGTACCGCGACCGCATCTTCGACTACCTCGAGCAGCGCTACATGCCGGGCTTGCGCAGCCAGCTGGTCACCAGCCGCATCTTCACGCCGCACGACTTCCGCGACCAGCTCAACGCGCACCTGGGCTCGGCCTTCTCGCTGGAGCCGATCCTGACCCAGAGCGCCTGGTTCCGCCCGCACAACCGCGACGCCGAACTGGCCAACCTCTACCTGGTCGGCGCCGGCACCCATCCGGGCGCCGGCGTGCCGGGCGTGATCGGCTCGGCCAAGGCCACCGCGGGATTGATGATCGAGGCGCTGCGCCAGGGGGTGGCCGCATGAGCGCGGCAGCCAGCCCATCCTTGCTCGACCACGCCACCAACACCATCGAGGTCGGCTCCAAGAGCTTCGCCGCGGCGGCGAAACTGTTTTCCAAGGACACGCGGCGCGGCGTGCTGATGCTGTATGCCTGGTGCCGCCACTGCGACGACGTGGTCGACGGCCAGGAACTCGGCTTCAACGCGGCCCCGCGCGCCACCCACGACGCCGGTGCCGAGCTGGCGCGGCTGCAGGACCAGACCCGGCGCGCCTACGCGGGCGAACCGATGCGCGACCCGGCCTTCGCCGCCTTCCAGGAAGTGGCCCTCGGCTACCGCATCCCGCCGCGCTTCGCCTACGACCACCTGGCCGGCTTCGCGATGGACGTCGACGGCGCGCGCTACGAGACGATCGAGGACACGCTGCGCTACTGCTACCACGTGGCCGGCGTGGTCGGGCTGATGATGGCGTGCATCATGGGCGTGGAAGACGACGCCGTGCTGGACCACGCCTGCGACCTGGGCCTGGCGTTCCAGCTGACGAACATCGCGCGCGACATCGTCGAGGATGCCGCCGTGGGACGCTGCTACGTGCCGGCCGCCTGGCTGCGCGAAGCCGGCATCCCAGCGGGCGAGGTCGGCCTGCCGCGGCACCGCGCCGCGCTGGCCAGGGTCGCGGCGCGCCTGGTCGACCATGCGGAACCGTACTACGACTCGGCCCTGGACGGCATCGCCGCCCTGCCCTTACGCTCGGCCTGGGCCATCGCCAGCGCGCGCAACGTCTACCGCCAGATCGGCATCGTCGTGAAGCGCCGCGGCGCGCATGCCTGGGACGAGCGTGCCGGGACCTCGAAGGCGACCAAGCTGCTGCTGCTGGCCAAGGGTGGGTTTGAAGCGCTGTTCTCGCGCCTCAGGAAGCCGGGGAAGCGTCCTGCGGGTTTGTGGCGCCGTCCGGGCGCGGCTGCCGGCCATGGCGTGCCTGCTGCAGTGCTTGCAGTTGACGCTTGAGGACGTCGGCCGGCGGCGCGTACAGGAAGCCGAAGGACACCGCGTCTTCCTTGCCCTGCACGGCGTGGTGCATGCGGTGCGCCTGGTACAGGCGCTTCAGGTAGCCGCGCCGCGGCACGTACTGGAAAGGCCAGCGGCGGTGCACCAGGCCGTCGTGGGCGACGAAATACAGGACACCGTAGGCCGTCATGCCGGCGCCGATCCATTCGAGCGGGTGGCGCCCCTCGGTGCCGAGATAGATCAGCACGATCGCCACGCCCGCGAACACCAGCGCATACAAATCGTTCTTTTCGAACCAGCCGGTGCGCGGCTCATGGTGCGAGCGATGCCAGCCCCAGCCGAAGCCGTGCATGATGTACTTGTGCGCGACGATGGAAAAGAGTTCCATCATCACGACGGTCAGGACCACGATGAATGCGTTCCACAACATGGCTGGGCAGTTAGCAAAAATGGCAATGTCACAGCCTATCACAACGCACCGTCCGCACGGCTGCGCTCAGTGACACTCAGTGACCCTCAGCGCTGCTGGCGCTCGAACTTCCACAGGGCGACCAGGCCGAACACCACGGCGAAGGCGAACTGCACGCCCATCGCCTGCGCCGCGGCCGCCGCGTCCAGCCCGCGCCAGGTGACGGCGTCCAGGCCGGAGACGGCCCAGCGCGTCGGCACCACCATGGTCAGCTGCTGGACCCAGGGCGGGAACACGAAGGACGGCACCCAGGCGCCGCCCAGCATGACCATGATCAGGGTCGCGAACATGGCGATCCCGCGCGCCGCTTCCGGGGTCTTGCCGAAGGCGGCGATCAGCATGCCGAAGCTGGCCGTCAGCAGGCCGAAGCAGACCGCCAGGCCGACGAAGCCGGGGAAGCTGCTGATCTGCACGCCGAAGCCGGCGACGGCCACGATGAAGATCACGCACAAGAGGACGAAAGCGATGATGGCGGCCGAGGCGGCGCGCGCCAGCAGCACCATCGGCATCGTCACCGGGGCGGCCAGCAGGCGGTTCCAGACGCCGGTGCGGCGTGCCAGCAGCAGGCCGATGCCCATGTCCACGCCCATGAACAGGATGAACTGCACCGCCATGCCGCCGAAGGAGTGCGCATAGCCGTTGTAGCCGAGCGCCACCGGGCCGCTGCTCAAGCCTTCGTCGTGGGTCGTGAACGGCATCGACAGGCCCCTGCCCCCGCCCGGTTGTCCCGCCGCACCCCGCTTGGGCGGCAAGGCCTGGAACTTCGCCACGCCAACCAGCATGTCGCGCACCACCAGGTCGTCCGGATCGGCAGGCCCCCTGGCGGCCATGCCCCCCAGCGTGCGCTCGGTCAGTTGCCGGCCCATCGGCCCGCCGAACATCTCCGCGCTGACCACGGTCATCACCTGCTGGGTCAATAAACCCTTGACCATCGACAGCACGGCCGGCTGCGACGGGTCGTACAGCAGGCGGATGGCCGGCTTCGAGGGCGAGCCGAACAGCGCCGAACCGGCGGCCACGCCAAAGCCCGCCGGCACCACGATGGCGGCGCCCTGGGTGCCGCGGCGCACGGCCTTCTCGGCCTGGGCCAGGTCCATCTCGGTCACGTGCAGGTTGGCGTCTGCCTTCAGGCCGGCGGCGACCTTGGCGCCGATCGGGCTGCCGTCCTGCAGCACCAGCGCGATGTCGATCGCGCTGCCCTTGGCGCCGCCGCCGAACACGGAACCGAAGAAGGCGGCGATCACGATCGGCAGCACCAGGCTCATCAGCAAAGCGCGGCGGTCCGACAAAAACAGGATCAGGTCCTTGCGGACCAGGGCGAAAAAGGCAGGCATGGGTCAGTCGCGCAGCGTGCGCCCGGTGAGATTCAGGAAGACGTCTTCGAGGCTGGTGCGCGCGGTGGCAAAATGCAGCGGGCGGCATCCGGCCTGCTCCAGCCAGCCCATCACGGGCATCGCGTCGCCCGGTTCGCGCAGGCGGATCTCGAGCGTGGGGCCGGAGGCTTCCAGCGCGGTCACGCCATGCTGGCCGGCCAGCGCGCGCATCAGCGCGCCATTGGCCGGCTCGGCCAGTTCCACGCGCAGCGCGGCCTGGGCCGACAGGCGGCGGTAGAGCGCGGCCGGGCTCTCGTCGGCCAGCACCTTGCCGTGGTCGATGATGACGATGTGGTCGGCCAGGCGCTCGACCTCTTCCATGTAGTGGCTGGTGTAGATCAGCGCCCTGCCCTGGGCCTGCAGCGCTTCCAGGATGTCGAAGATGGCGTTGCGGCTCTGCGGGTCGACGCCGACCGTGGGCTCGTCCAGGATCAGCAGTTCCGGTTCGTGCATCAGCGCGGCGGCGATGTTCAGGCGCCGCTTCATGCCGCCCGAGAAGGTCGCGGGCTTGTCGCCGGCGCGGTCGAGCAGGTTGACCTGGGTCAGCACGTGCTCGATGCGCCCGGCCAGGATCTTGCCTTTCAAGCCGTACAGCGAGCCGAACAGGTGCAGGTTCTCGCGCGCCGACAGGTCTTCGTACAGGGCCAGGTCCTGGGGCACCACGCCGATGCGGCGCTTGACCGCGGAGGCGCCGGTCGTCACCGCCTGGGCGCCCAGGAAGATCTCGCCTTCGTCGGGCCGCAGCAGGCCGCACAGCATCGAAACGGTGGTCGACTTGCCCGCGCCGTTCGGCCCCAGCAGGCCGACGGTCTGGCCGGTCAGCACCTTGAACGACACGCCGTCGACGGCGCGCCGGTTGCCGAAGGATTTGACCAGCTTGTTAACACTCAACAGCACGGACATGGTGTCTCCATTCAGATCGCGTAGCGGACTACGCTGTCGCTCCATTGAAAAGCGGACATTTCGATTTCAACCATGTCGTCGCCCGAGATCGCCAGCTCTTTGAGCGAAGGCAGCACGCCATCGTCGGATTGCTCGATGCTCTCGGCCAGCCTGAGCAATTCGCCATAGAAGCCGCTGCGCTTCAAGAGCGCCTCGCGGATCTCGTCGGCGACCGGGATCTGGTCGACGATGTCGGCCATCGGGATGCCGAACAGGACGTCCATCAGCGACATGATGCCGGCCGTGAAGGCGACCTCGCCGACGGCGCGCTGGCCGGGGCGCAGGCGCTGGGCCAGCAATTCCATCAGGCGCCCGCGCGTGGTGGCCAGCATCAGGAGCGGGGTCTGGTTGTGGCCGCGTGTGGCCGGCTCGGCGTACAGCATGATCTGCAGCCAGCGCTGCAGCTGGCGCCGGCCCAGCACGAGCAGGGCCTGGCTGAGGGAATCGATGCGCTGGCGCGCGCCGACCGCCGGCGTGTTCACCAGGCGCAGCAGGTTCAGGGCCAGCGTGACGTCGCGCTTCACGGCGCGCTCGATGTCGGCGTTGTCGACGTCCGAGCTCACCAGGTTCATCAGGTCCAGCACCGCCAGCTGCGAGGGCGACAGCTTGCGTCCGCCCAGCACGGCCGGGCGCGCGAAATAAAAGCCCTGGAAGTAATCGAAGCCGGCGTCCAGGCAGGCGTGGTAGTCGTCGCGGGTCTCGACCTTGTCGGCGATCACGGTCTTGCCCATGTCCTGCAGGCGCTGCACCAGGCCGGCCAGCGCGTCGCGGCGGATGCTACGCAGGTCGAGCTTGACGAAGCCGGCCAGCGGCAACAGGCGCTGCAGGCGTTCGCTGTCGCCGTCGATGCCGTCCAGCGCGAAGCGGAAGCCGTGGCGCGCCAGGTCCTTCAGGCGCGCCAGCACGGTGTCGCCGGCGTCGACGCTGCCGGCGATCTCGAGCACGGTGCGCTCGCGCGGCAGGAAGGCGAAGATGTCGCCGCCGAGGACTTCCTCGTCGACGTTCAGGAAACAGGCGGCGTCGCCGATCGCGCGCGCCAGGCCCAGCTGGGCGGTGTGGGCGATCACGGCGGCGGTGGCGCACAGGCCCTGGGCGGCTTCGATGCCGGCGTCCTCGCGGGCGGCGCTGCGGAACAGCAGTTCATAGCCGACCAGGGCCTGGTTACGGTCCAGCACCGGCTGGCGGCCGAGGTAGAAGTCGCGCACGCGCAGAGGCAGGTTGGCGTGGTCCAGGCTGGCGGTATCGGTCATCGCGGACTCTTTCATATTGTAACGAGGCTACTTTACCGCATTCAGCTGCGCAGTGACTAAACGAAATTAATTTCCCGTAAAAAACGTGTCGCCGTGCGCACGCTTCGTTTCAAGCTTGTCTACACGGGTAGACCGTCGACAAAGACCTTCAGTTCTCCCGGTGCAAATTCGGTCCACTGCTCGTTCGTGGTGAGCGGCGCGGTGACGATGATGGCGACCCGGTCGTTCGGCGTCGTGACCTGGGAAAAGTCGACCGACAGGTCTTCGTCGGCCAGGCAGGCGGCGGCGAACGGGTACTGGCGCACCACGTAGCACAGCTTGGTCGAGCAGTGCGCGAACAAGGCGGTGCCGTCGGACAGCATCATGTTGAAGGTGCCATGGCGCGCGACGACGGCGACCAGGTCGGCCAGCGCGGCGCGCAGGGCGGGCATCGCGGGCGGCGTGTCGCCGAAGCGCTCGCGCAGCTGCTGCAGCAGGAAGCAGAAGGCGCGTTCGCTGTCGGTATTGCCGACCGGGCGGTAGGGGCCGTCGAGGATGGGATCGAAGTCCTTCAGGTCGCCGTTGTGGGCGAACACCCAGTAGCGCCCCCACATCTCGCGCACGAAGGGATGGCAGTTTTCCAGGGAGACCTGCCCTTGCGTGGCCTTGCGGATGTGGGCGATGAC
>CAJYQM010000215.1 GCA_913777025.1 uncultured Massilia sp. | reverse complement strand
GTCGGCGGCGCAATTCTTGTTGCCGGCGCCGTCGGTGACCAGGAAGGCGACCGCACTCTTGCCCGCGGCAAGCGGGATGTCTACGTAGCCGCCGAAGCTGTCGCTGCCGCTGAACATGAAGCGGTCGGTGATCCAGGCGGCGCTGGGCTGCCGCGGGCCGTCCCACGCGTACACGCCCCACTGCGCAACATCGTCCTGGATGCGGTGGAAGTGCATGCGGATGGTGTTGGCGGCGACCGGTGCCGCCGCCCCCGTCACACTGGACGACTCGGCCAGCAGGCGGCTGCCGCCGCTGCCCGGTTCGGCGCCGTCGCCTGCGCCACAGCCGGCCAGCATGGCAGCGGCCAGGCCGGCCACAGCGGAAAGCTGCAATCGTGAAGTCAAACTACTTAGGTTAAACATCTGTCTCCCCTCTGTTTATATTCCCACCCGCGGCGCGAAGCCGGGACGGCAGCGCTGGCCGAGGCGGTGTGTAATATTACTACCTAGCCCAGCGAGAGTGAGGCGGAGAGAGCAAGCGTGCGCAAGGTGTGGCGGAATTGCCGCGCACATAAAAAAAGGCAGGGTGGACACCCTGCCTTTCCTGGTCAGACGGTTCGACTGCTTACAGGATCTTGGTACCGATCCACCAAGCGATTGCCGACATGAAGGCCGCCGCGGGAATGGTGAAGATCCATGCCCATACGATGTTCCCGGCGACGCCCCAGCGCACGGCGGAGGCTTTCTGGGCCGAGCCGACACCGACGATGGCACCGGTGATGGTATGGGTCGTCGAGACAGGCACGCCCCAGTGCGAGGCCAGCAACAGGGTAATGGCGCCGCCGGTTTCGGCGCAGAAACCGCCCACCGGCT
This sequence comes from uncultured Massilia sp., assembly GCA_913777025.1. Classification (GTDB taxonomy): domain Bacteria; phylum Pseudomonadota; class Gammaproteobacteria; order Burkholderiales; family Burkholderiaceae_D; genus Telluria. The sequence continues at coordinate 17,276 of CAJYQM010000215.1, read as the reverse complement.
TGAGCTTGGTGATCTTCTGGCCCATGGTCTTGACGATGCGCCAGCCGCCGAACAGCGTGCCGAAGCTGATGGCCGCGTAGCAGGAGATGATCACCCACAGCGGCGGATACTGGTCGGTCGGGCTGGTGTAACCGGCGGCGATCAGCAGCATCCAGATGATGCCCATGGTCTTCTGGGCGTCGTTGCCGCCATGGCCCAGGGAATAGCTGGCGGCCGAGGCCAGTTGCAGGCGGCGGAACCAGACGTCGACCTTGCGCGGCGTGGACTTCACGAAGACCCAGGACACGATCAGCATGATGATGGAGCCGAACACGAAGCCCATGATCGGTGCCAGCACGATGAACAGGATGATCTTCAGCAGGCCGGCGGCGACCAGCGCCCCGGTGCCGGCCTTGGCGACGGCTGCACCCACCAGGCCGCCCACCAGCGCATGCGAGGACGAGGACGGGATGCCGTAGTACCAGGTGATCACGTTCCAGACGATGGCCCCGACCAGGGCCCCGAAGATCACGTAGTGGTCGACCACATCGGGATGGATGGTGTCCTTGCCGATGGTGGCGGCCACCTTCATGCTGACCACGAAGATGGCGACGAAGTTGAAGAAGGCGGCCATGGCGACCGCGGCCTGCGGCTTGAGCACGCCGGTCGAGACGACGGTCGCGATCGCGTTCGCCGAATCGTGGAAACCGTTCATGAAATCGAAGACCAGCGCTAAAAAGACGAGCAGGCCCAGCACGTAGATGCTGATATGAAGAGAGTTCATCTTGTTCTTGTTCTTGGCGTGTTACGCGTTCTCGACGATGATGCCTTCGATGATGTTGGCGACGTCTTCGCAACGGTCGGTCACGGTCTCGAGGATCTCGTAGATGGCCTTCATCTTGATCAGGTTGCGCACGTCCGGCTCGTCGCGGAACAGCTTGGACATGGCGGCGCGCATCACGTGGTCGGCGTCCGACTCCAGGCGGTCGATTTCTTCGCAGATGGCAACCATCTTCTGGGCGTTGTCCATGCTGTGCAGCATGCCGACGGCTTGCTGGACCTTTTCGCAGCAGGCCAGGCACAGCTCGGCCAGGCGCTTGGCTTCCGGCGTGACGGCGTGCAGGTCATACAGCGAAATCGTTTGCGCGGCGTCTTCCATCATGTCCAGGATGTCGTCCATGCGCGTGATCAGCTTGTGGATGTCGTCGCGGTCCAGCGGGGTGATGAAGGTCTTGTGCAGCAGGTCGACGGTGGCGTAGGTGATCTTGTCCGCCTGTTTTTCGATGCTTTCCACGGCATGGGTGCGGTTTTCGAGGTCGTCGAAGTTGGTCATCAGGCCGACCATCTCTTGTGCACCCTTCACGCACAATGCGGCGTGCTGGTTGAACAGGTCAAAAAATTTGCCCTCCGTGGGCATCAGGCGTCCAAACATGTAATTCTCCGTTGGTAAATCTCTTGGGGACTTCTAAGGGAACAGCACGACACCACCCAGCCGCGGCGAGGTGGACGACGCACCGTAACTTTCTTGTTGCTATTGTTATTGAATCAATCGCCTTGGTATACGGCGAGGTTACCGGTGTAATTACCGAACTTGGTGTACATGCCCATCCAGGTCACGCGTATGGCGCCGATCGGGCCGTTACGCTGCTTGCCGATGATGATCTCGGCGGTTCCCTTGTCGGGCGAGTCCGGGTTGTAGACTTCATCACGATACAGGAAGATGATGACGTCCGCATCCTGCTCGATAGCGCCCGATTCGCGCAGGTCGGACATGACCGGACGCTTGTTCGGGCGCTGTTCCAGCGATCGGTTCAGCTGGGACAGCGCGATCACCGGGCAGCCGAGTTCCTTGGCCAGGCCTTTCAGGCTACGCGAGATTTCGGAAATCTCGGACGCGCGGTTGTCGCCGGGTTTGGAACCCTGCATCAGCTGCAGGTAGTCGACGATGATCAGCCCCAGCTTGCCACATTGGCGGGCCAGGCGGCGCGCGCGGGCGCGCATCTCGATCGGGTTCAGCGCCGGCGTTTCGTCGATGAAGATCTGGGCGTCGTTCATCTTCTGGATCGCGTGCGTCAGGCGCGGCCAGTCCTCGTCGAGCAGCTTGCCGGTACGCAGGCGGTGCTGGTCGAGCTGGCCGATCGAGCCGAGCATACGCATGGCGAGCTGGGCGCCGCCCATCTCCATCGAGAAGATCGCGACCGGCAGGCCGGCGTCGACGGCGACGCTCTCGCCGATGTTGACCGAGAACGCGGTCTTGCCCATCGACGGGCGGCCCGCGACGATGACCAGGTCGCCCGGCTGCAGGCCGGAGGTCATCTTGTCCAGGTCGATGAAGCCGGTCGGTACGCCGGTGATCTCGCCCTGGTTGTCGCGGCTGTAGAGTTCGTCGATACGCTCGACCACCTGGGTCAGCAGAGGCTGCACCGGCAGCCAGCCCTGGGCGCCGCGCGCGCCCTGCTCGGCGATCGCGAAGATGCGCGACTCGGCCTCGTCGAGGATCTGCTTGACTTCCGCGCCCTGCGGATTGAAGGCCTTGCCCGACACTTCGTCGGCCACGGTGATGAGCTGGCGCAGCACGCCGCGATCGCGCACGATCTCGGCATACCGGCGGATGTTGGCGGCGGATGGCGTGTTCTGCGCCATCGCGTTGAGGTACTGGAGGCCGCCCATTTCCTCGGCCTTGCCGAGTTGGACGAGCGCTTCGTAGACGGTGATCACGTCGGCAGGCTTGCCGGAGTTGATCAGGCGGACCATCTGCTCGAAGATGATCCGGTGGTCATAGCGGTAGAAATCCTCCGCATGCATGAAATCGGCGATACGGTCCCACGCCGCATTGTCGCGCAGCAGGCCGCCGATGACGGACTGTTCTGCTTCGATGGAATGCGGGGGAATGCGGAGCGACTCGATCTGCGGGTCTGCTGGGGTGTTCATGGGCGGCATTATACCTGTTTGCCACCGGCCGCTGAAATGATTGGAGAGTTTTAGAGGGTTTATAAAGTTTTTAAAAAGAAAAAGCCGGGCAAAAGCCCGGCTTTTTTCACATTCTTACAACAGAATGATTTAGGCAGCTTCGCCCACGACTGCGATGGTGACGTCGACGACGACGTCGGTGTGCAGCGCGACGGCAACCGGGTGCTCGCCGGTGGTCTTCAGCGGGCCGGTCGGCATGCGCACGTTGGCCTTTTCGACGGCGAAACCTTGCTTGCTCAGGGCTTCGGCGATGTCGAAGTTGGTGACGGAACCGAACAGACGGCCATCGACGCCGGCTTTCTGGGCGATGGTGACGGTCATGCCGTTCAGCTTGTCGCCCTGGCCTTGTGCGGCTGCCAGCTTCTCGGCGGCTGCCTTTTCCAGTTCGGCGCGCTTGACTTCGAATTCGGCCACGGCCGACGAGGTCGCACGGCGTGCCATTTTTTGCGGGATCAGGAAGTTACGTGCGTAACCGTCCTTGACCTTGACGACGTCGCCCAGGTTGCCGACGTTGACGACTTTTTCCAGCAGGATAACTTGCATATTATTCTCCAGTATTTACTTGTGCTCGTTGCCGTAGCGACTTAAGCGTTGTGCAGGTCGGTGTACGGCAGCAGGGCCAGGTAACGTGCGCGCTTGATCGCGGTGTCAACTTGACGCTGGTAGTGCGCCTTGGTACCGGTCAGACGTGCCGGCATGATCTTGCCGTTTTCCTGGACGAAATCCTTCAGGGTGTCGACGTCTTTGTAGTCAACCTGTTCCACGCCTGCAGCGGTGAAGCGGCAGAACTTCTTGCGCTTGAACAGCGGGTTCTGCTGTTTGCGCTTCAGTTTTTCTTTAGCTTTGTTTTTGTCGAACTTTTTACCGAATGCCATTTGAGGCTCCTGTATCTAAAAACGTGCGCGCTTTCTATTAAGCGGCGGCACTGAAATCAATGATGTGAAACACCAAGGCTTTACTGTGACGGCTTTTCCTGGCCAGGAATCCCGTGAAGCGGTGCGCTGCACCCAGTTCGGCGTGGGCGAATCGGCCGGAAATCTCGCCAGCGGCGACCGCGGGGATCTCGAACTCGACTTGCCTGGCAATCCCTGCTTCCGTTTGCTGCGACCCATGCTGCAGGGTCGCGCTGACGATTGGGATGCCGGCCGGGGTGTAACGCAGGATATCGCGTTCCAGGATGCTGGCGACCAGCGACAGCTCGTTCACTACCTGTTGGCGTGAGCCCGCTTAGGCTGCAGCGGCCGGAGCGGCTGCCTGCTCGGCGCGGTGGCTCTTGGCTGCGTCTTCGCGCTGGACCGACTTCATCATCGGCGACGGTGCGGTTTCAGCCTTCTTCATCTTCACGGTCAGGTGACGCAGCACGGCATCATTGAACTTGAATGCGGTTTCCAGCTCGACCAGGGTCTCGTTGTCGCACTCGATGTTCATGCAGATGTAGTGTGCCTTCGGCAGCTTCTGGATCTGGTAAGCCATTTGACGACGGCCCCAATCTTCGACGCGGTGAATGTTACCGCCGCGCGAGGTGACCGTGGTCTTGTAGCGTTCGATCATCGCCGGGACCTGTTCGCTCTGGTCCGGGTGGACGATAAAAACGATTTCATAATGACGCATGCAACACTCCTTAAGGACGTTTGAACAAATGCCCACCTCGGCGTCAAGACGAGTGTGGGAAGGTAAGCCAAACATTATAGCCTGAAAAAGGTCAAGGTTTCAATCGCTGCAAAAAAGTCGCCGAAAACAGCGAATCCCCTTGCGCGCGGCGCAATACTGTACAAAAATACAGTCTGTCCTAGAACCCATGATTCACTGACCCCATGCTTAAGCTCACCGCAAGGCAAGAACAGATCCTTAACCTGATCAAGGAAGCCATCGACAACACCGGCTTCCCGCCGACACGCGCCGAAATCGCGCAAGAGCTTGGCTTCCGCTCGGCAAACGCCGCCGAGGAACACCTGCAAGCCCTGGCGCGCAAGGGCGCGATCGAAATCTCCCCCGGCACCTCGCGCGGCATCCGCCTGGTCGGTGCCGCCACCCCGGCCGCCCAGGAAACCGTTGCCATCCCGCACGTGCCGGCCGCCCTGTTGATGTCGCTGCCGCTGGTCGGCCGCGTCGCCGCGGGTTCGCCGATCCTGGCCCAGGAACACGTCGAAGCCACCTATTCGGTGGACCCGGCCATGTTCTCGAGCAAGCCCGACTTCCTGCTGAAGGTCAAGGGCTGGTCGATGCGCGACGCTGGCATCTGCGACGGCGACATCCTGGCCGTCAAGAAAATCGACAGCGCCAAGAATGGCCAGATCGTGGTGGCCCGCATCGGCGAGGAAGTTACCGTCAAGCGCTACCGCAAGACCGGCTCGACCATCGAACTGCTGCCGGAAAACCCGGAGTTCTCGGTCATCACCGTCGATCCGCAAACCGACGAGTTCGCACTGGAAGGCCTGGCGGTCGGCCTGATGCGCTCCTGGCACTAGAGGGGTCAGAGCGCAGGGGTCAGAGCCCGGTGTTGCTTTTAAAGGGGCTCTGACCCCTAGTGAACCGGGCTCCGACCCCTGCAGAGCCCGGCTCTGCCCCCTCTGATCACTTTTCCTTCGGGTCAGGCGGCGGCGCGTTCTTGACCATGTCGTTGTGCTCGCTCACGTAAGCTTCCGTCGCCGTGCGCCAGGCCGTGAAGTCGGCCACGACCATCTTGCCGCTGACTTGCGTGTCTTCCGAGATGCGCTCCCCCACTTCCGCCAGGTGGGCGGTGGCCCTCTTCATTTCCTCTTCGGTCAGCAGCTTGGCGATGTCGTCCGGGATGCGCTTGCTCAGCGGCATCGACTCATTCAGGTGCTTGACGAAGCGGTTGTGGCAAGCCTGCCAATCCTTCATCTTGTCGCTGTAGCGGTCGATGTCCTCGTTGACCTTGGACATGGCAGGGAAGCGCGGCGCCGGGCAGCGGTATTCGGGCGTACGCAGGTCGGAACCGTCGTATTTCGACATCCAGTAATCGAGGTCGGCACGGCGCGCCTGGCGCTGCTTCATCAGGTCGAGCGAGGCGATCGCCACCGTATTGCCCTTGGCGGCGGCCTTGCCGAACCACTCGGCGGCCTTGTCCATGTCGACCTTGCCCGCCTCGCCATAAAAATACATCTCGCCCAGGTGCTGCTGGGCCATCACGTTGCCGGCGTTGGCCAGCTTGGTGTATTTCTGCAGGGCTTCAGGATAGGCCTTCTTCGCGAACAGAGCGTCGGCGTCGGCCAGCTCGTCGGCCAGTACGGCGCCGCTGCACAAGAGGGCGGCGCAAAACAGGAGAGTTTTCATTTCGTTATCTTACCCTGCCGTGCGGCAGCTGTGGGGGCCGAACTGGGCGGCGAGAAAAGCCAGGTAATCCGGCGGCAGCTTGCCCAGCGCGGCGCAACTGAAGGGCGGTTGCTGGATGTCGCCGAACAGGAACAATGTCCCGGTCACGGCAAAGAATTCCTTGCCGTTCTCGAGGAAATGACTGGATTGGAAGCGCGGCGGGAACAGGTTTGCATCCTTCACCTGGAGGAAGGTCTGCACGATCTCCGGCCGGTCCAGGCCCAGTACGCGGAACTGATAGGCGTGCAGCAATTCATGCAGCAGGATCGGCTTGTGGGCGTCGAACACGATGGGCTGCACGTAGACGGCGCCGCCGGGACTACGCACCGCGAAGATGCCGGGATTGCCGCGCAAGCCCGGGTCGACCACGATCGGGGTCTGTTTCATGACCTGCAGCACGGCAGCGGGCAGGCCGGCCGCTTCCACGATATCGAGCTGGGCCATGAGTGAGGCTTGCGCCCCGGGCGCCAGCGGTCCCGCCGAATCGTCGATCTGGAAACCGTGGTACTCACCCGCGGTGGCGGCGCCACAGGACAGGAGGAAGACGAGCGTGACGAACAGGCGGCGCATGGTCGAACCCTTGCAAAAAGGAATTGTTCGACATCTTAGCGCGCCGCTTGCACGCCGTCAGTATTGACCAGGGGCGAAAACTCAGGCGCCCAGCGCGCCGCTGAAATCGGCAAGCAGGTCCTCGGTATCCTCGATCCCCACCGACACCCGGATCAAGGATTCGGCAATGCCCATGCTGGCGCGGCGCTCCGGCCCCATCTCGAAGAAGATGGTGTGCGCGACCGGGATCACCAGGGTGCGGGTGTCGCCCAGGTTCGAGGCCGGGATCGCCACCGTCAGGCGGTTCAGGTAATCGAAGCAGTCGATGCCGTCCTTCAGCTCGAAGCTGAACAGCGAACCATTGGCGCGGAACAGCTCGCTCGCGAGGGCGTGCTGCGGGTGCGATTCGAGGCCCGGGTAATGGACGGCGGCGACACGATCATCGGCTTCCAGCATCCGTGCCAGTGCCAGCGCGTTGGCGCAGGTGCGTTCCATGCGCAGCGCCAGGGTTTCGGCGCCGACGGCGATGTGGTGGGCCGCTTCCGGCGCCAGCGAGGCGCCGAAGTCGCGCAGCGATTTGGCGCGCAGCTGGGCCATGCCCTGGGCGGCGGGCGCCAGCTTGCGGAAGTTCGGCGCGATGTTCGGGTAGGCGCTCCAGTCGAACACGCCGGTATCGGTGAGCGCGCCGCCCAGCGCCATGCCGTGGCCGCCGATCGACTTGGTCAGCGAATTGACGACCAGGCCGGCGCCGACGTGCTTCGGACGAAACAGCCAGGGCGTGGTCATCGTGTTGTCGACCACGTAGAGGATGCCGCGCGCGCGGCACAGTTCACCGATGCGGGCCAGGTCGGCCACCTGCGTGCGCGGGTTGGCGATGGTCTCGACGAACACCAGGCGCGTGTTCTCCCTGATCGCGGCTTCGACGTTGGCAACGTCGGTCGCATCGACGAAGGAGACCTCGGTTCCCTGCCCCGCCACCGTATTCCACAGGCTGTTGGTGTTACCGAACAGGAAGGAAGACGACACCACATGGTCGCCATCCTTCAGCAGCGCCTGGGCCAGCGCGCCGATCGCCGCCATGCCGGTGCCGAAGCACAGGGTGGCGACGCCGTCCTCCATCTTGCTGATCTTGTCTTCCAGCGCCGAGACCGTCGGGTTGCCCTGGCGGCCGTAGCGGAAGCCCGGCTCGCGGCCCTGGAAGACCGAGGCCAGCTGGCGCGCATCGGTATAGCCGAAGGCGACCGAGGTGTGGACCGGCTTGTGCAGCGAATTGTGTTCGATCGGCTTGCGACGGTCGTTGTGCAGGATAGTGGTGGTGAAACCGTAGTTCTTGTCGCTCATGGTCTTGATGTTCAAATGAAAACGGGCGCCTGGGCGCCCGGTGATCTGTGTTATTCCGCCGGAACCGCCGGATTCAGGTTCAACTGGGTCCGCACCACGTCCTCGCTCGACTTGCCCGAGCTCTTGTGGCGGTGGCTTTCCAGCTTGTCCAGGTACGCCGGGGTCACGTCGCCGGTGACATAGACGCCGTCGAAGCAGGAAGCTTCCACGCTGGTCAGTTCCGGGTTGACGTCGGTGATCGATTTCTTGAGCGCGTCCAGGTCCTGGTAGACCAGGCGGTCGGCCGTGATCTCGCGGCAGACTTCGTCCACGGTGCGGCCGTGGGCGATCAGCTCGTCGCGGGTCGGCATGTCGATGCCGTAGACGTTCGGGTACAGCACCGGCGGCGCGGCCGAGGCGAAGTACACCTTCAGGGCGCCGGATTCGCGCGCCATCTGCACGATTTCACGGCTGGTGGTGCCGCGCACGATCGAATCGTCGACCAGCAGCACGCGCTTGCCCTTGAACTCCGACGGAATCGCGTTGAGCTTCTGGCGCACCGATTTCTTGCGCATGCCCTGCCCCGGCATGATGAAGGTGCGGCCGATGTAGCGGTTCTTGATGAAGCCTTCGCGGTATTCGATGCCGAGCTTCAGCGCCAGCTGGATCGCGGCCGGACGCGAGGAGTCCGGGATCGGCATCACGACGTCGATCTCCTCGACCGGGATTTCCTTGCGGATCTTGTCGGCCAGGTATTCACCCATCTTGAGGCGGGTCGCGTACACCGAGGCGCCGTCGATGACCGAGTCCGGACGGGCCAGGTAGACGTATTCGAAGGCGCAGGGATTCAGCGTCGGGTTTTCGGCGCACTGGCGCGAATGCATGTTGCTGTCCTGGTCGATCCAGACCGCTTCGCCCGGGGCGATGTCGCGCATGAAGCGGAAGCCCAGGCCTTCCAGGGCCACCGATTCGCTGGCCACCAGGTATTCCGGGCCGTTCTCGGTCTCGTTGACGCCGATGCACAGTGGACGGATGCCGAACGGGTCGCGGAAGGCCAGCAGGCCATGGCCGGCGATCTGGGCGATGACGGCATAGGCGCCGCGCACGCGCTTGTGCACCATGGCGACGGCCTTGAACACGGCTTCCGCATCCAGCGAGTAGCCGTTGGCGGCGGTCTGGATCTCGTGGGCCAGCACGTTCAGCAGGACTTCGGAATCGGAACCGGTGTTGACGTGGCGGCGGTCGATGCGGAACAGCTCGTCCTTCAGTTGCTCCTGGTTGGTCAGGTTGCCGTTGTGCGCCAGCGTGATGCCGAACGGCGCGTTGACGTAGAACGGCTGTGCTTCCTCTTCGCTGGACGAACCGGCGGTCGGATAGCGGCAGTGGCCGATGCCGGAATTGCCATGCAGCGAACGCATGTTACGCGTACGGAACACGTCGCGCACCAGGCCGTTGGCCTTGTACATCGCGAACATGCTGCTGTGATTGGTTGCAATACCGGCCGCGTCCTGGCCGCGGTGCTGCAACAGCAGCAATGCGTCATACAGCAACTGGTTGACGGGGGCTTGCGAGACGACGCCGACGATGCCACACATGGTGCGCTCCTAAACAGCTAAACAAAGAAAATTAGAACTGAACATGCTGCGCCAGGGCAGCAGGCAAGAAAGGCTTGACTGTTTGCGCACCCGTCTCCGCAATGGGCGACAGCAGCGCATCTTTCCAGAAAGCCTGTTGGGGGATGGAGGTCATCCCGCACAATATGACGCCGGCCAGCACGATTACAATGCCCCGGCCCAACCCGAACAGGCCACCGAGGCCGCGGTCGGCCAGCGACAGGCCGGTGGCCTCGATCAGTGCGCCGACCGCCAGGGCCAGCAGGCCCATCAGGATGCGAACGCCGAAGAACAATGCGATGAAGGCCACGATCAGTCTTACCGTCTCGCCAGGAAACAGCGATGGTAGCATGGGGGCCAGTTTCGCGCCGAATGCATTGGCGACGATAAAGGCGGCCACCCAGCCGACCAGCGACAGGATTTCCTTGACCAGGCCGCGCAGGGTGCTGATGACGACCGATGAAATCAGGATGAACAGGACCAGGTAATCGAAGATCGTCACAGCGGGCTGGCGGAATGGGACGGTTGGCTCACGAACGCATCAGGACGGGACCGCGAAGCCGGACAGGCCGAGTTTGCCGAGCTTGGCGCGCATGCGATCGGCATCGTCCTTGTTCAGCGGGCCGATCTTCACCTTGATGAGGTCGCCCGACTTCTGGGTATAGGAACTGATGCCGGCTTCGCGCAGGCGGGCCTGCACTTCGGCCGCCTTGTCCTGGCTCGACATGGCCGCCACCTGCAGCACGACCTTCTGGCCACCCGACTCGGACGGCTTGTCCTTCCCGGCCGCCTTGCCTTCGAGGATGGCGACGGCGCGGGCATCGCTGTGGGCCGGCTTGGCCGGCTTGTCATCCAGCCTGGCCTTCGCCGCCCGCTCTTCCCGGGCCTTCTCTTCCCGGGCCTTTTCTTCGCGTGCTTTCTCGTCGCGTGCCTTTTCTTCCGCACGCTGCTTCTCGGCGCGCAGCTTTTCCGCCCGCTCCGCCTTGTCCGCACGGTCGCGCTCGGCTTTTTCGAGACGCTCGCGTTCCGCCTTGTCGGCGCGCTGTCGCTCGGCCTTCTCGGCCGCCAGGCGGGCCGCGGCCTTGTCGTCGCGCTCGGCTGCGGTGGCCCTGGCTTCGGGCTTCACCGGCTCGGGCTTCACCGGCTCGGGCTTGGGCTCCGGCCTGGCGGCGGCATCGGCCCTGGACGCGGCCTTCGGCGCGTCTGCCGGCGTGGCGACGCCCGCAGGATCGACGATTTCCTCATCCTTGCCGACGCTGTCCTCGGCCGCGACCTGCTTGTCGGCCGCGGGCGCGCCGGGCACCGGCAGCGGCGCCGCCTTGTCCTTGGACGGGATCTGGATCGCGATGTCGCCGGCGAGCGGCTTGGGTTCGGAATCGAGCAGCATCGGCAGGCCGACCGCGGCCGCCAGCGCCAGCGCGATCGCGCCGACCAGGCGGCGGCGCGCGCGTTTCTTCTCGGGCAGCAACGGGTCGCTGCCGGGACGGCGCGTGGCGCCGCCGCCGGCGTTCGACGCGCGCTTGGCGCGGGCGCGCTCGCCGATCGCGGCGTCGTCATCCTTGCTGTAGAAACGACCGCTGTCTTCAGCGACGCGGTCCTGCTTGTTTTTACGGGAGAACAAGCCCATGCGATCTCTGGTTAATGAAGGGAGGCTTTGCGGGCGGCCATGACGCCGGCCACGGTATAGAACGAGCCAAAGACCACTATTCTATCATCCTGCCCAGCACGGCTTGTCGCATCTGCAAAAGCGGCGGCCGGATCCGCGAAAGTCGTCACCGAGAATTCGTCGTCCTTGCTGCCTGCCGGCTTCCTGGCGCGCAGCTTTTCCGCGAGTTCCTCGACGTCGGCCGAACGGGGCGACGGCAGCGCCGCCACGCACCAGTGGTCGATGCAGGGGGCCATGTGCTCGATCACGGCGTCGATGTCCTTGTCCTGCATGATGCCGAACACCGCATAGGTGAAGCGGTGGTAGCCCATGTTGCCCAGGTTCTGGGCCAGGGTCGCGGCCGCGTGCGGGTTGTGGGCGACGTCCAGCACCGTGGTCGGACGGCCCGGCAGCACCTGGAAGCGCCCCGGCAGCTCGACCATCGCCAGGCCGGCGCGCACTTCTTGGGCACCGACCGGCAACTGCATGCGCAGCGCTTCGAGCGCGGCCAGCGCGGCCGAGGCGTTGAGCAGCTGGTTCGCGCCGCGCAAGGCCGGATAGGCCAGCGAATTGCGGCGCTGGGAACGGCCGCCGTAGGCCCACTGCTGCTTGTCGCCCTGGTAGTTGAAGTCGCGGCCGATCAGCCACAAGTCCGCGCCGATCTTTTCGGCGTGCTCGATCAGGGTGTGCGGCGGCTGCGGATCGCTGCAGATCGCCGGCTTGCCCGGACGGAAGATGCCGGCCTTTTCGAAACCGATCTCTTCGCGCGTGTCGCCCAGGTAATCCTTGTGGTCGATGTCGATGCTAGTGACGATGGCCACGTCGGCGTCGATCACGTTGACCGCGTCCAGCCGCCCGCCCAGGCCGACCTCGAGGATGGCCACGTCCACGCCCGCGTTGGCGATCAGGTGCATGATGGCCAGCGTGGTGAACTCGAAATAGGTCAGGTCGATGTCGCCGCGCGCCGCTTCCACCACCTCGAAGCTGGCGATCAGCATGGCGTCGCTGGCCATGTCGCCGTTGATGCGGGCGCGCTCGTTGAAGTCGAGGAAGTGCGGCTTGATGTACAGGCCGACGCGGTAGCCGGACTGCAGCAGCACGGCTTCCAGCATCGCGCAGGTCGAGCCCTTGCCGTTGGTGCCGGCGACCATGATCACGGGGCAGTCAAAGGCGAGCTGCATGCGTTCCTTGACGGCGCGCACGCGGTCCAGGCCCATGTCGATGTGGGTTTCGGCATGGCGCGACTCGAGCAGCGCCAGCCAGTCGGGCAAGGTGGTGGGGAGATTTTGCATGGTGGTTGATACGTGAAGCAAACGGCGGATGATTGTGCGTTACCGCTCTGTCAGCCTTTGCACGTCGTTCCCGCGCAGGCGGGAACCCAAGTTTGCATGCATATCGACAGCGCCGGCAGAACTTGGGCCCCCGCCTGCGCGGGGGCGACGTATCAGGCGATGACGTCGGCCGGCTGGCTTTGCAGCAGGGCCAGCAGGCGCGCGATTTCCTCGCGCATCTTGCGGCGGTCGACGATCATGTCGACTGCGCCCTTCTGGACCAGGAACTCGGCGCGCTGGAAGCCTTCCGGCAGCTTTTCGCGCACGGTGTTCTCGATCACGCGCGGACCGGCAAAGCCGATCAGCGCCTTCGGTTCGGCGATCACGACGTCGCCCATGAAGGCGAACGAGGCCGACACGCCGCCCATGGTCGGGTCGGTCAGCACGCTGATGAACGGCAGTTTTTTCTCGGACAGCTTGGTCAGCATGGCGGTGGTCTTGGCCATCTGCATCAGCGACAGCAGACCTTCCTGCATGCGCGCGCCGCCGGTGGCAGTGATGCAGATGAACGGCACCTTCTGTTCGAGCGCGACCTGGGCACCGCGTGCGAAGCGCTCGCCCACCACCGAGCCCATCGAACCGCCCATGAATTCAAATTCGAAACAGGCGACCACGACCGGCAAGCTCATGATCGAACCGCCCTGCACGATCAGCGCATCGGTTTCGCCGGTGGCGTCCATCGCGGCTTTCAGGCGGTCAGGGTATTTCTTGCTGTCCTTGAACTTGAGGGTATCGACCGGCAGCGCGTCCTGGCCGATCTCGTAGCGGCCGCCTTCGTCCAGCAGCGCGTCGAGGCGCTCGCGGGCGCGGATGCGCATGTGGTGGCTGCATTTCGGGCAGACGTGCAGGTTCGCGTCCAGGTCGGCGCGGTACAGCACCGATTCGCACGACGGGCACTTGACCCACAGGCCCTCGGGCATGGTCTGGCGTTTGGCGGCATCGGAGCGCTGGATCCGTGGGGGCAGCAGTTTTTCTAGCCAACTCATGTGTTCTCCTTTGCGGCAAATCTGAAGTTGGCGGTAGTGTAGCCGTTCGATTACAGCTTGTCGAATTCTTGCGATTAAGCACTTAGCTGTTCGACAAGGCTGAAACCCAGTCTGGGCGCGGCTTTCACTCTGTCCCGACCAGTTCGAAATGCAGGGCGATGAATTCGGTATCGTCCTGCAGCACGTGCTCCGGCATGCAGTCGATATGGACTTGCCGGTACTCGTCCGCGCTGGAAAAGTTTTCGCCGCGCCAGACGGCTTCGGGGATGGCATCGAAGCGGATGCGCTCGACCTTCGTGGCGCGGATCAGGCAGCGCGGCCGGCCTTTCAGGTCGTGCACCCGGATCAGGTCGCCCTCCGCGTAGCCGCCCTCGCCCAGGTCGCCGTAGCCGGCATAGTAACTGTCGACCAGGTCCGAGGTGACGGTCTTGCGGCCGGCGATGACGGCGCGCGGGAGGCTGTCGTCGTCCTCGTCGGCGCCCCAGAAGCTCAGTTTCTTGATCATGTGAACGACACGGGAAAAGAATCCGGCATGGACGGGCCCGTGCTGGTGTTGGTACCGGTAGCGCAGGATCAGTGACCGGCCACTTCCGCGGTCTGGAACTCGAAGCCGCCGATGCGGGCCGCGACCAGGTTATAGATCCAGGCGCCGAGCAGGGAAAACAGGAAGCCGAACAGCGTGTAGAAGATCGGCATCAGGATCAACATGCCGACGCTGAGCGCCGGAGTGGGCGCCAGCATTGCCGGAATCATCATCAAGAGGGCAAACGGAATCGAAATCACGAAGTACAACGCAGCCATGACCTTGGCCGACTGGAGGATGGAAACCTGCACGATTTGTTTTTTCATGGTGGTTGCGCCGAAGTAATTGATTGAGAAAACTGCATTCTTACTGTAGCGCAAAGTTACCAAAAATTAAACAGAAATCCTACCGTGCTCTCGTTATGCATGGCGCTTGGAGAGCACGTAAAAAAGCCGGGGCGCGCGGCCCCGGCTTGATGTTGCGGCAGGTGGCTTATCGGCCGTCGAGCGCCGCGCGGATGCCCGCGACAAAAGCCCGCACCGCCGCCGGTCCCTGCTCCTTCGGCGTGTTTTCCAGTTCCTGGATGATGCGGCTGCCGATCACCACGGCATCGGCCACCTCGGCCACCTGCTTCGCCGTCTGCGCATCGCGGATGCCGAAACCGACGCCGATCGGCAGCTTGACGTGCTCGCGGATCGCCGCCACTCGGCGCGCGACATCGGCCGTGTCGATGCTGCCGGCGCCGGTCACGCCCTTCAGCGAAACGTAGTAGCTGAAGCCGCCGCCATGGCGCGCCACCTGCTTCACGCGCGCCTCGGTCGAGGTCGGCGCCAGCAGGAAGATCAGGTCGAGGTCATTGGCCTTCATCTCGTCGGCGAAGTCCGCGCACTCTTCCGGCGGGTAGTCGACCACGATGGCGCCGTCGGCACCGGCGGCCTTGGCCTGGCGGATGAATTCGCTTTGCCCCATGCGCTCGATCGGGTTCGCATAGCCCATCAGCACGACCGGGGTGTGCTGGTTGGTCCGGCGGAACTCGCGCACGTAGCCCAGGACGTCCTTCATGCCGATGCCGAAGGTGAGCGCGCGCTCGCAGGCACGCTGGATCACCGGGCCTTCCGCCATCGGGTCGGAGAACGGGACGCCGAGTTCGAGGACGTCGGCGCCGCCTTCGACCAGCGCATGCAGCAGCGGGACGGTCAGTTCCGGGCCGGGGTCGCCGGCGGTGATGAAGGTGACGAGGCCGGTCTTGCCCTGCTCTTTGAGGGCGTGGAAAGTCTGTTCGATACGGGACATGCTGTGCTCTCTTATTGTTATCAACCGAAGTTCAGGCCGGCGCGCTGGGCGACCGTGTGCATGTCCTTGTCGCCGCGGCCGGACAGGTTGACCAGGATGATCTGGTCTTGCGGCAGCGTGGACGCCAGCTTGGCCGCATACGCGATCGCGTGCGAGGATTCCAGCGCCGGGATGATGCCTTCGATGCGGCAGCAGTCGTGGAAGGCGGCGAGCGCCTCGTCGTCGGTGATCGACACGTACTGGGCACGCTCGATGTCCTTCAGCCAGGCGTGCTCGGGACCGACGCCCGGGTAGTCCAGGCCGGCCGACACCGAGTGGGTCTCGATGATCTGGCCGTTGGCGTCCTGCAGCAGGTAAGTCCGGTTGCCATGCAGGACGCCCGGGAAGCCGGCCGTGAGCGAGGCCGCGTGCTTGCCCGAATCGATGCCCTCGCCCGCCGCCTCGACGCCGACCAGCTTCACGCTTTTCTCGTCGATGTAGGGATAGAAGATGCCCATGGCGTTGGACCCGCCGCCGATGCAGGCGACCACGTAGTCTGGCTGGCGGCCGGTCATCTGCGGCATCTGGACGCGGCATTCCTCGCCGATGACGGACTGGAAGTCGCGCACCATCATCGGGTAGGGGTGCGGACCGGCCACGGTGCCGATGATATAGAAGGTGTTTTCGATGTTGGTGACCCAGTCGCGCATCGCTTCGTTGAGCGCGTCCTTCAGGGTCTTGGAGCCGGATTCGACCGGCACCACGGTCGCGCCCAGGAGCTTCATGCGGTAGACGTTCTGGGCCTGGCGCTTGACGTCCTCGCTGCCCATGTAGATCACGCATTCGAGGCCGAAGCGCGCGCAGATGGTCGCGGTGGCCACGCCGTGCTGGCCGGCGCCGGTCTCGGCGATGATGCGCGGCTTGCCCATGCGTTTCGCCAGCAGGGCCTGGCCGATCACGTTGTTGATCTTGTGGGCGCCGGTGTGGTTCAGGTCTTCGCGCTTGAAGTAGATCTGCGCGCCGCCCTGCTGCTGCGACCAGCGCTTGGCGTGGTACACGGGCGACGGACGGCCGACGAAGTGGGCCAGTTCGTAGCGGAACTCTTCCAGGAATTCGGCATCCTGGCTGTAGCGCGCATAGGCTTCGTTCAGCTCGGCCAGCGCGTGGCTGAGGGTTTCGGCAACGAAGGAGCCGCCGTAGGGACCGAAATGGCCGGAAGCGTCCGGCAACTGGTATTCGGGGGTCTTGAACAGCGGAGAAGGTTCGGTGTTGACGACGCTATTGTGCGGCAAGTCTTTCATGGTGTGTCTCGGCTTCAGGTGATGGCATCGGCAGCCCGCACCGCGGCGATGAACGCGGCAATCTTGCGGGCATCCTTGATCCCCTTGCTTTCCTCGACACCGCTACTGATGTCGACCGCAAAGGGACGTACTTGCGCCACCGCGCCAGTCACGTTTTGTACGCTCAAGCCACCACTCAAAACGACCCGAGGCGCGAGCTCTTTTGGAATAACAGACCAATCGAAGACCTTTCCTGCGCCGCCGTAGGCATCGACCCAGGTGTCGAGCAGGAGGCCCGTGAACCAGGGGGAAGCGGCGCGGTATTGAGCTTCCGATTCTAGCAAATCCGCAGCCGATGTGTCGGGTTTGACGCGGAATGCCCGCACGAAGGGCCGCTTGACCGTTGCGGCGATCGCCGCGCACTCGTCCACGGTCTCGTCGCCGTGGAACTGCAGCAGCGCGATCGGACCGG
>CAJYQM010000214.1 GCA_913777025.1 uncultured Massilia sp. | reverse complement strand
CGACGCGGTGGTGGCGGGCGACACGCTGGACCGGCTGAAGCCGGATCCGGCGCCGCTGCTGCATGCATGCGACCTGCTGCGGGCAGATCCCGGCCGCGCCCTGCTGGTCGGCGATTCCGGGACCGACGTCGCCGCCGCCCGGGCGGCGCAAATGCCGGTGGTGATCGTGCGCTACGGCTATCCGGGGATCGAAGGCATCGACGCCACGCGCTGCGCGGCGCTCATCGATTCGCTGGACGAGCTGCCGATGCTGCTGGCTTGGCCAGGTCGCCCTTGAGCTGCGCCACCGTCGGCGTCAGCACCGCCAGGAAGGCCGCTTCGCGCGCGCGCCGCGCGTAACCGCCATCCTGGCCGCGCAGCAGCGCCCGTCCGCCCAGCGCCTGCAACTCCAGCGCGACCGCTTCCGCGGCGATCTCCACCATGCGCAGCCGCAGCCCAAGCAGTTCGCGCGGCTGCCCGCGCAAGCGCCCCGCATCGAGTCCGCTCGTAAGCGCCTGCCAACAAGCCTCGATGTCGGCTTCCAGCACGGCGAGCTCGCCGTCCAGGATCGATGGCCGGCCTTCGAGCGCCCGGCGCGCCGCATCGATCGACGCCCGCGCCAGGCCCAGCCCCAGCCCGCATTGCAGGCCGACGAAGGCCGGACGGATCGCCGGCAGGAACGCCCTGGCTTGCGGGTGGAGCTGCCAGGACGGATCGAGCGCCACCCCGTCCAGGCGCAGCGCGGCGGTATGCGTGCCGCGCAGCGCCAGCAGGTCCAGGTCCGGTTCGCGCCGCACCCCGGGCGCATCGTGCGGGACGGCCAGCACCGATGGGTTGTCGCCGTGCGCGTCCCCTGCGGCGATCAGGACAATGAAGCCCTGCGGGTGCAGGTTGGTGGCCCAAGGCACCGCGCCATCCAGGCGCAAGCCGTCCGGGCCGGCGGCGCAGGATGCCCGCAGGCGGTCCAGGCCACCCAGGAATTTCATCGCGTTCGACAGCCCGGGTGCACCTGCCAGGCGGCCTTCCAGCAGCGCCGGCAGCAGCCGGCCCGCCAGCGCGCCGTTCGGGCTCGCCAACAGGCATTCGATGACGGCGCGCTGGGCCCAGAACACGAAGGCGGCGCCCAGCGAGGTTTCGGCCAAAGCGGCGACCATGCGCACGCTGGCGCTGAAGGCGCCGCCGGCCCCGCCGGCGTCGGTTGGCACGCCGATCCTGAACAGGCCGGCCTCCGCCAGCGTCGCCAGCAGCGCGTCGCCACCCGCCGCGTCCGTATCGAGTCCATCCGCGTGCGCCTCGAGCCAGGCCAGGAGCGCGTCGTTCAAAATCGCCATTGTCGAATCCCCAGTCATGCAATCCGCCCATCCTAAATCAAAACAAGATCCGGACAAGGGCGGCCATGAGGCTGGCCGCAACAAGGGCGCGAGGTCAGAAGTAGTAACCGGCCTGCAGGTTGATGCGCCGCGTGAACCCGTCGTGCGCGGCCGAGGTCGACGCCAGGCCGCCGAGATCCGGCGACAGGTAGGGATGGTGCTTGCCCAGCATGAAGTCCGTGTAGAAGGTCCACTTCCCGGACGAAAAGGTCAGGCCGGTCACATTTTGCACGGAATCCTTGTAGGCGCCGCTCCGCTTGCGCAGCACGCCGTAGTCGTTGTAGACCTTGAAGCCGCTGAACGGACCGAGCTTGCCGGGGATGTCGTAGCTGAGGTTGGCAATGTAGATGTCGCCTTTCGACGCCACCGGGAACGGATAGCCGAAGCCGCCGAGCATGACGAAACTGTTCGGGTCGAGACCATTGTAGGTCTGGGTCGGGCCGTGGGCGGTCCGGTACCGGTAGCGCAGCGCTTCCAGCATCAGCTTGAACGGCCCGTAGCTGCCCTGGTAGTGGACCGCCACGGCATGGCGCCGGGTCCGGGTGCCCATGCCGTTGTCGATCGATCCGGTGAGGCCGGACACGCCGATCTCGTGCCTGCCGGCGGGACCGGGGTGCCAGGCCAGGCGCCCCACCAGCGTGTTGCGCTCGGTGTCGCGCTGGCCGGTACCGTAGCCCTGCTTGTCGTCGTCCGGGACGATGTTGTAGGAATAGCGATTGGATTTCCCGGCCGTGTTGCTGCCGCCGCCGTAGGACCCGCCGTCGCGTGGATAAAAACCGAGCTGCCACTCGAGCGGACCGGGCTTGCTCAGGTAGGTCACACCGAAGTCGTACTTGTCTTCCAGGCCGGCGTAGAAGGCGATGGACTCGTAAAAGTTGGTGGACGCGAAAGGCAGCAGGCCGAAGGGATTCCTGTCCAGTCCCACATGCAGTTCGCCCTTGTCGGCGAAGCGCCTGCCGATCCAGCCGTGGTGCAGGAAATGCTGCCAGTAACCGCCCTGCCCCTTGGGAAAATGGTTGTAGCGGTACTGGGCCGATCCGATCAGGCTGCCGTCGTCGTAGTTCAGATCCAGGCGCGCCGTGTCCAGGCCGAAGAAGCCGCTCTTGTACTCGTCCTGCCAGCTCTTGTGGACGTAATTGAAGCGGATCGCTCCGCCCAGCTTCCACGGAGAGCTTGCCTCCTCGGCGGCGCCGGCAGGGTTGCCGAGCAGGGCGGCCGCGGCAACGAGCGCGATGGACAATGCGGTGCGGGTGAGGCTGGAACCAGCCTGTCCTGGCAAGGGGTATTGAAAATGCAAACCTTGGTGTTCCTGTGCTGTCAAAAGCGGCATTGTACCGGCCCAATCCAATTTGCACAAATGTAGATGTTTTTTTGATACTGTCGATCCGGCCGCACGGCGTTCACGGTGCAGCACCGTACCGAGATGCCGGCCACAAGGCGATATCGTCGGGTTTCCCTCAACGTCAATTATCGGAATTCACATGGAAAAATACAAAGCAGCCGTCCTCGGCGGCCTGGTCGCAGGCGTGGTGACGACGGCCGTGATGGCCGCCGGCCGCAAGACCGGCCTGCTCACGAAGACGCTAGACCGCGATGCGGTGGACTGGATCGACCGGCTGACGCATTCGCGCGCCGTCATCGGCGACACCGGCACCAGTGTGGTGGAGTTCGTCAACCACCTCGGCGCCTCGGCGGCCTTCGGGGCCGCCCTGCCGCCGCTGCGCGAGGCGGCGCCGGGCCTGTCGCCGGTGGCGCTCGGCGCCCTGTACGGCACGGGCCTGTATGCCGTGAATATCGCGGGCATCGCACCGGTCCTGGGCATCACCGAGGGCGAAGTCCAGGCGGG
>CAJYQM010000213.1 GCA_913777025.1 uncultured Massilia sp. | reverse complement strand
GCACTGCCGGTCGCCAGCGACGACGACGCGGCCAAGCAAAAAGTGATGGCGCTGGTCGAGGAACTGGGCTTTGACGCCGTCGACGACGGCAAGCTGCACGAGTCTTGGCGGCAGCAGCCGGGTACGCCCGCTTACGGTGCAGACCTGTCCGCAGACAAGACTCGTGCAGCTTGCCGTCGTCGACGGCGTCAAAGCCCAGTTCCTCGACCAGCGCCATCACTTTTTGCTTGGCCGCGTCGTCGTCGCTGGCGACCGGCAGTGCAATACGGCCGGCCGAACCTTTGGGCATCCCCTTGGTCCGGATATGTTCAGCGTAGATGTTGTTGAATACCTTGACAACCGGACGGCCCAGGTGTTGCTGAACCCACTCGCTTTCCGTGAGATCGCCCGTTTCCAGTTCGGGGAGCCGGCCGTCACGAAGTATGGGGTAATAGTTGCTCGTGTCAATGACAGGCACGGTAGCCGCGACGCCTGTGAACAAATCCTTGGGCAACTTGGGAATGTTTTTAAGCGGGATCGTTACGACAAGAATGTCGCCATGACGAGCAGCCTCGTGGGCGGTAACAGGCTGCGCGCCGGTTTTTTGCGCCACGTCCTTCAGGGTTTCCGGACCGCGCGAGTTGGCGATATATACCGTGTGTCCAAGCGCGGTCAAGCGCGTTGCAAGCGCACTGCCGATATGACCGGCACCAATGATTCCAATATTCATATCATCCTCGAATTCAAGCGTTTCACCAGCGAGAAGTCGTCTTGTTGCTGGTTGAACTGCAACAATGCTTCATGTCTTTTCGCCGATGAGTTGCTACGGGTTAACAGGTAACAGTATGGGGTTCATCAAGCCAAGTTGAAAAACCAGTTCAATGTTACACATCGACCCCAGGATGCGTTGTACGGTTCGCATCAAGCTGCCACCGGCAGGCGCAAGCCCGCAGGGGGCAGCCCATCAACACCCGATCAGAACCTGTGCGACAGGCGCGCAAAGTAAGCCGCGCCATTCAGCCCGAACTGCAGGCTCTCGTACTTGAAGCCATTGTCGGTCTCGTCCGGATTCTGCAGGGTCGGATGCACGTTGAAGATATTCGTGCCGCCGACGGTCAGCTTGGTCTTTTCGGTGAACGACCAGGTGAAGGAAAGGTCGGCCGAGGTCTTGGCCTCGTAGTGCTGGTTCGGCACCGGCGGACCCGAGAAGGTGCCCAGGGTCTGCGGGCCGTAGTGCACGATGCGGAAGTCGGTCTCCAGGCGGCCCTGGATGTAGTCGAAGTCCAGCGTGGCCTTGCGGCGCGGGCCGCCCTGTTCGATGAACAGGCGCTCGCGTTCGGACAGCAGCACGTCTTCATAGCCGGCCAGCGCGCTCGGCGCATGCACGCCGGTCACGTCGGTCTTGCTGAAGTTCATGGCCAGGAAGGTGTTCAGCTTGCCGGCGCCGAGGGGCGTGCGGTGCGAGGCCGTCAGGTCCAGGCCTTGCGTGCGGGTGTCGACCGAGTTGACGAAGAACTGGGCCTGGCCCACGCCCAGCGCGCCCAGCGTGGCGCCCAGTTGCGGGTAGTTGTCGGCGTCGAAGCGGCCCGACAGCACGATGCGGCCGTCGATCTCGATGTGGTACAGGTCGGCCGTCAGCGACATGGCTTTGGTCGGGGTCCAGGTCGCGCCCAGCGTGAGGCTCTTCGACTTTTCTTCTTTCAGCTTCGGGATACCTGCCGCGTTGGCGACCGCGCCGCCGTTCGGCGCCAGCACCACGTCCATCGGCATGCCGCTGATGAAGTCGGTGAAGGTGGAGGAGAAGTAGACCTGCTGCAGCGAGGGCGCGCGGAAGCCCGTGCTGGCGGAGGCACGCAGCAGCACGTCGTTCGAGGCCTTGAACGAGCCGGCCAGCTTGCCGGTGGTGGTCGAGCCGAAGTCCGAGTAACGCTCGTGGCGCACGGCGGCCTGCAGCTTGGTGCGTGCGTTCAGGTCGGCCTCGACGTCGATGTAGGCGGCGCTGCTGTGGCGGTTGCGGTCGGTGGCGTCGCCCGGCTGGAAGCCCGGGAAGCCCTGGCTGCCGGCGTTGCCGCCGACGCCCACGCCGTCGGCGTCGATGTAGGATCCCGCTTCGCCGGCGAAGATCTTGTAGTTCTCGGCGCGGTACTCGAAGCCGAAGGCCGCGTTCAGGCCGCCGAGGATGTCGCCGTAGTAGCGGCTGAAGTCGGCGTTGGTGGTCAGCTGGCGGAAGGAGAAGGCGCCGGCGTTGAACTGCGAGGGGCTGATGCCCCGGCCGCCGTTTGCCAGGTCCTGGTTCGCGATCGACGCGTTGAGCGTGTTCGCGATGGTGTAGCGCATGCGGTTGTAGCCGTAGGTCTGCGAGAAGTCGCCGGCCCATTCGCCCAGGCGCGTGCGGTAGCCGAGGATGGCGTAGCGGTCGTCGATGTCGCCGTTGATGAAGGGGACGAAGCCGTCCGGGTACATGGCGGCGGAGTTGCGCGAAGGGATGTCGTCGGAGCCGAGGCCGCCGCGCGCAAAGGCGGCCGAGGAGGCGTCGCGCGTCTGGGCGCCGGCCGTCAGGTAGAGCTTGCCCGGACCCACGGGGAATTCGCCGTTCAGGTAGACCGTCTGGTTTTTCGACTTGGTGTCGCCGATGATGCGCGGGTTGTCGGGTTCCGAACGATTGGAGCGGCCACGGTCGTAGTACTCGCCGGTGATGCCCAGCACGCCGTCCGCCAGCGCGATGCCGCAGTAGGCCGAAGCCAGCCAGTTCTTGCCGTCGTGCTTGGAGTATTCGCCGAAGCCGGCCACCGATTCGCAGCCCAGGCTCTTCTTGAGTTCCACATTGATCACGCCGGCGATCGCGTCCGAGCCGTACTGGGCGGCGGCGCCGTCGCGCAGCACCTGCACGTCCTTGATGGCCAGCAGGGGCAGGGCATTCATGTCGGTGCCGGTGTTGCCGCGGTTGCGCGCGCCGAACAGGTTCACCAGCGCGGTGGTGTGGCGGCGCTTGCCGTTCACCAGCACCAGGGTCTGGTCCGAACCGAGGCCGCGCAGGGCGGCGGAGTCGACCAGGTCGGCGCCGTCGGCGCCGGTCTGGCGCGTCGAGTTGAACGAGGGCGAGATGTTGGCCAGCGACTGGGCCAGGTCGAACTGGCCGCCTTGCTCGGCCACCTTCGTCATCGGGATGTAGTCGACCGGGACCGGGGTGTCGGTCGACGAGGTGTTGCCGACGCGGCGCGAGCCGACGATGCTCACGCTCTGGATGTTGGTATCGACGGCCGGCGCGGTCGTCGTCTGGGCGATGGCGGCAGGCGTGGCGGCTACGGCGGCGGTGCCGTAGACGGCCAGCAGAACCGCCCGGCGAATCAGTATGTGTTTCAAAGTGAGCTCCCCGGGAAAATTAGATCGTAATCAATTACATTCAGGGCAACAAATGAAGTGTGTCATAACCGCAACATATTGTGACATTCGTTCTTGTCATGAGGGACCGCGTGGAAAAGCGCTTACTTTCATGGCAACGAATTTGCTAGGCTACGCAGGCCGGTACCGGCATATCGATCACTACGCCAGGAATGAGATAGCCTATGCAGTGCAGCGCCCTGAGCATCCTGGTCGTCGAAGACCACCCGACCATCGCGCGCCAGGTAGTGGCCTTCCTGGAAGGACTGCGCTGGCAAGCCGACCATGCCGCCAGCGGCGCGCTCGCGATCGAACTGGCCACGCGCGAAGCCTACGACGTGGTCCTGCTCGACCTGAACCTGCCCGACATCGACGGGCTCGAAGTCTGCCGCGCGATCAAGGCGCGGGCGCCGCGCAACGTGCCGGTGCTGATGCTCACCGCGCGCGACGCGTTCGAGGACAAGGCGCGCGGTTTCAAGGGCGGCGCCGACGATTACGTGACCAAACCCTTCGACCTGCGCGAACTGGCCCTGCGCTGCGAAGCGCTCGCGCGGCGCGGCCGGCTGCACCTTGAGCAGGAGATGCGCGTCGGCCCCCTGACGCTGCTGGCACGGGAAATGCAGGCCTTGTACGGCGATGCGCCGCTGGCGCTGACGCAGCTCGGGTTCCGCATTCTCTCCGCGCTGTGCGAGGCCCATCCGCATGCCGTCCCCCGTTCCGCGCTGACGCACGTGCTGTGGGGCGCCAACCCGCCCGACAGCGATGCCCTCAAGTCCCATATCTATGCGCTGCGCAGGCAGCTGGCGCTGGCCGGCGCGCCGGACATGATCGTGACCATTCCCCAGCTTGGTTACCGGCTCGTGCTGGAACGGACGGCCCATGTTTAGCTCGATCCGGCACGGCCTGTTCGCCGCGCTGGCCGGCTTCACGCTGCTGATCTGCCTGTGCTACACGGGGCTGGCGCTGGTGATTGCCTACGTCACCGAAGACATGCTGGTCGACCGGCTGCTGCAGCGGGAAGCCGGCGCCGTCGCCGCGTACGTGCGCGCGCATGGCGTCCTGCCGCCGCCCGGCGCCGGCCTGGCGCGCGTCCACGCCGGCGCAGACACGCTGCCGCCGGCGGTGCGCGAGCGGGTCGCCGCCGGCCAGGTACGCGCCGAGATCTTCACGGGGACGGGCAGCCACTACCACCTGCGCACGCTCGAGGTCCAGGGCCGGGCAGGGCGCGTCTACCTGGTGCTGGACGCCGGGCCGCTGCTGGTGGTTTCCAAACTGATCCGCGAGGTGGGCGCCATCGTGCTGCTCGTCGCGCTCGGGCTGGTCGGGCTGGCGCTGCTGCTGGCCTGGCTGCTGTCGCGGCGCCTGGTGCGGCCCCTGCAAGTGCTGGCGCGGGAAGTGCGCAGCCTGCGGCCGGGCGATGCGGCCGACTTCAGCGCCCGCCGGCGCCGCGACGAGATCGGCTACCTGGCGGACAGGCTCGGCACCACGATCGGTGAACTGCAGGCGGCGCTGGCGCGCGAGCACGCGTTCACGCGCGACGTCAACCATGAATTGCGCACGCCGCTCACGGTGATGAACAACGCGCTGGCCACGCGGGACACGGCGCAGCTGCGCACCAGCCTCGACGAGATCGGCGCCACCATCGACGTGCTGTTCGCGCTGGCGCGTGCCGGGCACGTCCCGAGCGACGTGCTCGACCTGCGCGGCTGCATCGAGGACGCCCTGCTGCGCCTGCTCGACGGCGGCGGCCTGGACCCCGAGCGGCTGGTGCTGCAATTGCCGGAGCGGCTGGACGTCCGCGGCAACCACCACCTGTGCATGCTGCTCGTCCAGAACTGCCTGGGCAATGCGCTGTTCCATGGCGGCCCCGGCACCCGGCTGCGGCTGTCGTTCGCGGACGGGGTGCTGAGCCTGGCCAATACCGTCGATCCCAGCCGGACCGGCGGCACGCAGGGCTTCCTGCACGGCCAGGACCTGCTGCGGCGCATTGCCGCGGCCATGCGCTGGGAGCTGGGCTTTCACGCCGAGGCGGGCGCCTACCGCGTCGACATCCTGCCCCTGCGCTCGTAAATCCGGCCGGATTTCACCGCGGCTTCACCGGCGGTTTTCTATCCTGCGTGCTCTTCCACTCCGAACGGCACGCACCATGATGAAAACCCTGATCGCTCTGCTGGTCCTTGCCAGCGCGGCCATACCCGCGCTGGCACAGGTGAAATCCCTGGTCCACAAGGACGAGAAGCGGCGCTACCTCGTGTACACGCCGGCCTCGTATGCCGGCCAGCCCGGCAAGCGCTTCCCGCTCGTCTTCAATTTCCACGGCGGCGGCATGACCATGGCCGAGCAGATGCTCTACACGCAGATGAACCGCGCCGCCGACCGCCATGGGTTCATCGTGGTCTACCCGCTGGGCATCAAGCAGGACTGGAACGTGGGCTTCGGCATGTCCTACCTCGACGGCAGCGACGACATCGGCTTCACCGAAGCATTGCTTGCCCGGCTCAAGCAGGATTACCGTGTCGATGGCGGGCGCGTGTATGCCACCGGCCTGTCACGTGGCGGCTTCTTCGCGCTGCGCATCGCGGCCGAGTTGCCCGAGCTGTTCGCGGCCGTGGCCTCGGTCGGGGCGCCGATGCCAGAACCCGTCGTCGAGCACCACAAGAAGTCGGGCAGGGTGGGCGTGCTGCTGGTGCACGGCACGCAGGACCAGGTGGTCGAGTACGGCGGCAAGCCGGGGAGTTATCTGTCCGCGCAGGACACCCATGCCTACTGGGTGAAACACAACGGCATCGGCCCGGACGCTTCGACGAGCCGCCGTGCCCTCGACCTCGACCCCGGCGACGGCACCGCGGTGGCCTGGGTCGAGCAGGGCAACGGGCGCCAGAGCGTGGCGCTGGCGACGGTCCGCGAGGGTGGCCACACCTGGCCCGGCGCCGACCCGTTCAACGTCGGCCTGCCGATCGGGAAGACCACGCGCGACATCGATGCCAATGAGGTGATCTGGGCCTTCTTCGACCGGCATCGGCGCGAGCATTGATCCAATTGGCTTGCGAAGTCTGCGGTGGTGACTGCCGCTTCACTCCTGGTGGAACTCTTCCGCCGTCGCGAACAAATCCCACACCGCGATGAACAGGGCCGCGATCATCGGTCCGATCACGAAGCCGTTCAGGCCGAAGAGTTCCATGCCGCCCAGCGTCGAGATCAGGACCAGGTAGTCCGGCATCTTGATGTCCTTGCCGACCAGCAGCGGGCGCAGGATGTTGTCGACCAGGCCGATCACCACCACGCCCCAGACGATCAGCGCGACCCCTTGCCAGATCGAGCCCGTGACCAGGAAGTAGACGGCCACCGGCGCCCACACGATGGCGGCGCCGACGGCGGGCAGCAGCGACAGGAAGGCCATCACCACGGCCCACAGCAGCGGCGCCTGCACGCCCAGGAACCAGAACGCCAGGCCGCCCAGCGCCCCCTGGGCGATCGCCACCAGCACGTTGCCCTTGACCGTGGCACGGACCACGGTCGTGAAGTTGTTGAAGAGGCGCTGCTTGTACTTGCGGCTCAGCGGCACCGCCGAGCGTATGCGCGCCGCCAGGCCGCGGCCGTCGCGCAGCAGGAAGAACAGCAGGTAGAGCATGATGGTCAGGCCGACCAGGAAATCGAAGGTGTTGCGGCCGGCATTGATAGCCTGCTTGGCGGCCGTCTGGCTGATCTGGGAGGCGCCCGCGGACAGCTTTTGCTGCAGCGTGGCCAGCGAGGTCAGGTCGAAGCGTTCCAGCAGGCGGATCACCCAGTCCGGCAGAACGCCGATGATCTGGCGGAAGTAGGCGCCGAAGTCGATGTGGCCGGAGCCGATCATCTCGTACACACTGGCAGCCTGCTGCACCAGCGACGAGGTGATCAGGCCCACCGGGATCAGCACCATCACGATGATCGACAGCAGCGTGAGCAGGGCGGCCGGGGTCGGCCGCTGCTTGGTCGTCACCAGCAGCCGTTTATACAGCGGCTCGAACAGGATGGCGAACACCACGCCCCAGAACACGGCGCCGGAATAGGGGAACAGGATCCAGATGAAGGCGACGGTGATCAGCGCCAGGATCAGGAGGAAGAATTTTTGCTGCAGGGTGAATTGGTTCATAAAACTTCAATCATGTAATTTATTTAATTCTCTTGGCCCCATCATAGTGCATCCGGGCGGGACAGGGCGTGCTATAGTGCCGGCACAATTTGGCAACGTTTCCAATCCGGATCCGGACAGCGTCGCCGCCAATAACGACTACGAGACAACGGAGGAGAGAAGGCATGCCGAGATTGCGCGCCCGCCGCCGCCGCGCCACGTCCGCGCTGCTGGCTTCACTGACTTTTTATGTATCCGCCGCCGGCGCCGCCGGCCCGGTGCAGGCCTGGATCACCACCGGCGACCAGGCCAGGCTGCTGTCGCGCGAGGCCGATGTCCGGCTCGACAAGACCACGGATGCAGGCAAGGATGAGGACAAGGGCGCGGCCGTGATCGAGATCGATCCGGCCACGCGCTACCAGGAGATCGCCGGCTTCGGCGCGGCCATCACGGACGCTTCGGCATACCTGATCCAGCAGCGCATGAAGCCGACCCAGCGCGCCGCCCTGATGCGCGAACTGTTCGGCCGCGACGGCGACGGCATCGGGCTGTCGTTCACGCGGCTCACCATCGGCGCCTCCGACTTCTCGCGCAGCCACTACAGCTTCGACGACATGCCGCCCGGCCAGCAGGACCCGCAACTGGCCCGCTTCTCGATCGCACCCCAGCGCGACACCGTGCTGCCGGTGGTGAAGGCGGCGCTGGCGGTCAATCCGCAGCTGAAGGTGATGGCCTCGCCCTGGAGCGCGCCGGGCTGGATGAAGAGCGGCGACAGCCTGGTCAAGGGCACCCTGAAGCCGGAAGCCTTCGACGCCTTTGCGCGCTACCTGAACCGCTACGTCGATGCGATGAAGGCCGAGGGCGTGCCCATTTCCGCGCTGACCCTGCAGAACGAGCCGCACTTCGAACCGGCCGACTACCCGGGCATGCGCGTCGACCCGATGAAGCGCGCGAGCTTTGTCAAAGGCCACCTCGGCCCGCTGCTGGCGCGGGCCAACCCCGGCACCGCCATCTTCGACTGGGACCACAACTGGGACGAGCCGGAGTCGCCGGCCATCGTGCTGTCCGACCCGCAGGCGGCGAAATACGTCAGCGGGGTCGCCTGGCACTGCTACGGCGGCGACGTGCGCGCGATGGGGCGTCTTCATGCGCTGTTCCCGTCCAGGGATACCTGGTTCACCGAGTGCTCGGGCGGACGCTGGTCGCCGGACTGGGCGAAGAACCTGCAGTACTTCACCAAGACCCTGGTCATCGACACCACCCGCGGCTGGGCGCGCGGCGTGCTGCTGTGGAACCTGGCGCTGGACGAGAACGACGGCCCGCACCTGGGCGGCTGCAAGGATTGCCGCGGCGTGGTGACCATCGACGCGCGCACCGGCGCCGTGACGCGCAACGTCGAGTACTACGCGCTGGCCCACGCCAGCCGCTTCGTGCGGCCGGGGGCCTGGCGCATCGGATCCAGCGACGGCGGGGACACGCTGCCGAACGTGGCTTTCCGCAACCGGGATGGGTCGATGGCGCTGCTGGTGGCGAATGGGACCGCCGCGCCGCGCGAGATCGTGGTGCGGGTGGAAGGGCAAGGGTTCAAATATGTGATGCCGGCGGGGAGTGTTGGAAGTTTTACGTGGCAGGGTGGACGTTGAATGATAGCAGTGCATATTCAAGCCACCTGCCTACGTACGTCATCCCCGCGAAGGCGGGGATCCAAGTTCTGCCGCCCCGGACGATACGCGAGCAAATTTGGGCCCCCGCCTTCGCGGGGGCGAGGTTCGTGATCCACTGTTGCGCACGCGATACCCTGTCTTGACATTGAATTTCCAGCAAGATCATAATGACGCTGAGTTTGGCAACGTTTCCAATCCCTTGCCGCAGAATAAAAGGAAGCCCGCCAATTCGAACTGGATTGGCAACGTTTCCAATCATGCGGTCTGGATTGGCAACGTTTCCAAGCTCGGCCCAACGATAAGAAAACACATAGTGGAGACATGACATGGCACACCCCCGCAAGGCCCAGCTTCGCACCCTGTCCGTGACCCCGATCGCCGCCGCCTGCGCCGCGCTGCTGTGGAGCGCCGGCGCCGCCGCGCAAGACGGCACGGATCCGGCATCCGCATCCAAGGTCGTGGTCACCGGCATCCGCGGCAGTATCGAGAGCTCGATCGCGATCAAGAAGGACTCGGACAACATCGTCGAGGCCATCACCGCCGAGGACATCGGCAAGCTGCCTGACGTCTCGATCGCGGAATCGATCGCACGCCTGCCCGGCATGACGGCCCAGCGCGTGGCCGGCCGCGCGCAGGTGATTTCGCTGCGCGGCCTGGCGCCGGACTTCGGCGTGACGCTGCTGAATGGCCGCGAACAGACCAGCACCAGCAACGACCGCAGCGCCGAATTCGACCAGTATCCATCCGAGCTGCTGGGCGGCGTGACGGTCTATAAAACCCCGGACGCGGCGATGACCTCGGCCGGCCTGTCCGGCACCATCGACCTGCGCGCCGTGCGTCCGCTGGACCGGCGTGGGCGCACCATCGCCGTCAACGCGCGCGGCGAGCACAATGGCAACGGCAGCATCAACTCGGGCTGGTCGGCGAACGGCGGGCGCGCGTCGATTTCCTATATCGACCAGTTCATGAACAATACCCTGGGCCTGGCGATCGGCTATGCCCACCTGGATTCGCCGGGCCAGCAGAAGGAATACAAGTCCTGGTGGTGGGGCCAGAACAACAAGCTCCCGCCGGGGAACGAGGACGTCACCGCGCTGAAGGGCGCCGAGGTGACCGCGACCTCGCGCAAGCAGGTGCGCGACGGCCTGATGGCGGTGATCGACTACAAGCCGAGCCGCAACGTGCGCTCCACCGTCGACCTGTACTACTCGCAGTTCGACCAGAAGGAAATCATGCGCGGCATGATGTGGAACTCGGCCGACACCGTGACTTACCGCGACCCGGTCATCGAGTCCATCGGCGGCACACGCCTGCTGACCGGCGGCACGCTGCTGAACATGGAGCCGATCGTGCGCAACGACTACAACCGCCGCAAGGACAAGCTGTCCGCGGTCGGCTGGAACACCAGCGTGCGCCTGGCCAACCGCTGGTCAATGGACGGCGACCTGTCCTGGTCCTCGGCCAGGCGCAAGGAAACGACGTCCGAGACTTACGCCGGCCTGGGCCCGGCCGCCTCGGGCGCCGTCGACAATAACTTCGGCTTCCAGATCCCGGTCGGCGCCGGCCTGCCGCGCTTCACGCCGGGCCGCGACTTCACCGACCCGGCCGTCATCCGGCTGACCGACGTCGGCGGCTGGGGCCACGACGCCACCATGCACCATCCGATCGTCGAGGACACGCTCGGCGCCGCCAAGCTGAACGTCAAGCACGAGCTGGATGCGAATTTCCTCGGTCTTGTCCGCGACTTCCAGGCGGGCCTGAGCTATTCCAAGCGCGACAAGTCGCACGAGGACGTGTCCCAGCGCTTTGCGCTGAAGAACAACCGCGCGCCGACCACGGTCCCGTCGGACATCATCCAGCCGACCACTTCGCTGTCCTGGGCCGGCATCCCGGGCGTGCTGTCGTTTGACCCGATCGCGGCGCTGAACCGCTTCTACGACAAGATGCCGCTCGATACCGACGTCGCGCAGCAGGACTGGTCCGTGACGGAAAAGCAGTCGCTCGCCTACCTGCGCCTGGGGATCGACACCCAGCTCGGCCAGGTGCCGGTGCGCGGCAATGCCGGCGTGCAGTACGTGCACGTGAACCAGGAAGCGGAGGGCAAGGCGGTCAACGGCGGCATCATCACGGACCTGCGCGGCGGGACCTCGTATAACGATGTACTGCCCAGCCTGAACCTGAACTTCGACCTCGGCCACTACCTCGGCGACACCTACCTGCGCTTCGGCGCGGCGAAAACCGTGGCGCGCCCGCGCATGTCGGACATGCGTGCCGGTATCGGCGCCGGCGTCGATGCCACCACGCGCATGTGGAACGGCGGCGGCGGCAATCCGAACCTGGAACCGTGGCGCGCGAATGCCTACGACCTCTCGCTCGAACACTACCTGGGCAAGGGCAGCTATGTGTCGGCCGCCTACTTCTTCAAGGACCTGAAGAGCTACATCTATAATCAGCAGCGCGAGTACGATTACACGGGCTTCCCGAATTCGAGCACGGTGATCCCGCTGCAGAACATCGGCACGATCAACCAGCCGGCCAACGGCCAGGGCGGCTTCGTGCGCGGCGTCGAGCTGACGGCATCGCTGCAGTTCGGGATGCTGTGGCAGCGCCTCGATGGCTTCGGCATGCAGGCCAGCGCCTCGGGCACCGAGAGTTCGATCCATCCGAACGGACCGGGCACCAAGGAAAAGCTGCCGGGCCTGTCGGGCGTGGTCGGCAACCTGACCGTGTTCTACGAAAAGAACGGTTTCTCGGCGCGCGTCAGCGAACGCTATCGCTCCGCCTACCGCGGCGAGGTGACCGGTTTGTTCGCCCAGCGTGCGTTCAGCGAGATCCTGGCGGAGAGGCAGATCGACGTGCAGGTCGGGTATGAATTCCAGGACGGGCCGTACAAGAACCTGTCCTTCGTGATCCAGGCGAACAACCTGAACAACGAGCCCTACCAGACCAGGCAGGGCAGCCCGTTCGCCAGCGGGGCGTATGCGCCGGAGCGCTACACCACGTATGGGCGGCAGGTCCTGGTGGGCGTGAACTATAAGTTGTAAGCGACAACGATAACGGAGGAGATTGCATGACGACGAGACGACAGGCGGTGCTGATGTGCGGCGCCGTGATGGGGGCGCTGTGCGCCGGCGGGACCGCGTTGGCGGCACCGAATACGCAATGGCAGCTGTACACCACGGCGCAAGGCAGCGGAAAGCAGTTCGCGCAGCAGGCGCTGGCGGCCCCGGTGCCGACCACGCAGCCGATGGAAACCGAGACCGCGGTGTTCGTGGACACGCGCCGCCAGTTCCAGCAGGTGTTCGGCTTCGGCGGCGCCGTCACCGACGCCACCGCCGAGGTGTACGCCAAGCTGACGCCGGCCCAGCAGAAGGCCTTTCTGAAAGCCTACTTCGACCCGCGCCAGGGACTGGGCTACAGCATCCTGCGCACGACCATCCACAGCTCCGACTTCAGCAGCGCCAGCTACACCTACGTCAAGGACGGCGACCGTTCGCTCGACTCCTTCAGCATCGAGCACGACATGAAGTACCGCATCCCGCTGATGCGCCAGTCGCTGGCCGCGGGCGCGTCCTACGGCACCCAGATGCGCGTGTTCGCCTCGCCCTGGAGCGCGCCGGCCTGGATGAAATCGAACGGCAGCATGCTGGGCGGCGGCAGCCTGCTGCCCGAATACGCGGACACCTGGGCCAACTACGTGGTCCGCTTCGTCAAGGCCTACGAAAAGGCCGGCATCCCGCTGTGGGGCCTGTCGGTCCAGAACGAGCCGATGGCCAAGCAGAAGTGGGAATCGATGATCTTCACGGCCGACCAGGAGACCCGGTTCCTGGGCGAGCACCTCGGTCCGGCCCTGAAGGCCGCCGGCCTGCAGGACAAGAAGGTGATCGTCTGGGACCACAACCGCGACCTGCTGCCGCAGCGCGCCGGCCACATCCTGTCGGACGCCAAGGCGCGTCCCTACATCTGGGGCGTGGGCTACCACTGGTACGAGACCTGGGCCAAGGGCCAGCCGATGCACCGCAACCTGGCCGCCGTGCACGAGGCCTGGCCGGACGTGCCGCTGCTGCTGACGGAGTCCTCGATCGAGCACTTCGACGCGGCGCAGCTGCAGTCCTGGTCCAACGGCGAGCGTTACGGCAGCGAGATCCTGGCCGACCTGAACGCCGGCTCGGCGGGCTGGGTCGACTGGAACATGCTGCTGGACAGCCGCGGCGGCCCGAACCATGTCGGCAACTATTGCTTCGCGCTGCTGCACGCGAGCGACGACGGCCAGCTGATCTTCACCCCCAGCTACGCCTACATGGGCCACTTCACGCGCTGGATCCGTCCACAGGCGCGCCGCGTCGGCGCCGCGACCAGCCGCAGCACGCTGGATGCCACGGCGTTCCGCAATGCGGACGGGTCGCTGGCGGTGGTCGTGATGAACAAGACCGACCAGGCGCAGCGTTATCGGCTGATCGTGGATGGCACCGAGGTGGCGGTGGATATTCCGGCGCACGCCATTCAGACCGCGGTGCGCTGATCTGATTGTTAGCCTCAAAGCCGTCGTTTCCGGCATTGCCGGAAGCCACTCCCCGCTCAGGCGGGGATCCAAGTTCGTTAGCGTTTCGACTGCGCTTGTTAAACTTGGGTCCCCGCCTTCGCGGGGACGACGTTGTTTTGTGCTCTGGATATTCTGCTGCACCCGAGCCTTGCTTGTATTATTCTTTGGCTGCAGGAGCATAACGATAACAACGACAGGGGACCCCGCGTGTCAACGATCAAGGACGTAGCCCGCCTGGCCGGCGTCGGCCTCGGTACCGCCTCGCGCGTGGTGCGCGGCAAGGGCTCGGTGTCGCAGGCCAAGCTGGAGCGCGTGAAGAAGGCGATCGATACGCTCGGCTACCGCCCCTCGCACGCGGCGCGCTCGCTGCTGTACGGGACCAGCCGCATGATCGGGGTCTACATCCCGCTGCTGTCCGGCACCTTCTACACCGCGCTGCTGCAAGTCATCGACACCGAACTGCGCGGCGCCGGCCTGCACATGATGGTCGCCTTCGGCGTCAGCCGCGACGAAGCGCGGCGCCAGGCGGTGGAGGGCGTCGGCTTCCTGCTCGAACGCGGCTGCGACGGCGTGATCGTCCTCACCAGCCCCCTCGAGGAGGAAGACCTGGCCACGCTCGGCCCCAGGCGCGACCGCGTGGTCGTGCTCAACCACAGCTTCGACAGCATCGCCAACCAGTGCTTCACGGTCGACCACCGCCTGGGCGGCAGGCTGGCCGCGCGCGCGCTGCTCGACCACGCCCACCGCGACATCGCCGTCATCGCCGGCCCGGCCACGGTGGCCGACAACATCGACCGCATCGACGGTTTCATGCGCGAGCTGGAAGGCGCGGGCATCGACACCGGCGCGCTGTGGATGGCCGAGCGCGATTTTTCTTCCGGCGGCGGCTGGTCCGCGGCCCAGGAACTGGTCGCATCGGGCCGCCGTTTCAGCGCCGTGTTCTGCGCCAACGACGAGATGGCGCTGGGCGCGCTGTCCTACTTCCACGAAGCCGGCATCCGCGTGCCGCAGGACGTGTCGGTGATCGGCTACGACGACGCCCCCAGCGTGGCCTATTCGGCGCCGCGGCTCACCTCCGTGCACATCCCGTGGCGCGAGATGACCAGGAATGGCGTCGCCGAGCTGCTGAACCTGTGCTACGGCATGCACAAGCCCGTCACGCGCACCTTCCCGGTCAGCGTCAGCCTGCGCGCCTCGCTGGCCAGAAGCGCGGCGGCATGAGCGATCCGGTTGTCTTCGAAAACGCGCCGGCCTTCCGCGCCTGGCTCGAACGGCACGCGCACGAAGCGGCCGAACTGCTGGTCGGCTTTCACAAGGTCGGCACCGGCAAACCCTGCATGAGCTGGTCCGAATCGGTCGACCAGGCGCTGTGCTACGGCTGGATCGACGGCGTCAGGAAGCGCGTCGACGAGGCCAGCTACACGATCCGCTTCACGCCGCGCAAGGCCGGCTCGATCTGGAGCGCGGTGAACATCGACAAGATCGACAAGCTGCGCCGGCAGGGCCTCTTGACGCCGGCCGGCGAGGCGGCGTTTGCGCGCCGCTCGGAGGATCGCTCGCGCGTGTACGCGCACGAACGCGAGACGCCGGCCGAGCTGGCGCCCGCGGACCTTGCGCGCTTCCAGGCACAGGCCGCGGCCTGGGCTTACTTCGAGGCCTGTCCGCCGGGCTACCGGCGCACGGTGCTGCATTACGTGACCAGCGCGAAGAAGCTCGAGACCAGGGCGGCGCGGCTGGATCGCCTGATCGCGGCCTGCGCCGCGGGCCAGCGCCTGTAGGCCGGCCGGCGTTCACGCCGCCAGCGCCACGGGCGGTTTCCTTTCATATATCTGGGATAGATTTGGTGCGTAATTGACACCAAATATACGAAATGTATCATCGGCCGTCCAGACAATCTGAAAGGAACACCATGTTGAAGCTCGAAGGTAAAACGGCACTGGTCACCGGTGGCAGCAGCGGCATCGGACTCGCGGTCGCGCGGCGCTTCGCCGAAGAAGGGGCTTACGTATTCATCACAGGCCGGCGCCAGGACCAGCTCGACGCGGCGCTGGCCTCGATCGGCGGGCGGGTCGAGGCGGTGCAGGGCGACGTGACCAGCAGCAGCGACCTGGCGCGCCTGTTCGACGCCATCAAGGCGAAGACGCCGTCGCTCGACATCCTGGTCACGTCTTCCGGGGTCTCGGAATTCGCCACGCTGGAGACGACGACGGAGGCGCATTTCGACCGCGCTTTCGATCTCAACGTGCGCGGCATGGTGTTCACGGTGCAGCATGCGGTCCGGCACATGCCGCAGGGCGGCGCCATCGTGCTGATCGGCTCGGTCGCAGGGTCGATCGGCAATCCCGGCTACGGCACTTATTCCGCCACCAAGGCGGCCGTCCGCTCGTATGCGCGTACCTGGACCGTCGAACTGGCCGACCGCGGCATCC
Organism: uncultured Massilia sp.; assembly: GCA_913777025.1. GTDB lineage: Bacteria > Pseudomonadota > Gammaproteobacteria > Burkholderiales > Burkholderiaceae_D > Telluria. The sequence continues at coordinate 370 of CAJYQM010000213.1, read as the reverse complement.
GGGTCAACACGCTCAGTCCGGGACCGATCGACACGCCGATGTTCGACCAGGCGAGCGACGAGGTCAGGGCAACCCTGACCGCCCGGATTCCGTTCAAGCGCCTGGGCCGCCCCGAAGAGGTGGCCCAGGCCGCGCTCTTCCTCGCTTCCGGCGACAGCGCCTACGTCGCCGGCGCGGAATTGTTCATCGATGGCGGCATGATTGCATGACGCTCAGGCCGCGACGGTGAAGCGCGCCTTCACATGCCGCGGCTGCTCGATCTCGTCGACGATGGCGACCGCGAGTCCACCCACGGTGATGCCGGCCGGCTTGTCGCCATCCATCAGCAGGTCCTCGCCGCCGAGCCGGTAGGTGCCCGGTTCGCCCGGCG
>CAJYQM010000212.1 GCA_913777025.1 uncultured Massilia sp. | reverse complement strand
CTCGAGCTTGAGCATGGGCTTATGGTAGCGCAGCCGCGCGTCGAACGGAGCTCAGCCCGGCATCGTTCACCCGTCGAATTCCGCCGGCGCCGCCAGCATGGCCTCGAACAGCGCGGCGCGCGCTGTCCCCGCCGCCGACTGCCAGTAGGGTGCGCCGAGCGCCACCGCGCCGCCGGCACGCAACAGGCGGTGCTCGAGCGGCCGCCCCATCAGGTGCACGTGGACGTAGCTGGCAAAGCTGTCGGCGATGTCCTCGTGCACGCTGGTGGCCGCGTACAGCGTCGGGAAGCCGGTGCGCCCCAGGCTACGGTACAGGTCTTCGGCATCGATCAGCGACAGGCGCGCGCTGCCGTGATAGACCAGGCGCTCGCGCAGCGGGAAGTCGTGGCCGGCGCGCGGCGCGTAGCGGCCGTCCGGCGCCGCCTGCCAGCACAGGTCGAGCAGCGGATAGGCCGGGGCCGCGCCGCGCCCGGCGCGCCACCACATCGGTGCAAGGCCCCGGCAGGCCGAGAGCACGTGGCCGAATTCGTGCAGCAGCACGAACTGCAGGGCGCCGACGCGGTCGTCGCCGGCAGCGTCCGCGATACGCGCTTCCAGGCGCAGGCCGGCGCTGGGCGTGAACGGCATGTTTTCGCGCCGTTCGAACCAGCCGTTGGCGGTGACGCCGGCAAAGGCGCCGGCATCGATGGCGACGAAAGCGCCGATCAGTTCGCCCTCGGGGCCGGCGATCACGCCGCTGGCGGCCGAGGCGCCGGTACCTTCCATGGTGAACACGCCCAGCAGGCAGGGCGCCACCCGTGCCAGCACGGCGGCGGGCAGGCCGGCGAGGGCGCGGTCGAGGTCGGCGTCCAGGCTGGCGCCGGGTTCGGCCGGGCGCGCCACGGCGGCCGAGCCGGTGGCCTGGTGGTGACGCCCGATGAAGTCGATCAGTTCGCGTGGCGCGGGGCCGCGGCGCGCGGCCAGCGGCCGGCGCAACAGGTCTTCCCAGAACAGGGGATCGGCGGTGATGAACATGGCGAGACCGTCAGTAAAAACGCATTGTCGCCAGCCCGGCGCCGGAACGGAACCGCAGGCCGTGTAAATCCATGTAAAAGCCGGTCAGGGCATTCAGGCGTGGATGAGCCAGGACTCCAGCGCCCCGAAGTCGACCGGCTTGGTCAGGTGATGGTCGAATCCGGCCTCGTGCGTGCGTGCGCGGTCGGCCGCCTGGCCCCAGCCGGTCAGGGCCAGGATGCGCAGGCCGGCATGGCGCGGAGTGGCGCGGATCCTGCGCGCCACCTCGAAGCCGTCCATGCCGGGCATGCCGAGGTCGAGCAGGAGCGAGTCCGGCAGGAAGCGGTCCAGCGCCGCCAGCGCCTCCTCGCCGCCGTAGGCCACGTCGACCTCGGCACCGTGGGATCCCAGCAGCATGGCCAGGGTATCGGCGGCGTCGCGGTTGTCGTCCACCACCAGGATGCGGCGGCCGTCCAGCGCGCCGTGCGGGATGACGTCGATCGTGGCGTCGTCGTGGGCGAGGCTGTCCCGCAGCGGCAGGCGCACCACGAATTCGCTGCCCTGGTGCGGCCCGGCACTGTGGGCTTCGACGGTGCCGCCATGCATTTCGACCAGCTTGCGCACGATGGCCAGTCCGATGCCCAGCCCATCGCTGCCGGTCTGGGTGCCCGGCGCGTGGGCCTGGGCGAACATCTCGAACACGCGCGGCAGCCCGTCGGGCGGGATGCCCAGGCCATTGTCGCGTACCCGCACCGCGACCGCGTCATCCTCGCGCGCGGCGCTCAGCCAGATATGGCCGCCGGGCTCGGTGTACTTGGCCGCGTTGTTGACCAGGTTGCCGAATACCTGGGTCAGGCGCACCGGGTCGGCATCCAGCACCAGCGGCTCGTCCGGCAGGCTGACCTCGAGCTGGTGGCGGGCGCGCTCGACCAGCGGGCGGCTGGTCTCGATCGCATCGCGGACGGCGTCGGCCAGCGCCGTCGGCTTGCGGTCGAGTTCGATCTTGCCGCGCGTGATGCGCGAGATCTCGAGCAGGTCGTCGACCAGCTTGACGATCTGCTGTACCTGGCGCTCGACGATGCCCATCAGGCGGTCCGTGGCGCGCCGGCCGTCGGGCCGCCGCATCAGGTGCACGGCGTTGCTGATCGGGGCCAGCGGATTGCGCAGCTCGTGCGCCAGCGTGGCCAGGAACTCGTCCTTGCGGCGGTCGGCGTCCTTCAGCGCGGCCTCGGCGCGTGCGCGCTCGATCGCCGGCCAGATGCGCTCGGCCACGTCGCGCACCAGCCGGATGTCGGCCGGGCTCCAGCGGCGCGGCACCTTGCAGTGGATCGAGAACGCCGCCGCCACCTGCCCGCCGGTGTACAGCCCGACCGCGCACAGGGCGCCGATCTCGGCACGCGCCCAGCGCGCGCGCGTCGCCTTGTCCAGCCGCGGGTCGGCCTGCACGTCGTCGACCACGAAGGGTTCGCCGCGCCCCGAGGATTCGACCAGCGCGGCGCCGAACGCGGACGCGCGATGCCGTCCCGCCAGCGAGGCCACGCCCTGGACGAAATCGCGCTGGACCAGCACCTCGTCGCCGGACAGTTCGCCGATCAGCACGCGGCTCGCATGCAGGTGCTGGCCGGTGAGACGGGTGGCCACGGCCTCGATCTCGACGCTGTCGGTCAGCGTGCGCACCGCGTCGCTCAGGCCGAGCAGGAAGGCCTGGCGCTGCTCGCTGCGGCGCAGCTCGGCCAGGGCCTGGTGGCGTTCGACGAAGTCGGCGGCGGTCCAGGCCAGCAGGTCGACCAGGCGCAATTCGTCCTCGCCCGGACGGTGCGGCTGGGCGAACTGGGTGCCGAGCACGCCGACGATCTCGCCCTTGCGGCTGACCATCGGCGTCAGCTGCGCGGCCAGGATGCCGTCGGCCAGCGCGGCGGCCCCGTCCGGGGTACCCGCCAGGCCCGGGAACTGCCGCACGTCCTCGATCAACAGCCGGCCGTGCCGCGCGTGCGCGGCGTCGCCCGGGAAGAAACCGCGGTTGCGGAAGCGTTCGATGAAGGCGCTGCCGGCACCATGGCCGCGTTCGGCGACGATCTCGAGGTGGCCGCCATCCTCGCTCGACAGCTGGACGCAGCCGCGGTCGGTATGGGTGAAGCGGCAGGCGGTGGCCAGGATCCGGTCGAGCGCGAGCTGCAGGTCGGATTCGGTGGCCAGCCGGGCGTGCAGGTCGTACAGGCAGTGCATCGCGTCGAGTTCGTCGGCGAGCCGGGTTTCGGTGGCGAACAGCGCCTCGCGGGTGCGGCGCCGCTGGGCCGTTTCCTGCTGCAGCGCCTCGATGCTGTGGGTCAGCAGCCGGTCGCGCTCGTTGACATGGCGGACCAGTACCTGCTCCGCGCGGCGCGCTTCCTGCTGCGCCTGCACCGACTGCCACGCCGCGGAAGCGAAGGCGGCCAGCGTATCGAGCAGGCGCGCGTCCTCGGCATCGAAGCGCTGGCCGGTCTCATGGGACAGGGTCCAGAGGGTGCCGGCCACCTTGCCGTGGATGGACCAAGGCACGATCAGCATCTCGTCCACCCCGGACAAGGCGCGCATGGCGGGGAAGCAGCGTTCGGGACGGTCGAGCAGCAGCGCGGTGCCGCGTTCGATCGCCACACTGCAGGGGCTGGCACCGAGGGGGAGGGTGCCGGTCAGCCAAGGCGCGAACAGGCCGGCGGCCGCATGCCAGCGCAGCAGGCTGCCGCCCGATTCGACGATGCTGATCCCGGCCGAGCCGCACTGGCAGAGTTCGACCACGACCTCGGCCAGGTTCTGCAGGACAGCGCGCGGATTCTGTGCCAGGTGGCGCGCCAGCCCGGCCAGGGCCTGCCTTTCGGCATGCCCATCCCTGGCGCGCACCGGCCGGCGCGCCAGTTCCTCCGTCACCAGCGCGTCCTCGACATTCAGATCGGCTTCGCCCAGGGCCATAGGGATCGCTCATGCAAAATCCAGATGCTAAGGGATGCGCGCCCCAGGGCATAGGGCCGCTTACGCATGCCATCGTAGGAATGGTCGTACGTACGCGGCCCGCGCCGGCCGATCAGGAACGTTCGGCCAGCGGCACCTCACGGTCGCCCAGCAGGATCTTGTCCGGCGTGATCGGCGTGCTGCGAAGGCGCCTGCCGGTCGCGTGGAAGATCGCGTTGGCGACCGCGGCGGCGGTGCCGACCAGGCCGATCTCGCCCACGCCCTTGGCGCCCAGCTGCTTGCTGACCACGCGGTCGTCCTCGTCGGCGAAGATGACGTCGATGTCGTGGATGTCGGCATTCGCCGCCACGTGGTATTCCGCGAAGTTGTGGTTCATGAAGCGGCCCAGGCGGTGGTCGGTGAAAGTTTCCTCATGCAGCGCCTGGCTGACGCCCCAGACCACGCCGCCGACGATCTGGCTGGCGGCGGTCTTGGCATTGATGATGCGGCCGGCCGCGACGGCGTTGACCACGCGCGTCACCCGCACCATGCCCAGCTTTTCGTTGACGCGCACCTCGCAGAACACGGCCGAGTGCACCGCGCGCACGTACTTGCGCTGCTTGAGCATCTGCGGCGTCATCAGGAATTTTTCTTCCAGCCTGTCCTTGCCGGCCTCGATCAGCAGCCCGGCGAGCTGCACGCCGTTGCCCGGCTGGCCGCGCAGGTGCAGGGTGCCGTCGTTGAATTCGACGTCCTTGAGTTTCAATCCCTTGAAGATCGAATCCTTCTGCGACTGCGCCAGCTTCAGCAGCGAGGTCTTGAGCTTCTCGCAGGCGCCGTGCACGCCTGAGCCGACCGTCGCCACGTGCGAGGAGCCGCCCTCGATCGGGGCCAGCGGCAGGGTCGAGTCGCCCAGCTGGAAGGTGACGCGTTCCAGCGGCAGGCCCAGGCTTTCCGCGGCAATGATCGACATCGCGGTGTAGGTGCCGGTGCCGATGTCGGACGCCGCGCTGGAGACCACCAGGCAGCCGTCCGCGTGCAGCACGGCCGAGACGCGCGCCACCATCACCAGCGAATCCCAGATGCCGGTCGCCATGCCCCAGCCGATCAGTTCATCGCCATCCACCATCGAGCGCGGTTCGAGCGGGCGGTCCTTCCAGCCGAAGCGTTCGGCGCCCAGCTGGTAGCACTGGCGCAGTTCCTTGGTCGAGTAGGGCTTGTCGTCGAGCGGGTTTACCTCGGCGTAGTTCTTGAGACGGAATTCGAGCGGGTCGATCTTCAGCTTGTACGCCAGCTCGTCCATCGCCACTTCGAGCGCGTGCACGCCGTGGGCGGCGCCGGGCGCGCGCATGTCGATCGGGCTGTAGCGGTCCTGGCCCACCAGCTTGTAGCCGAGCTTGATGTGGTCGCAGGCGTACAGCTGCCCCGACCAGTTGACCACCACCTCGACATAGTCTTCCAGGCGCGAGGTTTCGTGGATGGCTTCGTGCCAGATTGCCTGCAGCTTGCCGTCCGGGCTGGCGGCCAGCTTGACCACCTGCCAGGTTTCGGGGCGGTGGCCGAAGCTGAACATCTGCTGGCGCGTCAGCACCACGCGCACCGAGCGCTTCAGGTGCAGCGCGGCCATCACGGCCAGCGGCAGCTGGTATTGCGGGCGCAGGCCGGAACCGAAGGCGCCGCCCACGTAGGGGTTGCGCACCGTGACCTTGTCCTTGGACAGGCCAAAGGCATGCGACACGTACCAGCGGCAGTTCTGCGAGCTCTGGTTCTTGTCGTAGATGGTGAGGTGGCCTTTGTCGCCGTACACCACGGTCGAGGCGAACATTTCCATCGGGTTGTGGTGCTCGACGCCGTGGTAGAACTCGGATTCGATCTTGACCGCTGCCTCTTCATACGCCTTTTCGGCGTCGCCCTTCGAGCTCGGCGGCGTGAAGCCGGCCTTCAGCGGACGCGGCTTGTAGGCCTTGTCGAGGCTGTCGAGCAGGTTGGTGTCGTGCTGTTCGACGTCGTAGGTGGCCGTGACCAGCGCGGCGGCATGGCGCGCAGCCTCGAAGGTTTCGCCGATCACCAGCGCGATCGGCTGGCCGCTGTAGAACACCTGGTCGCTGAACAGCGGCCGGAACGGCGAGCCGGCCGGCGCCGTCATGTCCTTGTAGGCCAGGTCGTTGGAGCGCATCTTGGGCCGGTTCTCGTGCGTGATCACGTCGATCACGCCGGGGGCGGCCAGCGCCGCGGCGGTGTCGATCTGCTTGATGCGGCCCTTGGCCACGGTGCCGCTGACGACCACGCCGTAGCACAGGTCGGGCGCCTGGTATTCGGCGGCGTATTGGGCGCTGCCCGTCACCTTGGCGCGGCCGTCCACGCGCGAGACCGGCATGCCGCTGCGCACGCGGCCGGTGCCTTCGGGCGCGACCGGGGTGCGCAGTTCTGG
>CAJYQM010000211.1 GCA_913777025.1 uncultured Massilia sp. | reverse complement strand
GGCCCACCACATCTCCGGTTTCCTGTTCACGGTGCTGCTGCCGCGCGCCTGCGCCATCGACGAGGTGGTCGACCTGCGCGCCTCCAGCCCGGCCGCCTGCCTGGCGGCGCTGCGCCCCGGCGACCTGGTCGTAGCGCATCCGGGCTGGTGGGAAGCGCTGGTTCGGCTGGCGCCCGGCTTCGGGCCGGACGTCGTGGGCGTGACGTCGACCGCGCCGTGCCCGGACGCGCTGGCAGATGAACTGGCGGGCGCCGGCCTGCGCCTGCTGCAGGTGTATGGCAGTTCCGAGACCGCCGGCGTCGGCTGGCGCGAGCAGGGCGCGGCGCCGTTCACGCTGCTGCCCTACTGGCACGCAATCGAGGGGACACACGAGCTGGCACGGCGCATGCCCGATGGCAGCGACGCGCGTTATCCCTTGCAGGACAAGCTGGCGTGGGAAGATGCGCGCCGCTTCCGGCCCGCGGGCCGCATCGACCAGGCGGTGCAGGTGGGCGGCACCAATGTGTTCCCGGCCTACGTGGCCGACGTGCTGCGCATGCACCCGGCGGTGGAAGACGCGGCGGTGCGCCTGATGCGGCCGGACGAGGGGCGGCGCCTGAAGGCCTTCATCGTGCCGCGTGCCGGTATCGACGCCGACCCGGCGGCGCTGCGCGACGATTTATCGAGCTGGGTGGGCGAACGGCTGGCGACGCCCGAGCGGCCGGTCGCGTGGAACTTCGGCGCGCGCCTGCCGCGCCAGGGCAGCGGCAAGCCGGCCGACTGGATCATGGACGTGGAATGATTACGCGGTGGGCGTCACGACCACGGTCATGTAGGCGTCGAGGAATGCCTGTGGCATGCGGCGCGGACGGCCGCTGCTCATCTCGATGCAGACCAGGTCCCAGCGCCCGCGCAGCACGGTGGCGCCGTCGTGCTCGCGCACCAGCTGGAAGCGGCGCTCCATCGCCAGCTTGCCGTCGCCGCCGACCAGCCAGGTGGCCAGCACCAGCGCTTCGCCTTCGAAGGTCGGCAGCAGGTACTCGTATTCGCCGCGCCGGATCGCCATCGCACGGTCCAGGCGCCGGTAATCGTCCAGGGTCAGGCCGAGCGATTCGGAATGGGCCCAGCCAGCCTGTTCGCACCAGCGCACGTAGACGGCATTGTTGGTGTGGTTCAGCCCATCGATGTCGGCCGCTTGCGGCACGCGGGGCAAGAGGAAGGGGTTCGGGTAATCCCAGGCCAAGACGTTTCCTTGTTGATGTGGACCGGGCGGTATTGTACCCGCTGCTTTCACGCGTCGAGTTCGAGTACCAGCGGCTGGTGGTCGGAACCGGTCTCGATGCCGTCGACGTGCACGCTGCGTACGCGTGGGGCCAGGGCCGCGCTGACGAAGGCGTAGTCGAAGGTGAAGGGGTCTGTGGTGCGCAGGCCGACGGTGGGGGCGTGCGCTTGCGCCGGATGGGCGATTTGCCAGGCGTCCTGCCAGGCTTCGGTGGCGCCATCGTCGAAGGGCTGCTGTAAGGCGTGCCAAGCGGATGAGCCGGGGAGCATGTTGAAGTCGCCCACCAGTATTGCATCGAGGGCGCGCGGGATGGCCGCAAAGGGGCCGTCCTTGTCGAGGCCTGCGCGTGGTGCGCGGGCGTGCAGGCTGGCTTCGTGTTGCAGGGCGCGCAATTGCCGGGCCTGGGCCAGGCGCTGGGTTTCGGAAAAGTATGCGAGGTGGGTGTTCAGGACGCGCAGCAGGCCATTCGGCGTGTCCAGCGTCAGTTCCAGTGCGATGCGCGGCATGCTGGGCACGGCCGGGTCGCTCGGCCAGGGCAGGGAGTGGCGTAGCGCCTGCAGGACCGGGAAGCGGGACAGGGTCATGCAGCCGAGGCGGCGCCGGGTACCGCCGGGAGCTGCAACGTCGCGGGCCAATGCGATGTGCGCCTGGTAGCTGGGCAGGCTTGTGGCCAGTGCGGCGAACTGGTCGATGCCGGGCCTGCCGTCGGGGGTAGGGAAGCCGTCGATGACTTCCTGCAAACAGATGATGTCGGCGCCCCCGCAGTAGGCGAGTATGGCGATTACGCGTTCGATGTCGGCGCCGCTCTCCGGTGTGCGCGCAGACTGTATGTTCCAGGTAACGAGCTTCATCAGGATCTCCGCTTTCACGTCGCGACGCAGTCCAGGTGGCACTCGATGTACTCTAGGCTGAGCGAGCTGCCGGCACCAATAGCCGCGCATCGTGAGGGTCTCGCAATGATGCGAAGCGTCTTTGTTTCGCCACGCAGACGTGTTCAATGCATGCTCTACCGGTCAAAGTCCGGATGGTGATGGGACGCAAAGCTGGCCGGCAAATCGATGCAGGCCAGCCGCCTGCTTATTTCTTGACGTAGCGGCCGTATGCCTCATACAGCGAACCGTTCGGCACCAGTTCGTAGAAGGCGTTGTCCTGCAGATAGAGAGCGCCGGCTACGCCATTCTCAGCCGGTTGGGGTCCGTCATCGGCGATGCAGGTCGAGCTGCCGCCGTCAAACGCAATACACCATTGCGCCTTGCCGCCTTGAACGACGCGGCTTACGCCGGTGCCTGTGATGGTACGGGTCGCTTGCGGTTTGTTCGCCGTGATTTTCTGGATCTTTGCAGTGACGGCTGGCTTGCCCCGGCCGAGCACGACGGATGCGTCGACAGTGTCGACATAGATCGCGGTGACCTCCATGCCGTCGGTTTCCGTGGCAATGACGGCGCCCGTGCAGTTGAGGGACTTGTAGTACTCGGTGCGGGCCGCGATCTTCAGCGTATTGTCGGACGGGCTGGTAATCGCCACGGTTTCGATGGTGTGATCGCTGCAATCGGATGCCCACGTGCCGACATAAGTGGCCGGCGATTTAGCGGGGCCGGCGCACTGCCGCTGTTGATGCCGCCGCTGGGGGTGCTCCCTCCGCCTCCACCGCCGCCACACGCTGAAACCAGCGCAGCCACTGCGCCAGCAAGGACAAGTTTTTTCATATGCTCTCTCAGGTATATGGCATTTCAGCATGCCATTTCGCCTGAGAAGCATACGCGCCTGTATCTGGAAAAGATTCACGGATTGTCACCAAGCAATGAATCTGTGGCGCCGGCGCAATGCTGGCAGCACCACGCCGGCCTTCCAACCAGCCGCTTACCTGGCCGTCACCGCCTGCTTGATCACAACACAACGCTGGTCTTCCTGCAGCGTATCCAGCAGCGCCCGGCGCGTACCGGCCGACAGCCCGGTCATGCTGCTGGCAGCCTTTTGCAGGCGTGCCACGCTGGCTGGGGTGCAGCCGGCCGGGATCATGCTCGGGCCGTAGGAACGCATGTAGACGGGGCCGGCGGCCTTGTCCAGCTCCGGCAGCTTCGACAGGCGCTGTTCGGCGCTCTGTTCGGCCAGCGCGGCCTGGGAGGCCGGGTACAGGCTGCCCATCGCGGTGCGCACCTTCGAGAACGGCAGCTTGGTCTGCAGGTCCTGGATCGTGTTCAGCCACTCGGCCTTGACCGCCGGGTCCGGACGCGCGACCGTGGCGGCGATTGCCGCCGCCTGGCCGCTGTCGGATTTGTCGCGTGCCTGTTCGCTTTCCACCAGCTTGGCCGCGCCCGGGTAGTCGTAGCGGTTCAGGCGGCCGATGAGGGCCCAGCGCAGGTCCTGGTTGACGGTGAGGCCGTCGATGGTGGTCTTGCCGTCGAGCAGGCCGGCCAGGCGGTCCAGGCCTTCGCGCGAGCTGGCCACGCCGACGTAGGTGCCGAACCAGCGGCGCTGGAAGTTGTCGTCGCCCTTGGCGGCCACCGCGCCCTTCCACGCCATGTCCTCGAGCTGGCGCGTGGCTTGCGCCGCGTAGCCGCCCGGCAGCTGCATCATGTCCAGGTAGTGCTTGGATGCGACCACCTTGCCCAGCACGTCGCCCAGCAGCGTGTAATCCTTCTCGCCCGGGGCGTTGTTCAGCGCGGTCGTGATGAAGTCGTTCAGCGCCAGCTTGCCGTCGCGCACGCCGTCCCACAGGCCTTGCCACAGCATGGCGCGCAACAGGGGATCGGTCACGTTCCCCAGGCGGGTGCGCGCGCTGTCGAACGAGCGGCTGTCCAGCTGTACCTTCACGAAGCCCCAGTCCTCGAAGTTCGGGTAGACCAGGTCGGGGCAGGCCGCGCCAACCATGCCCGGCACCGCCGTCGACGCGCCCTTGTAGGTGACCGGCACCACGCGGTCCTGCTTGAATTGCTGGTCGTCGAGGCGGAAGCTCGCCACCTGCACGCGCTGTTCGCGCAAGGTCGGGAAGGCTTCCGGCGCGCTCTGCTGCAGGGTGAACGAGGTGATCTTCCCGCCCTTGCACTGGTAGTCGGCGGCGATGGTGTTGACGCCCGGCTGGTACAGCCATTGCTGGGTCCAGCCCTTCAGGTCGCGGCCCGCGGCCTGGCCCAGGCTGCCGATGAAGTCGTCCAGCCTGGCGTTGCGGAACTGGTACTTGACCAGGTAGTTGTGCACGCCCTTGCGGAACACGTCCGCGCCCAGCAGGTGCCGCAGCTGCATCAGCGTCGACGCGCCCTTGGAATAGGTGATGGCGTCGATGTTGTCGAAGGCGTTCTGGGTCGAGGCGACCGGCACTTCGATCGGGTGGGTGGTCGTGCGCTGGTCCTGCTCGTAGGCGCTCTGCTTGCCGCTCGAGTAGAAGGCGCGCCAGGCATCCTTGAACTCGGTCGCTTCGGCGGTGGCCATGGTGCCCATGAAGGAGGCGAAGCTTTCGTTCAGCCACAGGCCGTTCCACCACTGCATCGTGACCAGGTCGCCGAACCACTGGTGCGCCATCTCGTGCATGATGACGCCGGCCAGGCGCGCGCGCTGCTCGTCGGTCATGTCGGCCTTGTACATGAAGCCGCGTTCCGCAAACGTGATCGCGCCGGCGTTTTCCATTGCGCCGTACAGGAAGTCCGGGACCAGGATCTGGTCGTATTTCTCGAACTGGTAGGGGATGCCGAAGTAATTGTCGAAGAAGGACAGGCCGGCCTTGGTGTACTTGAACCACTCGGCCGGCTTGACTTGCTCCGCCACCGACTGGCGCGCGAACAGGCGCATCGGATACTTGCCGCTGGTGTCTTCCCACATCTTGTAGGGACCGGCGTGCATCGAGAAGTTGTAGGGGCTGAGCTTCTTGGTCTTCGGGAAGGTCCAGCGTTTCATGCCACCGTCGGCGGCGACCCTGGTCTCGCGCGTGGTCGAGATCACCTGCCAGTCGGCCGGCGCGCTGACGTTGACCTGGTAGGTGCCCTTCAGGTCGGGCTGGTCGAACACCGCGAACATCTGGTGCGCGGCGGCCGGTTCGAAGTGCGAATACGTATAGACGCGGCCGTCGACCGGGTCGACCATGCGGTGCAGGCCTTCGCCGTTGGTGCTGTGGGGGCGTTCGTAGGCCACCGTCACGGTGTTGCGGCCCTGTTTCAGGTCTTGCGCGGCCAGCGTGATGAACCAGCCGTTGTAGTGCGGCGTGACGTCACGGCCGTTGACCTTCAGCGACTTGATGGTGGCCTTGTCCAGGTCGATCGTCAGTGCGCTGCCCTTGTCCTTCAGGTCGAAGGACAGGGTCGTGGTGGCACTGAAGCTTTCCTTGCCGGTCAGCGTGAAGTCCAGCACGTAGTCGACGTTCGACACGCGCGCGGCACGGGCGGCGGCGTCCGCCTGCGACAGGAAGGCGTTCTCGGCGCGCGGGGCGGCGGATTGCGGCTCGGCGGCATGAAGGGGGGAACATGCCAGCGCGGATGCGACGGCCAGCGGCAACAGGCGGAGTGCGAAACGTTTCACGATTGTCCTTGAAAGGATGAAAGAACACGGCCGCCGCTTGTGGCGTCGGCCAGAACGAATCCCGCAAGAATAGCATGTCAGCAACATCAATCGTACCGATGCAAGGTGCATGACGCGATTTTTTTCACTGTTATACTTGCCGGCCTTTCCACGAGTCGCGCCGACGGGCGATGGAGTCTCGATGAGCTGGTTGTACCTCGTAATCGCCGGGCTGCTCGAAGTGGCCTGGGCCGTGGGCCTGAAATACACGGCCGGCTTCACGCGGCTGTGGCCATCCGTCTTCACGCTGGCCACGATGGCCGGCAGCGTCGGCATGCTGGGCGTGGCGCTGCGCGCGCTGCCGCTGGGCACGGCCTACGCGGTCTGGACCGGGATCGGCACCGTCGGTACCGCCGTGTTCGGCATGTTGATGCTCGGGGAGCCGGCCGGGGCGCTGCGACTGCTGTCTATCGGGCTGATCGTGGCCGGCATCATCGGCCTGAAACTGCTGACCCCGGCCTGACGCCAGCTTTTCTACCGCGATTTACCGCGAAACGGCCTCACGCACATTTGAGCTGCGTCGTCGTCGCACATCCATGCAGGATGAATATACGGTCTTGCCCAGCCGCCGCGGCCCGGGCCACGACCGGAGATTCGGATGAACCTGCAACCCATGCTTGATGGTAGTGGGGAGGGCGGGCACACGCTGTCGGTCGTCGTGCCGCTGCACGACGAGGAAGACAACGTGCTGCCGCTGGCCACCCAGGTAC
>CAJYQM010000210.1 GCA_913777025.1 uncultured Massilia sp. | reverse complement strand
CGTACAAGAAAGTCCGCCATGTCCCACGTCGTCCGCAGCCTGCTTGAAACCGACCTCTATAAATTCACGATGTGGCAGGCCTTCCTGCACATGCATCCGAACGCGGTCGGCGAGTACGAGTTCAAGTGCCGCAACACCCCGGCCTATCCGCTGGCCGAGCTGAAGGAAGAGGTCGAACGCGAGCTGGACCACCTGTGCACGCTGATGTTCACCGACGACGAAATCGCCTACCTGCGCACGCTGCGCTTCATCAAGAGCGATTTTGCCGACTTCCTGACGCTGTTCCGCTTCCAGCGCAAGTTCATCCACGTGGATGTCGATGGCCCGCACCTGCGCATCCGCGCCAGCGGCCCGATCGTGCACGTGATGGGCTTCGAGATCTTCGTGCTCTACATCGTCAACGAGCTGTACTTCCGCCGTTTCGACCGCGAGGCAGCCCTGGTCGAGGCGCGCAAACGGCTTGCTCAAAAGATCGACGAATTCCGCGCATTCGAGCAGGAGCCGAAGCGCGCGAATCCCTTCGAATTCTTCGACTTCGGCGTGCGCCGCCGCTTCTCCGGCGACTGGCACGAAGAAGTCGTGCGCACGCTGGCGCGCGAGCTGCCGCACTTCTTCAAGGGCACCTCGAACGTGCACCTGGCCCGTACTTGCAACCTGGTCCCGATCGGCACCATGGCCCATGAATACATGCAGGCCTTCCAGTCCTTCGACGTGCGCCTGCGCGACTTCCAGAAGAAGGCGCTGGAAGACTGGGTGCAGGAATACCGCGGCGACCTCGGCACCGCGCTGACCGACGTGGTCGGCATGGACGCCTTCCTGCGCGACTTCGACCTGTATTTCGCCAAGCTGTTCGACGGCCTGCGCCACGATTCGGGCGACCCGATCGAATGGGGCGAAAAGGCGCTCGCGCACTATGGCAAACTGCGCATCGACGCGCGCACCAAGCGCCTGGTGTTCTCGGACGCGCTGACGGTGCCCAAGGCGCTCAACCTGTACCGCCACTTCGCCGACCGCGTCCAGCTGGGCTTCGGCATCGGTACCAAGCTGACCAACGACACCCAGTTCGACCCGCTGAACATCGTGATGAAGCTGGTGCGCTGCAATGGGCAGGCGGTGGCCAAGCTGTCGGATTCGCCGGGCAAGGGTTTCAGTACCGACGAGACCTTCATCGCGTATCTGCGGCAGGTGTTCGATCAGCACATCTGATCGTCACGTCGTCCCCGCGCAGGCGGGGACCCAAGTTCGCCGGCGCTATCGAAACGCGTGCAACTTTGCTCCCGCCTGCGCGGGGGCGGCGTTCAAGCGCCAGCGCCAGAGGTTTCTGCAACGCGCTGTTCGGATGCGAGCTCTCGCAGCTCCCGCGCCGCCGCCACCATGTTGGCCAGCGCCGGCACCACTTCCTCCCAGCGCCGCGTCTTGAGCCCGCAATCCGGGTTCACCCACAAGCGCCCGGCCGGCACCCGCTCGGCCGCCTTGCGCATCAAGTCCACGATATGCGCGCGGCTCGGCAGGTTCGGGCTGTGGATGTCGTACACGCCCGGCCCGATCTGGTTCGGATAGGCGAAGTTCTCGAATGCGTCCAGCAGCTCCATGTTGGAGCGCGCGGTCTCGATCGTGATCACGTCGGCATCCATGGCGGCGATGGCCTTGACGATGTCGTTGAACTCCGAATAGCACATGTGGGTGTGGATCTGGGTGTCGTCCTTCACACCGTTGGCGGCGATGCGGAAGGCGTCGACCGCCCAGGCGAGGTACTCGTCCCACTCGGCGCGGCGCAGCGGCAAGCCTTCGCGCAGCGCCGCCTCGTCGATCTGGATCAGGCGCACACCGGCCGCTTCCAGGTCCCGCACTTCGTCCCGGATCGCCAGGGCCAGCTGGCGGCAGGTGAGGGCGCGCGGCTGGTCGTCGCGGACAAACGACCAGTTCAGCATCGTCACCGGGCCGGTCAGCATGCCTTTCATCGGCTTGGCCGTCAGCGATTGGGCGTACTGCGTCCAGGCCACCGTCATGGGGCGCGGCCGGCGCACCTCGCCGAACAGGATCGGCGGCTTGACGCAGCGCGAGCCGTAGGACTGCACCCAGCCGTGGCGGCTGAAGGCATAGCCGTCCAGCTGCTGGCCGAAGTATTCGACCATGTCGTTGCGTTCGGCCTCGCCGTGCACCAGCACGTCCAGCCCCAGCGCTTCCTGCTCCCGGACGCAGCGCGCGATCTCGCCCTTCATCAGCGCCGCATAGGCGTCGTCATCCAGCTCGCCCGCGGCATGGCGCCGGCGTGCCTGGCGGATCTCCATCGTTTGCGGGAACGAGCCGATGGTGGTGGTCGGGTAGGGCGGCAGGTCGAGCAGCGCCGCCTGTACCGAGGCGCGTGTTTCATAGGGGCTGGCGCGCCGGGCGAGCGCGGGATCGATCGCATCCACGGCCGCGCGCAGCGCCGCGTCGACCACGCGCGGCGAGCGGCGCCGGCTTTCCACCGCGGCGTGGTTGGCGACCAGCGCTTCCTGCACCGGCACCCGTCCACGGTTCAGGGCGGTGCCGAGGATGCGCAGCTCGTCCAGCTTCTGCAGCGCAAAGGCGAGCCAGGCGCGCACCTCGCGGTCCAGGTCCGTTTCCAGCTCGAGGTCGACCGGCACGTGCAGCAGCGAGCACGATGGCGCGATCCAGAGGCGCTCGCCCAGCACGCGGTGCACCGGGTCCAGCCACTCGAGCGTCGCATGCAGGTCGGTCTTCCAGACGTTGCGGCCGTCGATCACGCCCAGGGACAGCACACGGTCCGCGGGACAGGCGGCCACCAGCGCGTCGACGTCCTCGCGGCCGCGGATGGCGTCGAGGTGCAGGCCGTGCACGGGCAGGCGGCAGGCCAGCTGCAGGTTCTCGCCGAGGCGGCCGAAGTAGGTGGCCAGCAGCAGCTTGACCGGGACGGCTTGCAGGACGTCGTAGGCGCTGGCGAAGGCCTGGCGCCAGTCAGCGTCCAGCTCGGTGACGAGGATCGGTTCGTCGATTTGCACCCAGTCGGCGCCGTGGGCGGCCAGGGTGTCGAGCAGTTCGGCGTAGACGGGCAGGAGGCGCTGCAGCAGCGCCAGCTTGCCGGACCCGTCCGTGGCCTTGGCCAGCCACAGGTAGGTGAGCGGCCCGATGATCACCGGCTTGGCCGCCACGCCCTGGGCGCGGGCTTCCTCCAGCTGCGCCAGCAGGCGCGAGGCGTCCAGCGCAAAGCTGGTGTCGGTGGCCACTTCCGGCACGATGTAGTGGTAATTGGTGTCGAACCACTTCGTCATCTCGCCGGCATGGACGCAACCGCAATCGCCATCATGCGCGGACCGGCCGCGCGCGACGCGGAAGCAGGCATCGAGTGCATCGCCGCCGTGGGCATGGGCGCGCGCCGGGACGTTCCCCAGCGTGAAGCTCATGTCGAGCACCTGGTCGTAGAAGGAAAAGTCGCCGACCGGTACCAGGTCGAGGCCGGCCTGCTGTTGCCAGTGGCGGCGCCGCAGCCGGGCGCCGGTGGCGAGCAGCGCATCGCGCGGCGCCGTGCCGTTCCAGTCGGCTTCGAGGGCGGATTTCAGTTCGCGGCGCGCGCCGATGCGCGGAAAGCCGAGGTTGTGCGTGGTGACCATATGCAGCTCCTGTTATCAATGCGGCCATCATAGTGGTCGGCATCCATGAGCAGAAGTGGTAAGATTTCATCAATCCATTAGATATTTTCATACATGATCGAGCGCATCCACCTGCAAGTCATCCGCGAGGTCCGGCGCCAGGGTTCCCTCACGGCGGCGGCCGAGGTGCTGCACCTGACCCAGTCGGCGCTGAGCCACACCGTCAAGAAACTGGAGCAGCAGCTGGGCACGGCGGTGTGGACGCGCGAAGGGCGCCACCTGCGCCTGACCCAGGCCGGTGATTACCTGCTGGGCCTGGCCAACCGCGTGCTGCCCCAGCTCGAGCATGCGGAAGATCTCATGCAGCAGTACGCGAAGGGGCAGCGCGGCCTGCTCCGCATCGGCATGGAGTGCCATCCCTGTTACCAGTGGCTGCTGAAGGTGGTGTCGCCTTACCTGGCGGCGTGGCCGGACGTGGACGTCGACGTCAAGCAGAAATTCCAGTTCGGCGGCCTGGGCGCGCTGTTCGGCTACGAGATCGATTTGCTGGTGACGCCCGACCCGGTGCACCGGCCGGGCGTGCGCTTCGAGCCGGTGTTCGACTACGAGCAGGTGCTGGTGGTGGCGAGCGGGCACCGGCTGGCGGGGCGTCCCTGGGTCGAGCCGCAGGACCTGGCCGAGGAAATCCTGATCACCTACCCGGTGGCGCTGGAGCGCCTCGACATCTTCAACCTGTTCCTGCTGCCGGCGGCCAGCGCCCCGAAGCGCCACAAGGTCATCGAGACCACCGACATCCTGCTGCAGATGGTCGCGGCGGGCCGCGGCGTCAGCGCCTTGCCGCTCTGGCTGGTAAAAGAATATATGCCGCGCCTGCCGATCGTGCCGGTGCGCCTGGGCGAGCGGGGCATCGCCAAGCAGCTGTTCCTGGGCGTGCGCGAAGGCGAGACCGGGATCGATTACCTGGAAGCCTTCGTGGACATGGCGCGCAGCGCCGAACCGGTGGTGTGACCGGTTCACAGGGTGGGCACGCTGTGCCCACCATCACCGGCTGGCGATCAGCATCATCGCCGCGGTCCCCAGCAGCACGGCGCTGAACAGCATGCGCAGGCGCGCCGGTGGAAACTGGTGCGCCAGCTTGACGCCCCAGGACACGCTGAGGATGCCGCCCAGCGCCATCGGCAGGCCGACCGACCAGCCGACGTGGCCTTCCTGCGCGTACGCGACCAGCGCGATCAGCGCACCCGGCGCCGCCAGCGCCAGGCCCATGCCCTGGGCGCGCGTCTGCTTCACGCCAAACAGGCTGACCAGCGCCGGCACCACGATCAGGCCACCGCCCACTGTGAAGATGCCGGACATGGCGCCACTGAACATGCCCAGCACCGGCAGGGCGGCGCGCGGCATCGGTTTCGCCACTGCGTCCGTCGCTTCGCCAGTGCCCTTGTGGCCGCGCCCGAAGTAGATGCCGAGGCCAATCAGGAACAGCGCAAAGGCGATGCGCAGCCGTCCGGCATCGATGCCGGCGGCCAGGCGCGCGGCGATGTAGGTCGTGATCATCGCGAACACGGCGATCGACGCCACCGAGCGCAGGTCGATGCGGTTGCGCTGGTGGTAGCGCCAGAAGCCGAGCAGCACGTTGGGCGCGATCATCACCAGCGCCGTACCCTGCGCCAGGTGCTGGTCCATGCCGTACAGGTAGCCGAGGACGGGAATCGCGATCAGGCCGCCGCCGATGCCGAGCAGGCCGCCGGCCACGCCGAGCAGGGCGCCCAGGCCGAGGTTGAAGAGTGTATTTATGAGAGGGAAGGCCATGTGGAATCCTGCGCAACCCGGCATTGTCGCACAGGGGCGCCCGGGCCGTGCGTCAGGCCCTGGCCTTTTGGGCTATGCTGAGCGTCATGGATACCAAGCCCAAAATTGCACATGTTGCCATCGTCACCGGCGCGGCCGGCGGCATCGGCCTCGCCACCTGCCGCCGCTTCCTGCGTGACGGCGCCTGCGTCATGCTGGCCGGCCGCCACCAGGACAAGCTGGACGCGGCCGCCGCCGAACTGGC
>CAJYQM010000209.1 GCA_913777025.1 uncultured Massilia sp. | reverse complement strand
TCCTGCTGCCCCATGCCGCAATTGAGCGTCAGGCGTACCAGCGAGCGATTCTTCGGCGTGGCCGGCGCGCAAAACACGGCGCCGTAGATGCCGCGCGCCTCCAGCGCCTTGCGCAGCACCAGCGTCTTCGGCTCGATCCCGGCTTCCAGCGCGATGATCTGCTCGGTGCCGTCGTCGATGCAATAACCGAGCGCCGTCAGGCGCGCCCTCACCTCGCGCGTGGTGCGGTGCAGCGCTTCGCGGCGGGCGTCGGCGTGGCGGATGAAGTCGACGGCGGCGTCGAACCAGGCCAGTTCATGGTTCAGCAGACAGGAAGAGAAGATCGCCGGGCGCGAGCTCGACAGGAAATAGCCCTTGAAGCGCTCGGAACAGGTAATGAAGCCGGCGCGCCCGGCAAAGGCCTTGGCCAGCGAAGCCGTCCGGAAATGGACGCGCTCGGTCAGCCCGAGTTCCACCACCAGGCCGGCACCCTGCGGACCGTGGGTGCCGAGCGAGTGCGATTCGTCGACGATCAGGATGCTGCCGCTGCGCTCGGCCAGTTCGACCACCTCGAGCAGCGGCGCCACGCTGCCGTTGGTGCTGTACAGGGCATCGATCACGATCACCCCGCCGCCGTGCTTCTCCAGCTGGCGCTCGAGATGGGCCGGGCTGTTGTGCAAAAACGGCACCGGCAGGGCCTGGGCGGACTGCACGCCTTCCCAAAGCGAGGCATGCGCCATCATGTCGAGGTAGACTGGAATGCCCGGCTCGGCGATGCTCTGGAGCAGGCCCACGTTGGCCGCCCAGCCGGACTGGGCCAGCACGCCGTCTTCGGCATGCATGAAGGCGGCCAGCTTGGCTTCCAGCTGGTGCTGGGTGCTGCCTGACTGCAGGAACACCGAGGACATCAGCATCTGGCCCTGGTTCGCCTGGAGGGCGCGCACCTGGGCCTCGAGCAGGCCCGGTTCGTTGGCGATGCACAGGTAGTCGTTGGTGGCGAGCATCACGGCATCCGGGGCGGGCGGCGCCCAGACGTGCATGTGCTCGCCTCCCAGCAGTTTTTCGACGCGGGTCACGTAGTGCTCGTCCATGCGGCGCGTGACGAATTCCGGCATGCGGCGGGCGGCCGGTTGGGGATTGAAACGATCGATATGGAGAGCTGTGGTCATGGTTTCCTCGTTAGGGTGGTTGTGAATACGCAGTTCCGCGCTAAGCCGTTGTAGGGCAAAATTGACGAAACTCAATATATAAGGGTCTTTTTTCGTCAAGATTACGTGAAATTGCGTAAAATCAATTCTGACAGCACCTGATCCATAACTAAACCGGTTCGAGACGCCGGACCCTCCGCCAAGACGACAGCCCATGTCCGACACGACTCCCACGATCGACGACCGTCTCCGGCGGCTGCGCGCGACTACACTGCAATGGCTGCTGCGGCAAGACCAGGCGCCGGATCCGGTGGCGCTGCGCCTGCAATGCCTGGCCTGGATCGGCTGCATCGGCATGCCCCTGTATTACCTGGTGTGGACTGTGATTTTTCCGCAACACTACGAAAACCTGGGTCTGCGCCTGCTCGGGGTGGCTCTCTGCGTGCCGGGCATGTTCCTGCCGCGCCTGCCAGGGCGCTTCAGCGCGCGCCAGCTGCGCGCCTATGAATTTGCCGGCATTACCTATGTGCTGCCGTTTTTCTTCAGCTTCATGTTCCTGATGAACCACGGCTCGACGGTCTGGGGCGAGTCGCTGCTGGTCGCGCTGATCGTGCTGTTTCATTTCGACCTGTGGTGGGCGCTGGCGTCCTGGACCGTCGGAACGGTGGCGGCCGCCCTCGCCTTCGCCTGGGCCGGCGACCCGGCCTTCCTGGCCAGCCCGGCCGTGCTGGACCAGGCGCCGATCTACGGCTTCACCATCCTGGTCGTGTCCGTGACCAAGGTCGGGCGCCGGGTGCTGGCGCGCGAAAAACTGGCCGGCATGGCGCAGGCGCTGGCGCTGGTCTCGCACGAGCTGCGCACGCCCCTGATCAGCGTGTCGGCCAACGTGCGCGGCATCGAACGCCTGCTGGCCGCGGCGCGGCGCAGGCCGGACGCCGCCATGGCGCCCGGCACGGAGGACGACGAGGCGGCGGCCGACAGCGCCGCCGTGAACGATGCCATGGCGCGCATCGGGTTCGAGGTGCGCCACATGAACCAGCTGATCGACCTGTTCCTGCAGTCTGCCGCTGCCATGAACCAGCAGCTGGCGGCCACCGAACAGGTCTCGATGTCGGACGTGGTGGCGGCCGTGATCACGCGCTACCCGTTCGCCGGCGACGCCCAGCGCGATGCCGTCCGCGTGGTGGTGCGCGGCGATTTCCGTTTTTGCGGCAAGCACGAACTGTGCGTCGTAGTGCTGCTCAACCTGCTGCGCAATGCGCTGAAAGCGCTGCAGCGCGCCGGCCATGGCCAGGTCCGCATCGTGGTCGACGGCAGCCGTGCCCGCCCGCGCCTGCTGGTCATGGATTCCGGCTGCGGCATCGCGCCGGCCCAGCTGCCGCACATCTTCGACCGCTTCTATTCCTACCCGCCGAGCTCCGGCGCCGGCATCGGACTGGCCCTGTGCAAGGACATCGTCCATGCCTGGCAGGGCCGCATCCGCTGCCGCTCGCGCGTATCCGGCCCGACCTCGGGCTACACCGTGTTTGCCCTCGAATTCCCGGACCGCGGCGGCGCCGCCGCGGCCTGAGCCACCCTAACGCCCATGTCCCTGCCCATCTACCAGCATCCGACCCTGACCGTGCTCGTCGACGACAGCATCAGCTTTCTGCACAGCCTGCGTTTCCAGCTCGGGAACGCCCTGCCCAGCACGACCTTCAGCGACGCGCAAACCGCCCTCGCCTGGCTGCGCGAGCACAGCGAGGACAGCGCCGACCTCGAAGGTTTCCTGTCGCCCTGCGTCGACACCTACACGCGCGAACCCCAGCCGTTCAGCGTGGCGCTGCACGTCGAGCAGCTCAGCGTCATCAGCCAGCGCGCCCGCCGTTTCATGACGCCGACCACGCTGGTCATCGATTATTCGATGCCGCAGATGAACGGCATCGAATTCTGCGAAGCGGTGCAGGACCTGCCCTGCAAGAAGATCCTCCTGACCGGCGTGGCCGACGAGAAGCTGGCGATCGCCGCCTTCAACCGCGGCCTGATCGACCGCTACATCCGCAAGAGCGATCCGGACGCGCTGGACCGGCTCGAAGCCGACATCGTCGCCCTGCAGCGCGCCTATTTTCTGGCCCAGTCGCGCGTGGTGCACGGGCTGCTGTCGCTGCACGACTACCGCTTCATCAGCGACCCGGCCGTGGCCAGGCTGGTCGACGAGGTCGCGCGGTCCTACCAGATCGTCGAACACTACCTGTACAAGAACCCGTCGGGCTTCCTGATGTACGACGCGGAGGGGCGCCCCCACCTGCTGGTGATCGAGA
>CAJYQM010000208.1 GCA_913777025.1 uncultured Massilia sp. | reverse complement strand
TGTATGCGCTGGTGGTGCGCCGGTTCTCGAACGGCCTGCTGGCGCTGCTGGTGTTCGCCTGCGGCTGCCTGCTGGCTCATTATGCGATCCTGGGCCCGAAGGGCGACGTGATCGGCGGCTGGTCGCTCGAGCCCGCGCAGCTGCAACTGGGCTTCACGCGCCTGCTCTATCCCTTCTTTGCCGGCCTGCTGCTGTCGCGCGTCGTACGCCCTGGCCGCGTCAAGCACGCCTTCCCGCTGTGCGCCGCAGGCATCGCCGCCATCCTGGCCATGCCCAGGTTCGGCGGGCCGGACACGCTGTGGATGAACGGGCTGTACGAGACCGTGTGCATCGTCCTGCTGTTCCCGCTGATCGTGTGGCTGGGCGCGAGCGGCGACGTCGGCACCGGTCTTGGCGCCCGGGTGTGCGGCTGGCTGGGGGCGATCTCGTACCCGCTGTACATCGTCCACTACCCGATCATCTACACGTACACGGCCTGGGTCATCGGCAACAAGCTCACGCTGGTTGACGCCATGCCGGTGGCGCTGGCCTCGATGCTGGCGTCCGTGCTGCTTGCCTGGGCCTGCCTGCGCTTCTACGACATCCCGCTGCGGCGCTGGCTGGGCAAGCGTTTCATGGACCGCGGCGTCCGCGACACCGTCACGCCGGCGGTGCATCACTGACAGGCCGGCCACGACGCACCGCCCGGGCCGGAGACATTCAAGGACTGCAGCATGCTCGAACAAATCGCACCCGACCTCTGGCACATGGAAACCGGCATCCAGGCCGCCGGCATCCCGCTCACCGCGCGCATGACGGTGGTCCGCTTCGGCAACGGCAAGCTCTGGATCCACTCGCCGGTGCGCTTCGGCCCCGAGGTGCGCGACCAGATCGCCGCGCTGGGCGAGGTCGCCTGGATCGTCGCGCCCAATCGTGCCCATCACATGTTCATGGCGAAGTGCAAGCAGGCTTTCCCGGACGCGCAGCTGTACGGTGCGCCCGGCCTGGACCGCAAGCGGCGCGACATCGCCGACCTGCACACCTTGCAGGACACCATCGAGCCGGAATGGGCGGATGATCTCGAACAGGTCGTCGTCCGCGGCATGCCCATCATCAACGAGGTGATGTGGTTCCACAAGGCCTCCGCCACCCTGATCGCGACCGACGTGCTGCAATGCTGGTGCGGCGACCTGGACTGGCGCGCGGGCACCTATGCGCGCCTGACCGGGGTGCGCGGGCACCTGGACGTGCCGCGCACGGTGCGCCTGGCCACCCGCGACAAACCGGCCGCCGCGGCTTCCGCGAAGGCCGTTCTGGCCTGGCCCTTCACGCGCAAGATCACCGCCCACAACGCCATTGTCGAGCGCGATGCGCATGCGCTGGTGGCGCGGGCGTTCGCGCGCTTCGGGCACTGAACGGGCGCGGCGTCAGCCTGCGTGCAGGTGCTCGTACAGGATCAGGCTGCCGATCGCGATCAGCACCAGCCCGCCGACCATCTCGGCCCGCTTGCCGACGATGCGCCCGAGCCCGCGCCCCAGCATCACGCCGAGCGTCACCATCAGGAAAGTCGCGATGCCGATCGCACCGGCGGTCGTGAAGATGTTCGCGTCGAGGAAGGCCAGGCTGGCGCCCACCACCATCGCGTCGATGCTGGTGGCGAAGCCGGTGATGGCGAGCAGCCAGAACGAATGCTTGTTCGGCTTATCGTCCTCGTCGTCGTCCCCGTTCGACAAACCTTCCTTGATCATGCGCAGGCCGAGCACGCCCAGCAGGGTGAACGCGATCCAGTGGTCCCAGGCTTCGACGTAGGGGGCCGCCACGTGGCCCAGCGCCCAGCCGACCAGCGGCGTCAAGCCCTCGATGACGCCGAAGATGGCGCCAGTGCGCAGGGCTTCTTTCAGGTGGGGACGCTGGAGGGCCGCTCCCTTGCCGATGGCGACGGCAAAGGCGTCGGTGGACATGGCGAGTGCGAGGGCGGCGGTGGCGAGAAAATTCATGGGGTACCGTGTTCCGGGCAATGACGAAGGCATGCCCGCGCGGCCCGGACTGAGCGCGCTGGCACACCAAAGGTCTTGCCAACCGAGACGGCTGCCGGTGCCACGGCCGCAAGGACCGAGTATGTTGACACGGGCGCTTCGCACCCGGAAACGGGCTGGAAGCAGGCTACTCCCCAATGGGATGCGCGCATTTTACGATAAATGGGCCGCGCAGGGAATAAAAAACCCGGCGCCGCATCGCTGCGGGCGCCGGGAAGGGAGACAGCGAGCGTGAACCGGTCAGGCCGGCGCGTGCTGCTGACGGTAAAGGTTGGCGTACTTCAGGCCGAAGAACAGGATGAAGGCGTAGCAGGCGGCCGGCAGCAAGAAGGAGACCTGGACCCCGCTCGCATCGGCAATCGCCCCTTGCGCGAACGGTACGATGGCACCACCGACAATGGCCATGCACAGGATGCCCGAGCCCTGCCCCGTGAACTTGCCCAGGCCGTGCAGCGCCATGCTGAAGATGGTCGGGAACATGATCGAGTTGCACAGGCCGACCGCCAGGATCGCCCACATCGCCACGCTACCCTGCCCGAAGGTCGCGGTCAGCACCAGTGCGATCGCCAGCAGCGCATTGAAGGCCAGGGTCTTGCCCGGGCTGGCCACGCGCATCACGGCAAAGCCGATGAAGCGGCCGACCATGGCGCCGCCCCAGTAGACGCTCACGTAATCCGCGGCGGCCGCATGCGACAGGCCGGCGACGCGCGACTCGCCCAGGAAGTTGATCAGGAAGCTGCCGATGCTCACTTCCGCACCCACGTACAGGAAGATGCCGATGGCGCCCAGCACCAGGTGGCGGTGCGCCAGCGCCGAACCGTGGCCCTCGCCCGGCAGCGACACGTCCTCGGTCTCCGCGATCTTCGGCAGGCGCGCGGCCATGAACAGCACGGCCAGCACGACCAGCACGGCGGCCAGCGCCAGGTAGGGGCCGCGCACGGTGGCCGCGTCGGCGCTTGTCGCAAGCCCCGCGCCCGCCGCCACGCCGGCCGTCGACAGGATCAGGAGGCCGCCGGCGTAGGGACCGATGGTGGTGCCCAGCGAGTTGAAGGCCTGGGTCAGCGTCAGGCGGCTCGATGCCGTGGCGGCCGGGCCGAGGACGGTCACATACGGATTCGCCGCCACCTGCAGCACCGTGATGCCGGATGCCAGCACGAAGAAGGCGAACAGGAACATGCCGTAGCTGCTGAACGACGCCGGGTAGAACAGCGCGCAGCCGACCGCCGCGATCAAGAGGCCCGTGACGGCGCCCTTCTGGTAGCCGATGCGTCGGATCAGCATCCCGGCCGGCAGCGAGACGATGAAGTAGGCGCCGAAGAAGCAGAACTGCACCAGCATCGCCTGTACGTAGGTCAGCGTGTAGATCGCCTTCAGGTGCGGGATGAGGATGTCGTTCAGCGAGGTGATCAGCCCCCACATGAAGAACAGCATGGTGACGATGACGAGGGCGCCGGTGTTGGTGGTCGCCGTGCCGTTGGCGGGAAGGACCGCCGGATTGTGTGCCGTCTGGGCCATTCGATATCTCCTTTATTGTGCCCGCGGCGCCACGCGCTCGGCCAGCATGGCCGCCACGCCGCGCAGCGCGGGAT
>CAJYQM010000207.1 GCA_913777025.1 uncultured Massilia sp. | reverse complement strand
GATCTAGTACGGTGACTGGAGTTCAGACGTGTGCTCTTCCGATCTGTCGCCGCTGCCCTCGTAGTCCATCGCTTCGCGCACCAGGCCCTTGGGATCGGTAAAGCGGATGCGGTCGACCAGCGCGAAGGCCATCATGTTGACGTCGTCCAGGCCGTTGCCGTCCGCGTACTCGGACACCAGCGCCTGCACCATCATGTCGTAGTTCTTGCGGTTGGGCGGGTCGCCCAGGGTGCCTTCGATCTGGCCTTCCAGTTCACGGGACTGGAAGGCAAATTCCGGATGTACTTTTTTCATGGTTGGATTCGCAATCTTTGTTAGTGCAGATTGACGCCGTTCAGGGCAAACAGGGAACGCCAGAGTTCGAACGCCTCGCCTTCCGCGTCGAGCACGATGCGGTGGTTGACGCTCTGGTCGTACTCGTCGCGCCGGGCGCGGTCGGACAGGATCTCGTAGGCCTTGGTGACGGCCTTGAAGCGCGCTTCCGCGCCCGGGGCCTGGTTGCGGTCCGGGTGGTAGCGCATCGCCAGCGAGCGGTACACCTTCTTGATCTCGTCGTCGGTGGCGTTCGGCGCGACGCCGAGAATCGCGTATAAATTTTCCACTTGGAACTCTCCGGCAGTGCCGAGAAAAAACGTCAAACCGCGATTATCCTATAGAAAGCGCCATCTTGACAGGCTGGCACGAGTACCGCTGCCGAGCGGCGCCGCAGGCTTGTAGTTACAGACATTAGCCCCAAGTATCCTCAATGCGTATCGCCATAACCGTGCGCTTGGCCACATAAGGCGGCCCGGTTCTTGCCTTCTACGGTAAAATGCCGGCAATATTACCCATCCAAAACACCTTTTCATGAGCAACGACAAGAACGCTACGCCGGGGGTGCCGCCCCTGTCGTCGAATTTTGTACGCGCGATCGTCGAATCCGACCTCGCGGCAGGCACCCACAAACGCGAAGGCATGCCTTCCGTGATCACCCGCTTCCCGCCGGAGCCGAACGGCTACCTGCACGTGGGCCACGCCAAATCGATCTGCCTGAACTTCGGCCTGGCGCGCGACTACCAGGGCCGCTGCCACCTGCGCTTCGACGATACCAATCCCGAGAAGGAAGACCAGGAATACGTCGACACGATCATGGACAGCGTGAAGTGGCTGGGCTTTACCTGGGAACAGGGCGGCGAGGAATACCTGCACTACGCCAGCGACTACTTCGGCAAGCTCTACGAGATGGCCGAGTACCTGATCAAGGAAGGCAAGGCCTACGTCGACAGCCAGAGTGCCGAAGACATGGCGAAGAACCGCGGCAACTTCGGTACGCCGGGCGTCAACTCGCCCTTCCGCGACCGCCCGGTCGAGGAATCGCTGCAGATCTTCCGCGACATGAAGGCCGGCAAGTACAAGGACGGCGAACACATCCTGCGCGCCAGGATGAGCGAAGACGCGATGTCCTCGCCGATCATGACCAACCGCGACCCGGCCCTGTACCGCATCCGCCACGCGCACCACCACCGCACCGGCGACGACTGGTGCATCTACCCGATGTACGACTACACGCACCCGATCTCGGATGCGCTCGAGAACATCACGCACTCGCTGTGCACGCTGGAATTCACCGACCACCGCCCGTTCTACGACTGGCTGGTCGAGACGCTGGCCGACGGTGGCTTCTTCGCGCGCCCGGTGCCGCGCCAGTACGAATTCTCGCGCTTGAACCTGACCTACGTCGTCACCTCCAAGCGCAAGCTGCGCCAGCTGGTGGACAGCGGCGTGGTGACCGGCTGGGACGACCCGCGCATGCCGACCATCGTCGGCCTGCGCCGCCGCGGCTACACCCCGGAAGCCATCCAGCTGTTCTGCGAGCGCATCGGCGTCACCAAGGTCGACAGCTGGATCGACATGAGCACGCTGGAAGGCGCGCTGCGCGACGACCTGGATCCGAAGGCGCCGCGCGCGATCGCCGTGCTGCGTCCTCTGAAACTCATCGTCGACAACTTCCCGGAAGGCGAAACCGTCGAATGCAACGCGCCGGTCCACCCGCACCATCCGGACATGGGCCAGCGCTCGTTCCCGTTCACGAAGGAACTGTGGATCGAGCAGGAAGACTTCATGGAAGTGCCGACCAAGGGCTACCACCGGTTCACCCCGCCCACCGCCGACAAACCGGGTTCGCGCGTGCGCCTGAAGTACGGCTTCGTGGCCGAGTGCACCGGCTTCGACAAGGACGCGGACGGCAACGTGACCGCGGTCCACGTGAACTATTTCGAAGATTCGAAATCGGGCACGCCGGGCGCGGACAACTACAAGGTCAAGGGCAACATCACCTGGGTCAGCGCCTCGCACGCCCTGGAAGCCGAAGTGCGCCTGTACGACCGCCTGTTCCTCGATCCGCAACCGGACGGCGGCGGCAAGGACTTCATGAGCGTGCTGAATCCGAACGCGCTGGAAACCGTCACCGCCTACCTGGAACCGGGCCTGAAGGACGCGGTCGCCGACCAGCGCTTCCAGTTCGAGCGCCACGGCTACTTCGTGGCCGACCGCGTCGATACGCAGCCGGGCAAGCCGGTGTTCAACCGCGTGACGACGCTGAAGGACAGCTGGGGCAAATAAGCGTCCCGCATCGATGCGGCAAGCCCGGTTCGGTGACGAGCCGGGCTTTTTTATTGGCGACATTGACCCACGTCCAATCCACTGCTTGCGGCAACTCTCCAAGCTGCTAGGTTCGCTTCACACCCGAAGTGCGTAAGTTGCAACGCATAAATACAGGAGTGATGCGATGTTGACGCTGCTGCGAGAGGCATTTTCGGTCACGCGCTTGTCGTTCTGGATCGGCATGGCGCTATCGTCCCTGATCGGCATCAGCCTTTATCTCTTCACGCACAATTCGATCGAAAACGAAGCACAGCAACGCTTCATGAATCACGCGCGTTACGCGCAGAGCGTGATCAGCGTGCGCGTGAAATCGTATACCGACCTGCTGCGCGCCTCGGCCAGCCTGGTGCAGAGCTCGGAAAAGTTCACGCACCGGCAATTCCACGAATTCGTCCAGGGCCTGCACATCGCCCGCAATTACCCGGCGGTCGACTACATCAATTTTGCCGTCTTCTTCCAGCAGGACCAGCGTGACGCGTTCGTGAGCAACCTGCGCGCCGAGAAGCGCTTCCTGGGCGAGCGCGCGGCGCAGCTGGACATCCATCCGCGCGGCATCCGTCCGGCCTACCTCGCGGTCGGCTACATCGAACCGGAAGCCCTGCGTCCCGAGCTGTACGGCTACGACCTGATGACCAACCGGTATTTCTTCGATCTCCTGCGGCGCGAGCGCGACGAAGGCACGATCCAGACCGCCGGCACGCCGATCGGTCCGCTGTCGGCGCCGAACGACACCTATCTCGGCATGCGCATGCCCGTGTACCGTCTCGGCGCCCGCACCGACAATGTCGAGCAGCGGCGCGCCGCCTACACCGGCTCGATCGGCATCGCGTTCAGCGTGCCCAAGCTGCTCAAGGGCGTCATCGAAAAGATTCCCGTCGCCGGCGTGCGCATGACCCTGCGGGACACGAGCTTCCGCATGGACTCGCGCGGACGCGGGGTGTCGGGCGTGCCGTTCACCCTGTTCGACAGCCTGGGGACGAGCAAGGCCCCCAACCCGCCGCTCGCGGCCGGCGACGAGGTCTTCACGACCACCCTGCCGCTCGATTTCAACGGCCGCGCCTGGCACACGGTGTACAGCGCGCCCAAGGCGGCCCTGTACACCGAGACCGACCTGTTCTACCCGAAGATGGTGATGGCCTTTGGGTTCTTCGGATCGATCATGCTGTACGCGCTCATGTTCGTCCTGACCACCTCGCGCCGCGCGGCCCTGATCCTGGCCCAGGAAATGACGAGCGAACTGCGCGAGAGCCAGAACAAGCTGCAGTTGTCGCACCAGAAGCTGCGGCGCCTGGCCGACCACGCCTACCAGATACGGGAAATGGAGCGCAAGCGCATCGCGCGCGAAATCCACGACGATCTCGGCCAGAACCTGCTGGCCCTGCGCATCGAGGCCGAGATGCTGACCACGCGCTCGAGCGGGACCCACGGGCACCTGCACAAGCGCGCCCGCGCCACGCTGCTGCAAATCGATGCCACGATCAAGAGCGTACGCCAGATCATCAACGACCTGCGCCCGACCGTGCTCGACCTGGGCCTGTCCGCCGCGGTCGAATGGCAGGTCAGCCAGTTCCAGCGCCGCACCGGCATCCAGTGCGAAATCCATGACGACCACGGCGAGATTTCGATTCCGGACCACTGCGCCACCGCCTTTTTCCGCATCCTCCAGGAGTCGCTCACCAACATCGTGCGCCATGCCAGGGCAAGCAAGGTCGTGGTCGAACTGCGCCTGTACGGCGGCTGGCTGTCGATGACCGTGCGCGACAATGGCTGCGGCCTGCCGCCCGAGGGGCGCGACAAGCATGGCTCGTTCGGCCTGGTCGGCATCGAGGAACGCATCGTCATCCTGGGCGGCACCTGTGCCGTCTTCAGCGAACAGGAAGGTGGCACGACGATCATGGTATCGGCGCCGGTGATCGGCATGCCGGAAGTCAGCATGCAGCTGGAACACGAGCATGAACCCGGCTCAGCCGTGATCTGAGCCGGTCCTTCCCTTTCCCGCACGCCGGCGTTCGCTGGCGCGCGCATCGCCGCTGTCGCATTCGAGCGACGCTTCCTGGCTTTTGACCAAGCGCAATTCCCCCAAGAAATTGCTCAATTACATTGAGTACAGGTAATGCACATCAACGACAAATTCTCTGCTTGCTCCCGGCAAGCGAAAGGAGGATACGACACTGAGACGTAACAAGGATGTAGATGGGCACAGGCTGGCACATGCTTCATACGATGTCTGCCAATACTAGGGAAGCAGCACACAAAAACCATGATATCGATAAGGACTACCATGAACATGAACGAGCTTTTCAAGGCAGTAATGGAACTGGATCTGGAGCCGATCAAGGTCAAGCTGATGCACACGGCTTCGGGCGAAGGCTGGAGCCGCGGCAAGGCCGATGCCGTCGAAGAAGAATACCGCCGCTTCCTGTGCCTGATGAAACTCTATCCTGAAGAAGACACCGCGCCGCTGGTCGACGTCGACACGTTCTGGCACTACCACATCCTCGACACGATGAAATACGCGGACGATTGCGAGAACGTGTTCGGCTACTTCCTGCACCACTACCCTTACGTCGGCCTGCGCGGGGACGACGACGAGCAGTTCCGCCTCGACAGCGGCGAGCGCATGCGCACCCTGTACGAAGCCACCTTCGGGGATGCCTATCCCGTCCACTTCGCCGACGGCTACGAGGCAAGCGACGCGCGCATGGACGAAAGCGGCAAGGCTGCCGGCACTGCGTTCTGCGCCGGCCCGGTCGGCAAGGCTGCACGCACGGCCTTCTGCGTAGGTCCTGTCGGCAAGGCCGCGCGCACGGCCTTCTGCGCGGGCCCCGTGGGCAAGGCTGCGCGCACCGCCTTCTGCGCGGGCCCGGTCGGCAAGGCTGCGCGGACCGCGTTCTGTGCCGGTCCGGTCGGCAAGAGCGCTTCATCCGCCAGCCAGGACAGGAAATCCGCGCTGCTTTCCTGACAAACCGAACCCACAATTCTCCTGCTCCGGCCCTCCCCTCGCTGGCCGGCCAGCCTGGTCCATCCCTCACGGGTTGGACCTTTTTTAATTCCTTTATCGCCCCTGCGACAACTCACCGATCTGTCAGGTACACAAAGTGATTAACTACACTAAATTGATCTTCGTCAATACGCCATTTTGACCCACCGCCACCGAAAAGCGAAGCGCAATCCGATGTAGAGATGACGTAGGAAGCATGCGAGACGTATCAATCACAACCGACAAGGATGAGCATGAACGCCAATGACCTGTTTGAAGAAGTCATGGAACTCGACCTCGACCTCATCAAAGTGAAGCTGATGCATGTCGCGTCCGGCGCGGGATGGAGCCTGGAGAAAGCCAATGCCGTCGAAAAGGAATACCGGCGCTTCCTGTGCCTGATGAAGATGTATCCGGACGAGGACACCGCGCCGCTGGAAGACGTCGACACCTTCTGGCATTACCACATCCTCGACACGATGAAGTATGCCGCCGACTGCGAACGGGTATTCGGCTATTTCCTTCACCACTATCCCTACGTCGGCCTGCGCGGCGAAGACGACGAGCAGTTCCGCCTCGACAGTGGCGAACGCATGCGCAGCCTGTACGAAGCGACCTTCGGCGAGGCCTGTCCGGTATCGTTCGACCTGCCGGCGCAGATCGCCTATTGCGCCGGTCCTGTCGGCAAGTCCGTGCAAACCGCCTACTGTGCGGGCCCGGTCGGCAAGTCCGCGCAGACCGCCTACTGTGCGGGCCCGGTCGGCAAGTCCGCCCGGGCCGCCGGCCGCGCCGCGCACGCCTCGTAGCGTGTTCGCCGCGACCGGCCGCCCACGCGCGTGACCGGGCTTGACATCAGGCCAGCAAGCCTTCCCTGGCATCCGCGCGTACCATCAGCGCACGCAGTTCGCGGATGCTGAAGTCGGACACTTCATGCATGCGCAGCAGGATGGTGGCGCCGATCGGCAGCGCGTTGTGGCGGATCTTGCTGATCACCGGGGGCGCGACTTCCAGCGCGCGCGACAGCGCGGCATCGTTCTTCAGCTTGAGCCTGGCGATGATGGCGTCGAGGACCCGGTTCGGGTCGTACACGGACGCGTCGGGCATCTTGAGGAGGGACATGACTTCCTTTCAAATAAGAATCCATGGAATATTCTTCACTCCCCGTGTAAGGGAATGAAAAATACGCTAGTTTCGGGAATTTGCTTTGTCTTATATGGTCGCTCTATGGCGAACCCGAATCATACATGGAGCACCTTGTTATTTGCTTAAGCCAGTCTTATCCACGGAAGCCAGGAAATCTTCCACGCGCGGATAGCGCAGGCGCGCGCGCAGGCCGCGCTTGATGCGGGCGTTCTCTAGCCGGCGCGACTCCGACATGAAGGACAGCTGCATGGCCGAGACCACCTGCTCCAGTTCGGCGCGCGGCAGGCGCGGCGCGCGGGGCATGCCGAAGGCGTCGGCCACGGCATCGAAATACGCCCCCATCTTCAGGCGCGTATCGTCGGAGGCGTTGTAGGCGCGCCCCGGCTGCCCGCGGAACAGCGCCAGGAAGGCCAGGTAGGCCAGGTCGTCTGCGTGGATGTGGTTGGTGTGGACGTCGTCCGCGGGCGCCAGCGCCGGCGTGCCGCGGCGCAGGCGTTCCAGCGGCAGGCGGTCGAGTGCGTAGATGCCGGGCGCGCGCAGGATCGCCACGCTGCCGCGGCTGGCGAGCGCCCAGGCGCGCAGCACCTGCTCGGCGTCGACCCGGCGGCGCGCGCGGGCATTGCGCGGTCGGCGCGGCGTGGTCTCCGGCGTCATCGCGCCGCCGCGGTCGCCATACACGCCGGACGTGCTGACATAAACGACATGCGCACCCTCGGGTAGAATGGCGGTCAAATTGCGTGTACGCAAATCCAGCTCGCCCTGCTGCTGCGGCGGCGCCAGGTGCACCACGTGACGCGCCAGGCCGCGCAGCCGTGCCAGCGTGGCCGGCTTGTCCAGGTCGGCCACGATGGGAATGGCGCCGGCCGCGCGCAGTTCGGCACGGCGCTCCGGCTGGCTGGTCAGGGCGAACACGCGGAAGCGTCCCGCCAGGTAGGGCAGCAGGCGCATGCCGACGTCGCCGCAGCCCACCACCAGCAGGCGCGGCCGGTTGAAACCGGCACGATTCAAGTTCATCACACTATTATTAGTATTCATTCCGAGGATTGTATGACGTTCCAGATCACTGTCCAGCCCAGCGGCCACCAGTTCGCGTGCGAGCAGGACGACACCGTGCTCGCCGCCGCGATCCGCTCCGGCATCGGCCTGCCCTACGGCTGCAAGAACGGTGCCTGCGGTTCCTGCAAGGGCAAGGTCGTCGAAGGCACGATCCACCACAAGCCGCACCAGGCGCGCGCCCTGTCCGACCAGGAAAAGCTGCAGGGCTATGCCCTGTTCTGCTGCGCCGTCGCCGAGGGCGACCTGGTCATCGAGGCGCGCGAGGTCGGCGGCAGTGCCGAGTACCCGGTGCGCAAGATGCCGACCCGCGTGTCGAGCATCCGCCGCGCCGCGCCCGACGTCGCCATCCTGACGCTGCAGCTGCCGGCCAACGAGGCGCTGGCCTACCGCGCCGGCCAGTACATCGAATTCCTGCTCAAGGACGGCAAGCGCCGCGCCTACAGCATCGCCAACGCGCCTTCCTTCAACGGACCGCTGGAGCTGCACATCCGCCACCTGGCGGGCGGCCTGTTCACCGACCACGTGTTTTCCACCATGAAGGAGCGCGACATCCTGCGCTTCGAGGGACCGCTGGGCACCTTCTTCCTGCGCGAGGAGTCCGACAAGCCGATCGTGCTGCTGGCCTCGGGCACCGGCTTCGCCCCGGTCAAGGCATTGGTCGAGCACCTGATCCACCTGAAGTCCGAACGCCCGGTCCACTTGTACTGGGGCGGGCGCCGTCCGCAAGACCTGTACATGCACGCGCTGTGCGAGGAGTGGGCGCGCGACATGCCGCAACTGCGCTACGTGCCGGTGGTGTCGGACGCGCAGCCGGAAGACGGCTGGACCGGGCGTACCGGCTTCGTGCACGCGGCCGTGATGCAGGACATCCCGGACCTCTCCAACTACCAGGTGTATGCCTGTGGCGCGCCGATCATGGTCGACTCGGCGCGGCGCGACTATGTCGAACGCTGCGGCCTGCCGGCCGAGGAGTTCTACGCCGACGCCTTCACCACCGAGGCCGACCTGGCCCAGTCTTGACGGTTTGCGGTGATTGCGGCTCCGTGATCGTGCACGTGATCGCGCCGCTACGTATCACCGCGTGGACGGCGCAGCCGGCTGCGCGCCCCGGTCCACCCTACGT
>CAJYQM010000206.1 GCA_913777025.1 uncultured Massilia sp. | reverse complement strand
CTCGGCGGGTGCCACCATGTATTTTTGGGGGTTGTAGAAGCCGCCGCCGTGGACCGCCCACAGCTCGCCGGCGACACCCTTCTTCGCGAGTTCGCCGCCGGGCGCGGGCGGACGCAGCGAGTTGTCGAGCCAGACGAAATAGAAGGAGGCGCCGATCCAGGCGATGCCGGTGATGACATGCAGCCAGCGCACCAGCAAATTCATCCATTCGAGGCCATACGGGGCGAGATATCCAAGCGAATCCATGCGACTCCTTTATGCAGTGAGGACAAGATAAACCGCTTTCCATTTATTCAACATGAAAAATACCGTATATTCGACATACGCACACGCATATACGCGCTTCGAATCCATCTATGTCCAGCCTGCCCCAGCATCTCGACCTGCACCTGATCCGCATCCTCTACCTGCTGCTGGTCGAGAAGAACGTCTCGCGCGTGGCCCTCAAGTTGAACCAGCCGCAGCCCTCGATCTCGGCCTCGCTGCGCAAACTGCGCGAACTGACCGGCGACCCGCTGCTGGTGCGCGGCGCGCGCGGCATGGTGCCGACCCAGCACGGCGAAAGCCTGCTCAAGCCGGCCAAGCGCATCCTCGACGAAACCCAGAGCCTGTTCATCAAGAAGTCGCCGTTCCAGCCCGAGGAAGCCGAGCGCACCTTCCGCATCGCGGCGCCGGACTACCTGGACACCCAGTTCCTGCCGAACGTGGTGGCGGCCCTGCGGCGCGGCTCGCCCAACAGCCGCGTCACGCTGCACCACCTGGGGCCGGGCACCGATTACCTGCGCATGCTGTCCGACGGCGAGATCGACCTGGTGATCGCCAACTGGGAAGAGCCGCCGGCGCACCTGCACATCTCGAAGCTGTTCGAAGACCCGATCATCTGCACCATGCGCGCCGACAGCGCCTATGCGCGCCGCACCGCCAGCGACGCGATGACGCTGGACGACTACCTGACCCTGCCGCACGTGGCGCCGTCCGCCATGCTGCCCGGCTACCACGGCGTGATCGACGCCTTCCTCGAGCGCGAAGGCCTGCAGCGCAAGGTGGCGGTGGAGTCGCCCTACTTCGGCCTGATCCCCTACATGCTGACCCAAACCGACCTGGTGCTGACCACCGGGCGCCAGTTCATCCGCTTCTATGAAAAGACGCTGCCGCTGAAGAATTTCACGGTGCCGATCAAGTTCCCGCCGATGCGCTTCTACCAGCTGTGGCACCAGCGCATGCACCAGTCGCCGGAACACAAGTGGCTGCGCGACCAGGTGACGGCCGCGGCGCGCGGGCTCATTAAAACGTAGGGTGGACGCGGACGGCGAGTCGGCTCTGCCGTCCACGCGGTGATAGTTAGCGGTAGCCAGATCGTGCACGTGATCGGAACCTTCGCCTATCACCGCGTGGACAGCGAAGCTGTCCACCCTACCTATATGCAAATGCTGACGTACAGAATCACGCCCGGCATATAAGCCGGGCAGTCGCAGGATTTATCATCCCAGGCTTGACCGACCGGACCACGCCATGACCACTCTGACGGACTTGAACCAGCTGGACACCGCCGCCTTCGTCGAACGCCTGGGCGGCATCTACGAGCACTCGCCCTGGATTCCCGAGCGCGCCGGCGCGCGCCGTCCGTTCGCCAGCCTGGCCGCGCTCAAGCTGGCACTACAGGACGCGGTCAACCTGGCCAGCGAGGACGAGCAGCTGTCGCTGCTGCGCGCCCACCCCGAGCTGGCCGGCAAGGCGGCCATCGCCGGCGAACTGACGGCGGAATCGACCGGCGAGCAGGCCGCCTCCGGCCTGGACCGCTGCAGCCCGGACGAATACGCGGCGCTGCACGCACTGAACGCGGCCTACAACGGCAAGTTCGGCTTCCCCTTCATCCTCGCCGTGAAAGGCCCGACCGGCAAGGGCCTGGCGCGCCAGGCCATCATCGCCACCTTCCGGCGGCGCCTGGGCAACCAGCCGCAGGACGAGATGGCGGAAGCGCTGCGCCAGGTGCACCGCATCGCCGAGATCCGCCTGAACGCCCTGCTCGGCGTCGAGCTGGGCTTCGGTCCGATCATCATGGACTGGGCCGAACAGCTTGGCGCCATCAGCGACGACAAACAGGGCCTGACCTGCGCCTACCTGACCCCGGCCCACCGGCGCAGCGCCGCCCTGCTCGCCGACTGGATGGTCGACGCCGGCATGCGTGTCCACATCGACGCGGTCGGCAACGTGGTCGGCCGCTACGCCGGCCTGGACCCGGATGCGAAAACGCTGATTACCGGTTCCCACTACGACACCGTGCGGGATGGCGGCAAGTACGACGGGCGCCTGGGCATCCTGCTGCCGTTGGCCATCGTCAGGCAGCTGAACGCGCGCGGCGAGCGCCTGCCCTACCACCTGGAAGTCATCGGCTTCGCGGAAGAGGAAGGCGTGCGCTTCCGCTCGACCTTCCTGGGCAGTAACGCGGTGGCCGGCCGCTTCGACATGGCCCTGCTCGACCAGGTCGATGCCGACGGCGTCACCATGCGCGCGGCCATCGAAAGCGCCGGCCACGACCCGGCCGCCATCCCCGCCATCGCGCGCGACCCGGCGTCCCTGCTCGGCTACGTCGAAGTCCACATCGAACAGGGACCGGTGTTGCTGGAACAGGGCTTGCCGCTGGGTGTCGTCACGGCGATTGCCGGCAGCTCGCGTTACCTGGTCGAGCTCGAAGGCCTGGCCAGCCACGCAGGCACGACGCCGATGCATATGCGGCGCGATGCCGCCGCCGCGGCCGCCGAGATCGTGCTGCTGGTCGAGCAGCGGTGCTCGGGTGCCAAGGAGGATGGCGGTTCGCTGGTCGGCACCGTCGGCCAGCTGGCGGTGCCCGGCGGCTCGGTCAACGTGATCCCGGGCCGCTGCCGCCTGTCGCTCGACATCCGCGCCGCCAGCGATGCCGAACGCGAGGCGGCGGTGCGCGACATTTTCGAAGGCATCGACGCAATCTGCGCGCGGCGCCGCATCGTATATACCACCGAGCTGCTGGTCGAGGCGGCCGCCGCCCCCTGCGCCCCGCGCCTGATGGAGCAGCTGGGCGCGGCCGTCGAGCGCGCCGGGCTGCCCCGCTTCGACCTGCTGTCCGGCGCCGGCCACGACGCCATGGCCATGGCCGCCGTCACCGAGGTCGCGATGCTGTTCACGCGCTGCGGCAACGGCGGCATCAGCCACAATCCGCTGGAGACCATGACGGCGGACGATGCCGACATCGCGGCACGGGTCTTGCTCGACTTTCTGCACGAGTTTTCCCGCAGCCACCCCTGACGCCGTCCTGCGCTACACTCTCCCGACCATCACACTGGGAGAGGATATGCAGGACAACACACTACGCGTGGGCATCATCGGTTTCGGCCTCGCCGGCCAGACCTTCCACGCGCCGCTGGTCAGGACCACGCCCGGCATGCGGATCGCGGCCGTCGCCAGCAGCGACGCCGCCAAGGTCCACGCCGCGCTCGGCGACGCCGTGACGGTGCTCGCCGATCCGCGCGCGCTGGCCACCAGCGAACTGGTCGACCTGGTGGTCATCGCCAGCCCGAACGCGACCCACTTCGAGCTGGCCTCGCTGGCCCTGGGCGCCGGCAAGCACGTGGTGGTCGACAAACCCTTCACCGCGACCGTCGACGAAGCGCTGCGCCTGCAGGCACTGGCCGAGCAGCGCAGCCTGTTCCTGAGCGTGTTCCACAACCGCCAATGGGACAGCAGCACGCGCACCGCCAGGAAGCTGCTCGACGCCGGCACGCTCGGCACCATCCGCCACGCCGCCATCCACTTCGACCGTTTCCGCCCGACGCCGCTGCCGCGCTGGAAGGAAGATGCCGCCGGCGGCGGCGGCACCTGGGCCGACCTGGGACCGCACATGCTGCACGAGGTGCTGCACTATTTCGGCTGGCCGCTGGCGATCCAGGCCGACCTGGCCAGCCTGCGCCCCGGCAGCAAGTCCGACGATTGCGTCCATGCGCGCCTGCGCTATGCCGACGGCCTGCGCGTCGAGGTGGCGGCCAGCATGCTGACGGCGGCGCCGCGCCCACGCGTGGCGCTGTACGGCACGCGCGGCAGCTGGGTCAAGCAGCACCTGGATCCGCAGGAAGCCAGCCTGAAGACCGGCCAGCTGCCGGGCGACGACGACGCGGCCTGGGGGATCGATGCCGACCAGGGCATCCTGTCGCTCGAGGAAGACGGTGTGGTGAAGGCCACACCCATCGCCACCGAAAACGGCGCCTACCCCGCGTACTACCGCCAGGTGCGCGACGCCATCCTGGCCGGCGCGCCGAACCCGATCCCTGTGGCGGACGCCATCGCCGTGATGCGTTTGCTGGAAGCCGGCCGGCGCAGTCATGAGGAAAGGCGGGAAATAACTCTAGACTAGAGCATCGCGTTTAACCCCGTCGGGGCTGGTGGTCCGTTCAATAGGTAATGGACCACCAACGGAGCCTTCCATGCCTCGACTTTTCGCAGCATTCCTGCTGGGCGCACTCTTCCTGGGCGCCCCGGCGCTCGCCCAACCCGACGTCAAATCCCGCGCCATCCTGCGGCCCCCGCCCTTGATGCTCGTGCGCGGCGCCGAGGCGCCGATCGAACTGCAGCAGGCCACCCTGGCCGTGGATGCCGGCGGCGGCATGGCCTCGACCACGATCGAACTCGTCTTCTTCAATCCGAACGGCCGCATGCTGGAAGGCGAACTGCAGTTCCCGCTCGCGCCCGGCCAGCGGGTGACCGGCTTCGCCCTCGATTTCGGCGGCGAGATGCGCCCCGCGGTGCCGGTCGAAAAGGCCAAGGGGCGCCAGGTGTTCGAGGCGATCGAGCGCCGCCGCGTCGACCCGGCGCTGCTGGAAACCACCCAGGGCGACAATTTCAAGCTGCGCGTGTATCCGGTCCCGGCCCATGGCACGCGGCGCGTCCGCCTGCAGCTGGCCCAGGCGCTGGACCGCGCCGGCGGGCGCTGGACCTATCGCCTGCCCCTGCCCTGGGCCGCCGGCGCCGGCACGGTCGACGCGTCCGTCGCCGTGCATGGCGCCAGCGCTGCGCCGGTGCTGCCGGACGCGCTGGAAGCCGTGCCCTTCCAGCAGGCGCCCGATGGTTTCAGCGCCGTGCTGCCGCGCCGCGCGCTGGCGGGGAGCGCCTTGACCCTCAGCGGCAAGGCCGACGACGCCGCGCGCGCCTATGTCGGCGACGTCGGCGACGCGTCGTATTTTTATGCCGAGATCCCGGTCGCCGCGACGCCTGTTCCGCGCACGCTGCCGCGCACGGTCGGCCTGCTGTGGGACAGTTCCGGCTCGGGCGCCGCGCGCCGCCACGAACGCGAGTTCGCGCTGCTGGAGCGCTACTTTCGCGCCGCCGGCGACATCGACGTGCGCCTGGTGCGCCTGCGCGACCGTGCGGAGGCGCCGCGCAGCTTCCGCGTGCGCGGCGGCGACTGGTTGGCCCTGCGGCGCGAATTGGAAAGCACGGTCTACGACGGCGCCAGCGCGCTCGGGGGCTGGGTGCCGGAGCGCCAGGCCGGTGAATATATATTGGTGTCGGACGGCCTGGAGAATTATGGTCCGCGCAGCTTTCCGGCTCTGTCGTCCGGCCAGCGCCTGTTCGTGCTGAACGCCGCGCCGGGCGCCGACAGCGCGCGCCTGGACGCGCTTGCGCAGCGCTGCAACGGCCGCCTGGTCGACCTGAACGGCGGCAGCATCGACGATGCCGCCCGTGCCCTGCTCACGGACGGGCCGCGCATCGCTGCGCTGGAGGGCGAGGGCCTGGCCGAGCTGCAGGCCGAATCGATCGAAGCGCGCGGCGGCATCCTGCGCGTGGCCGGCCGCCGCCTGCGCCAGGATGCGGTGCTGCGCGTGACGCTCACCGGCACCGGCCGCCCGGTCGAGGTGCCGGTCACCGCCGCCAGCCCGCGCCAGCCGCTGGCGCCGATGCTGTGGGCCGGCTGGCGCATCGATGCGCTGCAGGCCGACTATGCGCTCAAGCGCGGCGAGATCGCCCGTCTCGGCAAGCGCTTCGGCATCGCCACGCGCGACACTTCGCTCATCGTGCTCGACCGCCTGGACGACTACGTACGCTACGACATCGCCCCGCCGCCCGAGTTGCGCAAGGCCTTCGACCAGATGCGCGCGCTGCGCGGCGGCCAGGCCGACACCACGCGCGGCGGCCACCTGCAGCGCGTGCTGCGCGAGCTCGATGCCAAGGTCGCCTGGTGGAATACGCGTTATCCCAAGGACCGCCCACCGGAATCGCTGCCGCCCAAACCCTTCATCCGTCGACAGGATGAACAGGTCATGCCGCCACCGCCACCGCCGCCGTCACCGGTCCGCCTGCCCGCACCGGCCGCGCCCTTCGCGCCTGCTCCGGCACCGGGGCCGGCAATGAAATCGGCATCGTCCACGGCGATGTTCGCGCCCTTGGCCAGGAGCGCGGGTACCAGCGTGCAAGTGAGCGGCAGCCGCATCGCTGCCCCTGGCGCCGCGGCGCCGATCGGCATCGCGCTGCAGAAGTGGACGCCGGACGCGCGCTACCTGGACCGCATGCGCGGCGCCGGCGCCGACCAGGCGTATGCGATCTACCTGGACCAGAAGCCGGACTTCGCCAACAGCACCGCCTTCTACCTCGACGTCGCCGACCTGCTGCTCGACAAGGGCCGGCGCGACCTGGC
Source organism: uncultured Massilia sp. (assembly GCA_913777025.1). GTDB lineage: Bacteria > Pseudomonadota > Gammaproteobacteria > Burkholderiales > Burkholderiaceae_D > Telluria. Next base: position 6,069 of record CAJYQM010000206.1, on the reverse strand, counting down.
CTTGCGCGTGCTGTCCAACCTGGCCGAGATGGACCTGGAAAACCGCCACATCCTGCGCATCCTCGGCTACCGCCTGCTGCAGGCCGGCGCACCGGAACTGGCGCTGCCCGTGTTCGAGGAGGTGCTGCGCCTGGCAGAGGAAGAGCCCCAATCCTGGCGCGACCTCGGCCTGGCCTACGCCGCCCTTGGCCGCCCGCAGGACGCCGTCGACACGCTGTATCAGGTGGTGCTGCGCGAATGGGACTGGCGCTTCGCCGACGTGGAACTCATCACGCTGGCCGACATGAACGCGATCATCGCCGCGAACAAGGGCAAGGTCGATACCAGCCGCATCGACCCGCGCCTGCTGCGCCACCTGCCGCTCGACCTGCGTGTGGTGCTGACCTGGGACGCGGACAACAGCGACATGGACCTGTGGGTCACCGATCCGAACGGGGAACGCTGCATGTACGCGAATACGCTGACCTACCAGGGCGGGCACATGTCGCGCGACGCCACCGGCGGCTACGGACCGGAAGAGTTCTCGCTGCGCGAGGCCAAGCCCGGCAAGTACAAGGTGGAAGCGAACTTCTACGGCAACCGCCAGCAGCTGGTGGCATCCAGCACCACGCTGCAGCTCAAGCTGACCACCGGCTTCGGCACGCCGCGCGCGCGCGAACAGATGGTGACGCTGCGCCTGCGCGGCCAGGGCGAGACCGTGTTCGTCGGCGAATTCGAGGTGCCTGCCGGCTCAGGCAAGCGCTGAGCTCACGGGGCCGGCTGCAGGGCGTCGAGGCGCGCCTGCAGCCTCGGTGGCACCGGATAGCCGGGGAACTCCCGGCGGAACCGTGCCCAGTTGTCGCGCGCGTCGTCGTCGAGGTGGCGGTCGAGCAGCTCGGTCAACAGGGCCAGCCACTGCTCCGCGCGCGGGTCGGTGGCGGCCTGGTCGCTGCGGGCAATGCGGCTGCCTGTCACCTCGACGTGGGTCGATGCCTGCGGTGCCGCCTGGGCAGAAGGTGCAGGTGCAGGTGCAGGTGCGGCCGGTGCCGGTGCCGGTGGCGGCGAACGGTAGAATGCCGTCGGCGCGGCCGGCGCGGGCGCGGGCAGTGCCATCGGTGCGGGTGCCGGCGGTGCCATCGGTGCGGGTGCCGGCGGTGCCATCGGCGCTGGCGGCGGCGGCGGCGGACGCACCTCCTCTTCCGCCGGTGCGGCAGCCACTGGTGCCGGCGCAGGCGCAGGCACCGGGCGCGCACGACCCGGGGGCGCGGCCGGGGCCGGCGCAGCAGCGCCCGTCCCATTCTCCCCGCGCGGCGGCGGCACCTCGGCCGGCGCCTCGGACTTCGCTGCCGCGGCAGGCGGCGGCGCTGCCGGCGCCACGGGCGTGCTGTCGGACACCAGCACGACCGGCGTCCCCTCCTGCCAGCCCGTCCCGCGCAAACTCAACGACACCCCGATCACCACGGTCGCCGCCAGGCCCAGCGGCACGCGCATGCGCATCAGCCACGGCGCGGGCACTGGATCGTTGGCCGCCTCCCGGCCCGCATGTACGGATTCGTGTACGGGTTCGGCCAGCGCCGCGCGCGCCTGCGCGAGGATGCGCGCGTCGAGGTCGGGCGGCACCTCAGGCTGCGGCGCCTGGCGCAGCAGGCGCGAGAGCTCGTCGTCGCCGCGCAGGAAGGCGTCGAGTTCACGGTCGTCGTCGTGATGCGTCGTCATCATCCAGCCTCCCTCGTGGTTTCGGTGGCGAGTTCGGTGCGCAGCTTGCGCATCGCGTAGCGCAGGCGGCTCTTGACGGTCTCGAGCGGGGCGCCGCACAGGACCGCGATCTCTTCCAGTCCCAGGCCGCTGAACTGCTGCAGCACCAGCGCCTCGCGCTGTTCCTCCGGCAGCGTGCGGATCGCCCGGTGCAGGCGCGCCGTTTGCTGGCGCGCGTCCAGCGCCTCTTCCGGCGTGCCGTCCTGGGCCTGGCCGTCGGCCAGCGCCGCCAGTCCATGCTCACCCGCCAGCTCGCTTTCCAGCAGGGTGCGGTCCTGGCGGACCAGGTCGATCAGCCGGTTGCGCGCGATCTGGTAGAGGAAGGTGCGGAACGATGCGCTGGCCACGTAGCGCCCGCGTGCCTGGTGCAACGCGGCCCAGCTGTCCTGCATGACTTCGTCCACCCATTCGCGGCGCGGCGAGCGCCAGGCGATGAACTGGTACAGCCCGCGGCTGTGGCGCCGGTACAGCTCCTCGAAAGCGGCCAGGTCGCCGTCGCGGTAGCGCAGGGCCAGGGCTTCGTCGGAGAGGGCGTTGGACATGCCCGCATGATAACACCCGTGCACCCGCCCAGGCACCGGATGCCATTTTGGCGCACGCGTCGCACCACGGCGGTGCCGGCGCACGAAAAGCGGGCAAGCCGGCAAGCATGCCCGCGCAGCGTGCATCCGCTCACCAAAATGGTACGTTACTTGCTTACCCAGAGTGCCTGGCAACCCAGCCTGCACTTTTTTGGAGTCTTACCTGAATGGATGCATTCAAAAGCGGCGCCGATGCGCTCTTCATCCTGCTCGGCGGGATCATGATCCTGGCCATGCACGCCGGTTTCGCCTTCCTCGAACTGGGAACGGTTCGCCGCAAGAACCAGGTCAACGCCCTGGTCAAGATCCTGATCGATTTCGCCGTGTCGACCATCGCCTACTTCTTCGTCGGCTACGGCATCGCCTACGGCATCCATTTCTTCGGCCCGACCGAGACCCTGGTCGCCAAGAACGGCTATGAACTGGTGAAGTTCTTCTTCCTCTTGACCTTCGCGGCCGCGATTCCCGCCATCGTCTCCGGCGGCATCGCCGAACGCGCCAAGTTCCACCCGCAGATGGCCGCCACGGCCCTGCTGGTCGGGCTGGTCTACCCGACCTTCGAAGGCATCGCCTGGAACAACCGCTTCGGCATCCAGGACTGGCTGGCGTCCAGCTTCGGCGCGCCCTTCCACGATTTCGCCGGTTCCGTGGTGGTGCACGCCGTCGGCGGCTGGGTGGCCCTGCCCGCCGTGCTGCTGCTGGGCGCGCGCCGCGGCCGCTACGCCAAGGATGGCCGCATCGCCGCCCACCCGCCCTCGAACATTCCCTTCCTCGCGCTGGGCGCCTGGATCCTCACCGTCGGCTGGTTCGGTTTCAACGTGATGAGCGCCCAGACCCTGGACAAGATGAATGGCCTGGTGGCGGTGAACTCGCTGATGGCGCTGGTGGGCGGCACCCTGACCGCCTTCGTGATGGGCCGGAACGACCCCGGTTTCGTCTACAACGGGCCGCTGGCCGGGCTGGTGGCCGTGTGTGCCGGCTCCGACCTGATGCATCCGCTCGGCGCGCTGGCCACCGGTGCGGTGGCGGGCGCCATCTTCGTGGCCATGTTCACACTGGCGCAGAACCGCTGGAAGATCGACGACGTGCTGGGCGTCTGGCCGCTGCACGGCCTGTGCGGCGCCTGGGGCGGGATCGCGGCCGGCATCTTCGGCAGCCACGCGCTGGGCGGGCTGGGCGGCGTTTCCATCGTCTCCCAGCTGCTGGGTACCGTGCTCGGCATCGTCATCGCCGGCCTGGGCGGCTGGCTGGTCTACGGCGTGCTGAAGGCGACGGTGGGGCTGCGCCTGGACGCCGAGCAGGAATTCGACGGCGCCGACCTGGCCATCCATCGCATCAGCGCAACGCCCGAGCGCGAGACCACGTTTCAGTAATCAGGCGGCAACGGCTCCGGCGCCTGCCTGCGCGATGCTGCTCGCCGCCCCTGCCCGTTCCAGCATGGCATGCAGCAGCACGTTGCAGCCGGCTTCCAGGTGCTCCGGCCGCGCGTCCTCGATCTCGTTGTGGCTGATGCCGTCCTTGCAGGGCACGAAGATCATGCCGGCCGGGGCGAGGCGGGCAACGTAGATGGCGTCGTGGCCGGCACCCGACACGACGTCCATGCTCGAGTAACCGAGGGTCGCGGTGGCGGCGCGCACGGCGTCGACGCAATCCGGATGGAAGGGGCAAGGCGGATAATAGGACACGCGCTGCAGGTCGATCGACAGCCCCGTGTCCTGGCGCGTCTTGTCGATGAAGGCCGTCATTTCGTCGTGCATGGTGTTCAGCAGCGCGTCATTGACGTTGCGCAGGTCGATACTGAACTTGACCTGGCCCGGGATCACGTTGCGGCTGTTCGGGAACACCTGCACCATGCCCACCGTCCCGCGCCCGTACGGCGGGTAGCGGTTGGCGATCGCCACCACTTCCTGCATGATCGTGGTTGCTACCTGCAGCGCGTCGCGGCGAAGGTGCATCGGGGTCGGGCCGGCATGCGCTTCCATGCCGCCCACCGTGCAGTCGTACCAGGACAGGCCCATCACGGCGGGCACCACGCCGATCACCTTGTCGGCGTCTTCCAGCACCGGGCCCTGCTCGATGTGGGCTTCGAAGTAGGCGCCGATCGGGTGCTCGCCCGGCGTCTGCTCGCCCTGGTAGCCGATGCGCGCCAGTTCTTCGCCGACCGACTTGCCTTCGATATCGCGCGCGGCGTAGGCGGTGTCAAGGCTGAAGGCGCCGCAGAACACGCCCGAGCCCATCATCACCGGCACGAAGCGCGAGCCTTCCTCGTTGGTCCAGAACGCGACTTCGACCGGCGCCTCGGTTTCTATCCGGTTGTCGTTCAGGGTGCGGATCACTTCGAGCCCGGCCAGCACGCCGTAGTTGCCGTCGAACTTGCCGCCGGTCGGCTGGGTGTCGATGTGGCTGCCGGTGACAACGGGCGGCAAAGCCGGGTTGCGGCCTTCGCGGCGCATGAAGACGTTGCCGATCTTGTCCACGGTGATGGCCAGGCCGGCCTCCTTTCCCCACCCGACCACGAGGTCGCGGCCCTGGCGGTCGAGGTCGGTCAGGGCCAGGCGTTTCACGCCGCCCTTGTCGGTGGCGCCGATTCGGGCGAGCTCCATCAGGGAAGTCCAGAGGCGGGGGCCGTTGATGCGCAGTTCATCGTTCATATGAATTCCTTGAGTTATCGTTGACATCGTCGCCCCTGCGAAGGCAGGGGCCCAAGTTGCGCGCGTTTCCACAGCTAGTCGAACTTGGGTCCCTGCCTTCGCAGGGACGACGTTCAAATGGTGGCGGCACTATCCGCGGTGGCGGTCGCGGCGGCGGTGGTGGGACTAAACGCCGGCCGCTCCACATACCGCCCCGCCCCCACTTCGGCCCGCAAGTCGCCCTTGTCATACACGATCTTCCCCGCCGCCAGCGTATGCGTCGGCACCCCGCGCACGGTCCGCCCCTCGAACACGTTGAACCCGCCCTTCGAGTGCTGGGTGGCGGCCGACAAGGTGCGCACACCCAGCGGGTCCCAGACCACGATATCGGCATCCGCCCCCACCGCCACCACGCCCTTGCGCGGATAGATGTTGAAGATCTGCGCCGCATTGGTCGAGGTCACCTTCACGAACTCGGACGGCGTCAGGCGGCCGGTGTTGACGCCGGCGTCCCAGACCACGGCCATGCGCTCCTCGACGCCGCCGCAGCCGTTCGGAATGCGGGTGAAGTCGTCCTGGCCCATCGCCTTCTGCTCGGCGCAGAAGGTGCAGTGGTCGGTGGCCGTCGTGTGCAGGTTGCCGCCCTGCAGGCCTTGCCACAACGCGGTCTGGTGGTGGCTGGAGCGGAACGGGGGGCTCATCACGAAGGCGCGCGCATGGGCCGGATCCGCGTTGCGGTAGACGCTGTCGTCGATCACCAGGTGGCCGGCCAGCGCCTCGCCATACACGCGCTGGCCGCGGGCACGGGCGCGCGCGATGGCGTCCAGCGACTCCATGCAGGACACGTGCACGATATACACCGGGGTGCCGAGCACGCCCGCGATGGCGATCGCGCGGTTGGCCGCCTCGGCCTCGACTTCCGGCGGGCGCGACAGCGGATGCGCTTCCGGCCCGGTGATGCCCCTGGCCAGCAGTTCCTTTTGCAGCTGGAACACCAGTTCGCCGTTCTCGGCGTGCACGGTCGGGATCGCGCCCAGTTCGAGCGCGCGGCGGAAGCTCTTCACCAGCGTCTCGTCGTCGGCCATGATCGCGTTCTTGTAGGCCATGAAGTGCTTGAAGCTGTT
>CAJYQM010000205.1 GCA_913777025.1 uncultured Massilia sp. | reverse complement strand
AGATGCGTGCCGGGGCCGTGGCCGGCATCAACGGCAACGCCAAGCTGACCCCGGAACAGAAGGCCGAGGCCCTGCAGAAGCTCGATGCCGGCATTGCCGACAGCGCCGCCGAGCTGCACTCGGTGTTCGCCGATCCGACCCTGGTCGACGACATGATCGCGGAGATGGTGCCGCTGTATGCCGAGACCTATACGCTCGACGAGATCCGCCAGATGACGGCGTTCTACACCTCGCCCGTCGGCCAGAAGATGCTGGCCAGCATGCCGGCGCTGATGTCGCGCAGCTTCGAGATCAGCCAGCGCGTGATGATGCCGCGCCTCCAGAAGGCCATGGCCCAGCGCCGGCAGGCCGCGGCCGCCAAGTGAGGGCCGAACCCACGATGACGCAAGTATTCAATTTCTCCGCCGGCCCCGCCGTCCTGCCGAAGGAAGTCCTGCAGCAGGCCGCCAGCGAAATGCTCGACTGGCACGGCAGCGGCATGTCCGTCATGGAGATGAGCCACCGCGGCCCGGAATTCATCTCGATCTACGAGCAGGCCGAAGCCGACCTGCGCGAACTGCTGGCCGTCCCGGCCAACTATAAAATCCTGTTCATGCAGGGCGGGGGGCTGGGCCAGAATTCGCTGGTGCCGCTCAACCTGGCCGGCCGGACCTCCCAGCCCGCGACGATCGACTTCGTGCACACCGGTTCCTGGTCCGGCAAGTCGGTCAAGGAAGCGGCGCGCTATGCGAAGGTGAACGTGGCGGCGTCGAGCGAAGCCAACGGTTTTACGAGCGTGCCGCCGCAGGACACCTGGACGCTGAGCCAGGATGCGGCCTACCTGCACGTCTGCACCAACGAGACCATCGACGGCGTCGAATTCAACTTCGTGCCGACCGTGCAAGGCGCCACGCCGGTCGTGGCCGACATGTCCTCGCACATCCTGTCGCGTACCATCGACGTGTCGAAGTACGGCGTGATCTTCGCCGGGGCGCAAAAGAACATCGGGCCGGCCGGCCTGACCCTCCTGATCGTGCGCGAGGACCTGCTGGACCACGCGCTGCCGATCTGCCCGGGGGGCTTCAACTGGCGTGCCGTGGCCGACGCCGACTCCATGCTGAACACGCCGCCGACCTATGCGATCTACATCGCCGGGCTGGTGTTCGCCCACCTCAAGCGCCTGGGCGGGGTGGCGGCGATGGAACAACGCAATATCGAAAAAGCCCGCCTGCTGTACGCGGCGCTGGACGCCGACGATTTCTACCGGAATCGCGTGGCGCCGGATTCCCGTTCGCGCATGAACGTACCGTTCTACCTGCGCGACGAGTCCCTGAACGACAAATTCCTGGCCGGCGCCAAAGCGCGCGGCCTGCTGCAACTGAAGGGCCACAAGTCCGTCGGCGGTATGCGGGCATCGATCTACAACGCGATGCCGATCGAGGGCGTGCAAGCCTTGGTCGATTATTTGAACGAGTTCGCCGGGCGGTAACGCCCGGCGAACGTAGGGTGGGCGGCTGTGCCGCCCACGCGTCCAGCCAGCGCACGCGTTACCCCGGCGTCAAGCGGGGACGCGGCGCAGCGGCCGGCGCGTATCACCGCGTGGACGGCGCAGCCGTCCACCCTACCCAACGAAACCACCATGACAGACAAACTCAAACCCCTGCGCGAACAGATCGATGCGATCGACGCGCAAATCCTCGAACTCCTGAGCCGCCGCGGCAAGGTCGCCCAGGAAGTCGGCCACGTCAAGGCCGAAACCCTGGCGCCGGTGTTCCGTCCCGAGCGCGAGGCCCAGGTCTTGCGCGGCGTGGCCGAGCGCAACCCCGGTCCGCTGAAGAACGCTGACGTCCAGACCATCTTCCGCGAGATCATGTCGTCCTGCCGCGCGCTGGAAAAGCGCGTGACCGTCGCCTATCTCGGCCCGACCGGCACCTTCAGCGAGCAGGCCGTGTTCCAGCATTTCGGTAGCGCCGTCGAAGCGCTGCCCTGCGTCTCGATCGACGAGGTGTTCCGCGCCACCGAGGCCGGCACTGCCGACTATGGCGTGGTCCCGGTCGAGAATTCGTCGGAAGGCGCGATCAACCGCACCCTTGACCTGATGCTGGCCACCACGACCATCATCAGCGGCGAAGTGTCGATCCCGGTCCACCACAGCCTGATGACCAAGACCGGCAGCATGGATGGCGTGAAAGTCGTGTGCGCGCATTCGCAGGCGCTGGCCCAGTGCCAGGTCTGGCTCAACCTGCACCACCCGGACATCGAGCGCCGCGCCGTCGCCTCCAACGCGGAAGCCGCCGTACTGGCCAGCCAGGACCCGGCCATCGCGGCCATTGCCAGCGAGATGGCCGGCGAGCAGTACAAGCTGGGCGTGGTGCAGGCCCACATCCAGGACGACCCGCACAACCGCACGCGCTTCGCCGTCATCGGCCGCCAGGCCACCGGCCGCTCGGGCCAGGACCGCACCTCGCTGGTACTGGCGGTGCCGAACAAGGCCGGCGCCGTCTACAACCTGCTGGCGCCGCTGGCGAAACACGGCGTGTCGATGACCCGCTTCGAATCGCGCCCGGCGCGCATCGGCACCTGGGAGTACTACTTCTACGTCGACGTCGAAGGCCACCTGCAGGACGAGGGCGTGGCCAGGGCGTTCGAGGAGCTGAAGGACAATGCCGCCTTCTTCAAGGTGCTCGGTTCCTACCCGGTCGCGCTGCAGCCGTAAATTTTCAGAATCAACCGCAAAGAGAAATCATGTCGCAATTTGGTCCAGAGTACATCCGCGCCATCGCCCCTTACCAGGCCGGCAAACCCATCTCCGAAGTCGCCCGCGAGTTCGGCCTCGACGAAGCCAATATCGTGAAACTGGCTTCGAACGAGAACCCGTTCGGCATCCCCGAGTCCGCCAAGCAGGCGATGGTTGCCGCCGCCGCTGAACTCGGCCGCTACCCTGACGCCAACGGCTTCGAGCTGAAGGCCGCGCTGGCCAAGCGCTACGACGTGCCTGCCGACTGGATCACCCTCGGCAACGGCTCCAACGACATCCTCGAGATCGCGGCCCATGCGTTCGTGAAAGCCGGGGAATCGGTGGTCTACTCGCAGTACTCGTTCGCGATCTACGCGCTGGCCGCCCAGGGCGTCGGCGCGCGCGGCATCGCGGCGCCCGCAAAGAACTACGGCCACGACCTGGACGCCATGCTGGCCGCGATCGAAGCCGACACCCGCCTGCTCTACATCGCCAACCCGAACAACCCGACCGGCACCTTCATCCCGGCGGCCGAGATCGAAGCCTTCCTGGATAAAGTCCCGGCCCATGTGGTCGTGGTGCTGGACGAGGCCTACAACGAATACCTGGAAGCCAAGGACCAGTTCGAGTCCACCGGGTGGGTGCGCAAGTACCCGAACCTGATCGTCTCGCGCACCTTCTCCAAGGCCTATGGCCTGGCCGGCCTGCGCGTCGGTTTCGCGATCGCCCAGCCGGCCGTGACCGACCTGATGAACCGCATCCGCCAGCCCTTCAACGTGAACTCGCTGGCGCAGGCCGCCGCGATCGCCGCGCTGAACGACAAGGCCTTCCTGGACAAGGGTGCCGAGAACAACCGCGCCGGCTACCGGCAGCTGGTCGCCGCTTTTGAGGAGCTCAAGCTCGAGTACGTGCCGTCCCACGGCAACTTCGTGCTGGTGAAGGTGGGCGAGGACGAGGGCGCGGGCGCGCGCGTAAACCTGGCGCTGCTCAAGCAGGGCGTGATCGTGCGCCCGGTCGGCGCCTACGGCCTGCCGCAATGGCTGCGCATCTCGATCGGCCTGCCGGAAGAGAACGCGGCCTTCGTCGACGCCCTCAAGAAGGCATTGGGCTGAATGTTCGCCCGTGTCGTCATCGTCGGCGTCGGGCTGATCGGCGGCTCCTTCGCGCTGGGTTTGAAGGCGGCGGGCGCTGTCGGCACCATCGTCGGCCTGGAACGCTCGCCGGAAGCGCTGGCGCGTGCGCTGGAGCTCGGCCTGATCGACGAAGCCTGCACGAGCCCCGAGGGGGCGCTGCGCGGCGCCGACCTGGTGCTGCTGGCGGCCCCGGTGGCGCAGACCGGCGCGATCCTGCAGTCGCTGCTGCCCTGGCTGGAAGCGCAGACCATCGTCACCGACGCCGGCAGCACCAAGTCGGACGTGGTCGCGGCGGCGCGCGCGGTAATGAAGGAGCGCATCGACCAGTTCGTGCCGGGCCATCCGATCGCCGGGCGCGAGTCGAACGGGCCGGATGCGGCGATTCCCGATCTGTACCGCGGCAAGAAGGCGGTGCTGACGCCGCTGCCGGAAAACCCGGCGGCACTGGTGGACCGGGTGGCGCAGGCCTGGCGCCTGTGCGGCGCGGTCATCCACCGCCTGTCGCCGCAGGAGCACGACCGCGTGTTCGCCGCCGTCAGCCATTTGCCGCACCTGCTGGCCTATGCGCTGGTGGACGACATCGCCAACAAGCCCCACGCCGACCTGCTGTTCCAGTACGCCGCCAGCGGCTTCCGCGATTTCACGCGCATCGCCGGCTCCTCGCCGGAGATGTGGCGCGACATCAGCCTGGCCAACCGCGACGCGCTCCTGGGCGAGCTGGATGCCTATCTGGCACAATTGACACTGGTACGTACGCGTCTTGCGGCGTCCGACGGCGCCGGGCTGGAAGCCATCTATGCCAATGCCCAGCGCGCCCGCCGCGCGTGGACCGACGCCATCGAGGCGTTCGAAAAGCCGAGCCCCGACCCCGAATCAGGAAAGTAATCCGTCTATCATGCAGTCCAAACATTACCCGCAACACATCGACCTCGAACCCGTCATGCACGCCGCGGGGACCGTGCGCCTGCCGGGCTCGAAAAGCATCTCCAACCGCACGCTGCTGCTGGCGGCGCTGAGCGAAGGCACGACCACCATCCACGACCTGCTGGCTTCCGACGACACCCTCGTCATGCTGGGCGCGCTGCACGCGCTGGGTATCGGATGGGAGCAGGTCGACGAGCGCACCCACATCGTGCACGGCGCCGGCGGCACGCTGCCCAACCACGAAGCCGACCTGTTCATGGGCAACGCCGGCACCGCGATCCGCCCGCTGACCGCGGCCCTGGCCGTGATCGGCGGCGACTACACCTTGCACGGCGTCTCGCGCATGCACGAGCGCCCGATCGGCGACCTGGTCGACGCCCTGAACGAGGTCGGCGCCCAGATCGAATACACCGGCAACCCGGGCTACCCGCCGCTGCGCATCCGCCGCGGCCATTTGCACGCCAACCGCATGGCGGTGCGCGGCAACGTGTCGAGCCAGTTCCTGACCGCGCTCCTGATGGCGGCGCCGCTGATGGCGAAGGACCATGCCGTCACCATCGACGTGGTGGGCGAGCTGATCTCGAAACCCTATATCGAGATCACGCTGAATTTGATGCGGCGCTTTGGCGTGTCAGTAGACCAAGCCGGCTGGGCCTCGTTCACCGTGCAGCCGGGCCAGCGCTACCAGTCGCCGGGCACCATCCACGTGGAAGGCGATGCTTCGTCGGCCTCCTACTTCCTGGCCGCGGGCGCGATTGCCGGCGGGCCGGTGCGGGTGGAAGGCGTGGGCAAGGATAGCATCCAGGGCGACGTGCGCTTTGCCGATGCGCTCGAGCGCATGGGCGCCATCGTCACCCGCGGCGACAACTGGATCGAGGCGCGCGCCAACGGGCCCTTGAAGGCCATCGACGCCGACTTCAACCACATTCCGGACGCGGCGATGACGATCGCGGTGGCCGCCCTGTACGCCGACGGCCCCAGCACGCTGCGCAACATCGCCAGCTGGCGCGTGAAGGAAACCGACCGCCTGGCGGCGATGGCAACCGAGCTGCGCAAGGTCGGCGCGACGGTGGAGGAGGGCGAGGACTATATCCGCGTCACCCCGCCGGAAGAGCTGCAGCCGGCCACCATCGACACCTACGACGACCACCGGATGGCGATGTGCTTCTCGCTGGCCTCGCTGGACGGCCAGGCGCGCCGCGGCAACGCAATGCGCATCAACGATCCGAAATGCGTGGCCAAGACCTTCCCGGATTATTTCGAAACGTTTGCGTCGATCGCCAAAGACGAATTATTCTGACGAAATTGCGCGATATATGTACGTTGAACGCGTGGACGGGGAACCCGTCCACCCTACCCGGAAGGTCAGCGCAACGGGTAGGGTGGACGGCTCTGCCGTCCACGCGTTCGTCGGGCCCAAGCGTTGCCGCTGACGTGCCAAATTGGAACAATAAAG
>CAJYQM010000204.1 GCA_913777025.1 uncultured Massilia sp. | reverse complement strand
TCGGCCGTCGTCACCGCCGGCGCCGCATTGCCCCAGCTCGCCCGCACATAGCTGACCACGGCCGCCACCTCGTTATCGCTGAGCACCGGGCTGAACGGCGGCATGCCGTAGGGGCGCGGATTGCCGCGCGTCGACGGCGGAAAGCCGCCGTTGAGCACGATGCGGATCGCGTTCACCGGCGTCTCCATGGTCAGCGCGCGGTTGCCGGCCAGCGGCGGGTAGGCGAGGCCCGCGCCCCGGCCGTCGCCACCGTGGCAATCGATGCAGTGTTTCTCGTACAGCTGGCGCCCGAGCTTCATCGCCTCGTCCGGCGGCGGCAGGGCGGCCGGGCGTGGGGCTTCCCGGGCGGCGGGCAGGGATTTCAGGTACACCGCCATCGCCCGCACGTCCGCTTCCTCGAGGTGCTGCAGGCTGCGCCCGACCACTTCCGCCATCGGCCCGAACACCGCACCGCGCGGCGACACGCCGGTGTGCAGCAGCTGCACGATGTGCGGCAAGGGCCAGTCGCCGAGTCCGGCTTCGCCGCCGGCAGCCAGCGAGGGCGCATACCAGCCGACACCCGGCAGCAGTCCTCCGGACAGCCCGCCCCGCGTCCCGCCGAAGGCATTGCGCGTACTGTGGCAGGCGCTGCAATGGCCCAGGCCCTCGACCAGGTAGGCGCCGCGGTTCCAGTCGGCCGGCCTGGCGGCATCCGCCGCCTGCACGCCGGGCCGGAAGTACAGCAGGCGCCAGCCGGCCAGGGCCAGCTGGCTGTCGTAGGGGAAGCGCAGTTCGTGCGGGCGGTTCGCCTGGCGCACCGGCGGCAGGGTGCGCAACCACGCGTACAGGGTGTCGGCGTCGTCGCGCGCGACCCTGGTGTAGTGCGTGTACGGAAAGGCTGGATACAGCAGGCGGCCGTCGCGCCCGATGCCGTTGTGCAGCGCCTGCCAGAAGTCGTCGGCGCTCCAGCTGCCCAGGCCGGTGGCGGCATCCGGCGTGAGGTTCGGGCCGTACAGCCTGCCGAAGGGCGTGTCGATGGCGCGCCCGCCGGCATAGGCCGCGCCGCCGCGCGCCGTGTGGCAGGCGACGCAGTCGCCGGCGCGGGCCAGGTAGGCGCCGCGCGCGATGTTGTCCGGCGTCGCCGCCCAGGCTTGCGGCGAGCGCGACGGCACGAATTGCGCGCGCGGCCAGGCCAGCGCGGCCCAGGCGATGCAGGCCAGGACCAGGACCAGCATGGCGGCCAGGACGGTGGCCAGTACGGGGCGGCGCGTCATGGCCGCGGCTCCGGTGCGCTGCCGCAGGCCAGCGGCAAGGGCCGCTCGAGCGCCTGCGCCGGGCCGGGGTCGGCCGGCTGCGGTTCGCTTGCCAGCCAGCCCGATATGGCGGCGACGTCGTCCAGCGACAGCCGGGCCGCGATCGTCGCCATGCAATCGGGCGCATGGGCGCGGCGCGTGCCGTTGCGCCAGGCGCCGAACTGGGCGTTGATGTAGTCGCGCGGCAGGCCGACGAGGCCGGGGATGGCGGGCAGGGCGCCGGTCAGGCGCTCGCCGTGGCAGGCGATGCAGGCCGGGACGTGCAGGGCGGCGTCGCCGCGCGTGACGAGCATCTGCCCGCGCGCCAGCTGGCCGGACGGCAGGCCGGCACGGTCGATCGCCCGCGCAGGCATGTGCTGGCTCGAGAAATAATCGGCGATGTCGCGCAGGTAGTCGTCCGACAGGTGCTCGACCATCCAGGTCATCTGCGGGTACTGGCGCCGGCCTTCGCGGAAATTGATCAGCTGGTTAAACAGGTAGCCGGAAGGCTTGCCGGCGATGCGCGGGAAGTACTGGCGGCTGTCGCGCGCCGGGGGCGTCGTGGGACTGCCGTGGCAGGCCGTGCAGGCGAGCACGCGCTGGGCCAGGGTATCGGGAACGGCTTGCGCCGACGCTTGAGCCCGCTGCGGGGTCAACTGCTGGGCAAGGGCGGGGGCGGACAACAGCGCAAGCACGAAACACGACAAGCCTCGCATGGCGAATCCCGTAATGGACGAGCCGCCATGATACCGTGTTGTCAAGCGGATGTTGCAAACTTGTCAGTGCAGGTCCTGGAAGCTGCGCAGGTAGTCGAGCAGGGCCTTGCGCTCGCGTTCGTCGCCGATGCCCCAGAAACGCATCCTGGTCCCGGGCACGACTTTTTCCGGGTCTTGCAGGAAAGTCGACAGGGTGGCGTCGTCCCAGACGATGCCGGACTGCTTCATGGCCGGCGAATACGCAAAGTCGGGCGTCGAGCCGGCACGGCGGCCGAACAGGCCGTTCAGTTGCGGGCCGAAGCCGGCGCGGGCATTCGCGCCGACCTGGTGGCAGGAGGCGCAGGTCTTGAACAGGACGGCGCCATCGGGCGGCTTGTCCGACGAGGAACAGGCTTGCAGCAGGACAGGGAGCAGAAGGGATGGGAGCAGGCGCGACACTTTCATCCCGCCATTATAAAAGACGTGGCAGGAGGCGTCCGGCGATCAAGGCTCGGCATCCGGCGTGGATGCAGGCGCAGGCGGCCTGGGCGCGCGCGGCGGCTTGGGCGGTTTCGGTGGCTTCGGCGGCAAGGGCGGCGGCGGATTGGCGCGCCAGTGGCGGTAGATGCGCAAGGCCACGTGGGCGTCGTCCGCTGCGTACAACAATTGCTTGTCGGTCAGGCGCGGCATGGCCCAGTTGGTCGTGGTGATCTTGCGCGACTTCTGCAGGCGCTGGCCGAAGAAGCGCTCGACGGCGGTCTTCGCGCCCCAGGCGTTGCGCTCGCCGCGGCGCAGGGCCGTGGACAGGTCGAGCACGTTGCGCGGCTCGATGCCGAGCTTGGCGCGCAGGCGGCGCAAGTCGTCGCCCAGGCCGAAACCGACCTTCAGCACGGTGCCCGACTCCAGTACGGCGCGCAGCACGGCAATGCCCGGCAGGTCGCCGGCAAGCTTGACCGGCAGCTGGAACAGCCAGGCGTGCGAGGCCGTCGCCAGCTGCACCAGGTGCGGGCCGGTCGAGACTTCGCCTTTCTGGAAGGTCGGCTTGGACTCGGTGTCGAAGCCGACCGTGTCGGCGTGGATGAGCGCGTCGAGTGCCGCGTCGGCGTCCTGCGGCGTGCGCACGAGGCGCACGTCGGCCAGGTCGAGACCGCGATAAGGCGGCAGCGCGTCGTCCGGCGCCTCGCTCATCAACGGCGCGAGAACTTCGAAGCCAGCTGCTCCAGTTTTTCCTGGCGCTTGCGGTCGGCTTCTTCCTTGACGGCCGCTTCGCGTTCGGCTTTCTTGCGGTCGGCTTCCTTCTTGAAGCGCTCCTGCAATTGTTCCTTGGCGTGCTGGCGGTGGGTGTCGGTGACTTCGGCACCCGGGTTGCCGTCGAGGTCGTAACGCACGGTGGCTTTTTCCATCGCGCGCAGGTAGCGCATCGAGCCGGTATGGATGCCCAGCGCGGCACGCATGATCTTGCGGTTCAGGCCCGGCAGGCGTGCCAGCACCTGCTTGTCGATGCCGATGGCCAGCGGCAGGCAGTTGCGGAAGGCCGGGAATTGCTCCTGCAGCTGCTTGAGCAGGGCGCGCGGCGATTGGACATCGGCACCGGCATTGGCCGAAGCGGCGGGCGCCGCGGCGGTGGACTCGGCGGGCGTGCCGGTCGCGGCGGGTGCGCCGGTCTCGATAGGCGTGCCGGAAGCGGCGGAATCAGGGGCCTCGGGGGACGCGGCGACAGAACTCATCGTATTCATTGACTTCATGGTAAGAACAAGAAGCGGAAGGATAGCATGGCCAGCGCGTTCGTTGTGCCGCTCAGCCGTGTGACGAATCGTTTTCCGTTAGAAATGATCTTCATTTCAAGCTTGGCCGGCGGGCACTGGGCCGGGAAATCGTGTATGATCCGCCCCTTTCCTTGCGTCGTGCTTGCGCCGACGCAGACTGGCCAGGGGGCGAAGGGCAGGGCACGGAAGGGTATTCGGATTGTTTATATCCCATATAGGATATTGCAATTATCAATAAATCTTTCCTTGGTGCATAATGCCCCTGTCTCCTCTATTTCTCCTCTGGAAAATAGATTCAAGCCCGTCGTATGACGGGCTTTTTTTCGTTCTGACATGTTAAACCGCGATTTCGACCCCATCTCGTACCGATACCGCCACCCGATCGTGTCCGGCGCCGCCCGTCCTGGCTGCCGAACGATGCGGCCGGCGGACGTTACCTCACGGTGAGCTTGATTTCCGGCCCGCTCGCCCTTAGCTAGGGCCATCCCGTTATCCCTTCCCAAGGCTTGCCCAGCGAGCCCGGTGGATTATTGACTTCGCAGGCGCGCATCTCGCCTCGACTGGAGAATAGTTACATGAAAAACACCGCCAAGACCTTGACACTGACAGCGAAGAAAGCGCCGGCGAAAAGCACGGCACAGCTGTCGGTGCCGAAAACCGCGACCTCCTACTTCCTCGAAACGGAAGCGGCGTCCGGCGCACCGGCGGCCAAGGTGACGGTGGTTAAAACGCGTTCGCGCCTGGCGTCGCTGAAGGCGGCGCAGGCCGGCCAGGCGCCCGAACAGGCGCAAGCGGCGCAGCTCCAGCCGGAGCAATTCGACCAGGCGGCAGCGGCAGGCGCCGCAGCAGCCGAGGCGATCGTGGCGGACGCCAACGTGGCGGACGCCAACGTGGCAGACGCCAACGTGGCAGACGCCAACGTGCCCGTCACGGCCGCAGCCGAGCCGATGCCG
>CAJYQM010000203.1 GCA_913777025.1 uncultured Massilia sp. | reverse complement strand
GGCATGCCGCTGCTGCACGTTAACGTGACCCACGGCGAGAACGACCGCCGCATGCGCAAGGACATGGCGGACACCGCCGCCACCATCCTCGAGGACCTGGGCGTGAAGGACGTGCGCACCCGCATGGCCACGGCGGACGAATACCCGCCGGGCCTGGCGATCCACGAGATGGGCACGGCGCGCATGGGGCGCGACCCGAAGACCTCGATCCTGAACGGCTGGAACCAGGCCCACGACGTGCCCAACCTGTTCGTCACCGACGGCGCCTCGATGGCTTCCGGCGCCTGGCAAAACCCTTCGCTGACCTTCATGGCCCTGACCGCGCGCGCCTGCGCCTACGCGGTGGACCAGATGAAGGCCGGCGCGATCTGATCTTTCCATGATGACGGAGACACCATGAAGCTGAAAACCCGAATCCTCCTGCTCGCCCTGCTCGGCGCGTCATCGCTGGCACAGGCGGCTGCGGCCGCTCCCGCCACCCAGCGCCTCGGCCTGCAACTGTGGTCGGTGAAGGACGAGATCAAGCAGGACTTCGAAGGCACGCTGGCGAAAATCGGCCAGCTCGGCTTCCAGGGCGTGGAATTCGCCGGCGAGTTCGGCCCCTACAAGGACAACCCGGCGGGCCTGCGCGCCTTCATGGACAGGAACAAGCTGCAATGCGCCGGCGCCCACGTCCACTTCGACCAGCTTACGCCGGACCGCCTCGAGGCCACGACGGCCTTTTACCGCACGCTGGGCTGCAGCAACCTGGTGATCCCGATGGACAAGCGCGGCGCCAGCGTCGACGGCAGCGCGCAGATGAGCCGCGAGTTGAGCAGCCTGTCCGCGCAGCTCGCCCCCAAGGGCATGCGCATCGGCTACCACAACCACGCCCAGGAAATGGCGGGTGCAGCCGGCAGCACGCCCTGGGACGTGATTGCGCAGAACACGCCGAAGGGGGCGATCCTGGAGCAGGACGTCGGCTGGACCACCTTTGCCGGGAAGGATCCGGTGGCCTACGTCAACAAGTACCCGGGGCGGACCGTGACCACCCACTTCAAGGCCAAGATGGCGCAGGGAACGAGCGGCGGCATGCCGATCATCGGCCAGGACAAGACCGACTGGGCAGGCCTGGTCCAGGCCGTGCGCCGTGTCGGCGGGACCGAGTGGATCATCATCGAGCAGGAAGAGTATCCGAACGGGATGGGCCAGCTGGAGACGGTGGCGGCTTCCCTGAAGGGCTTGCAGGCGGTGCTGGCGAAGTTGCCGGCCAACTGAATGCGATGAGTCTTTCGATCCGCTTCCACCACATCGTCAAGGATTTCGGCCCGGTCCGCGTCCTGCATGGCGTCGACTTCGCGCTCGAACCGGGCCGCGTGGTCGGCCTGCTGGGCGAGAACGGCGCCGGCAAGTCGACCTTGATGAAGATCCTGGCCGGCTATGAAAGGCCGACCGGCGGCCAGTTGCTGGTCGACGGCGCCGAATGCCGCTTCACGGACGCGCGCGACGCGGAGGCGCTCGGCATCGCCCTGATCCACCAGGAATTCAACCTGGCCGAACATCTCACCATCGCCCAGAACATCTTCCTCGGCCATGAAAAGACGCGCAGCGGCCTGCTCGACCGCGCCGCGATGCGCCGCGACGCGGCGGCCTGCCTGAAGGAAGTCGGGCTGGACCTGGATCCGGACACACGCGTGGCGGACCTGATCGTCGCCGAAAAACAGCTGGTCGAAATCGCCAAGGCGGTCTCGCGCAAGGCGAAGCTCCTGATCATGGACGAGCCGACCGCCAGCCTCTCGCCCGGCGAGACGCGCCGCCTGTTCGCGCTGATGGCGCGCCTGAAGGCGCAAGGCGTGACCATCGTCTACATCTCGCACAAGCTCGACGAGATGGAAGCGCACACCGACGAGGTCGTGGTCATGCGCGACGGGAAGTTCGTCACCCGCGCCGATACCGCCAGCGTCGACCGCCACCAGATGGCCAACCTGATGGTCGGGCGCGAGCTGTCGACCATGTTCGAGCCCAAGGCGCTGCCGGGCTTGGGGGCGCCGGTGCGGCTGCGCGTCGAGGGCTTGCGCGTGCCGGGCTGGATCGAGGAGCTGGGCTTCGAGGTGCGCGCCGGCGAGGTGCTGGGCTTTGCCGGCCTGGTCGGCGCCGGACGCACGGAAGCCTTCGAAGCCATCTTCGGCCTGCGGCCGCGGCGCGGCGGCAGCATCGAAGTGGACGGCCAGGCGGTCGAGATCCGCAGCCCGCGCGACGCCATGCGGCACGGCCTGACCTACCTTTCCGAAGACCGCAAGGGCAAGGGCCTGCACATGGACCTCGGCCTGCGCGAAAACCTGACGATGATGACGCTCGACCGCGACGCCCGGCCCTGGCTCGACATCAAGGCCGGCGCACGCGCGCTGCAGCAGGCAATCGCGGACTTCGGGATCCGCGCGCGCGATCCTTCGTCGCCGGCGCGCGCGCTCTCGGGCGGCAACCAGCAAAAGCTGGCGCTGGCCAAGATCCTGCGGCCCGATCCGCGCGTGATAGTGCTGGACGAGCCGACCCGCGGTGTCGACGTTGGCGCCAAGCGCGACATCTATACGCTGATCCACCGCCTGGCCCGGGAGGGACGCGCGGTGATCGTCATCTCGTCCGAACTCGTCGAGCTGATCGGCCTGGCGCACCGGGTGGCGGTGCTGCACGGCGGCCGCCTGCA
>CAJYQM010000202.1 GCA_913777025.1 uncultured Massilia sp. | reverse complement strand
TTCATGCCGCCCTCCTGCGCTTGATGACCCACTGGAAGCCGCTGTCGAAGGACAGGATCAGCACCAGCGCCGTGACGAACAGCACCATGCCGGCAAAGCCGTGCAGGAAACCCTGGCCGGCGGCGTCGCCGAAATGATAGCTGATCAGGGTCAGCACGACCACGCGGATCACGTTGGCCGAGAACGAGATCGGCACGATGCAGATGGCCAGGCCGATGTTGCGGAAGGCCGAAGGGTGGCGCATCAGGTTCAGGTAGAACAGGCCGAGCGCTTCCAGCGTCAGGAGGGTCTGCAGGCCAGCGCAGGCATCGGCCACCAGCAACTGGTACTGGCCGATCTGCAGGATCACGCCGGAGCGGCTGATCGGGTAGCCGGCGGCGAACAGGATGTGCTCGGTGGCCCAGGACACGGCCATCTTCATCGGCATCGTCACCGCGGCCACGAATTCGGCGGGCAGCGGCACCATGAACAGCATGAAGAAGAAAGGGAACCACAGCACGCGCAAGGCCGGCGCGCCGCGCTTGGCCAGCAGTACCGCCGCCATCACCAGGATGATGGATCCGATCTCGAGCATGAGGATCTGCTGCGAGCGCCCCAGCATATAAAACAGCAGGCCGAACGCCAGCACCGGCCAGCCGGTCCAGCTCGGGCGCACCGGCGTGGTGGCCGCGATCACGTCCGGCCACTTGCGATAGATCAGCCACAGCGCCAGGCCATAGATGATCGGGCCATGGCCCTGCTCTTCGCTGACCCAGGCGCCGGTGAACAGGCGGTAGAAGGTCGGCACGAACAGCAGCGCCAGGCCGGCGAGTACCGGCCACCACTCCGGCAGCACGGCACGCAGCTGCGCCCGCAGGTCCGTCGGCGGGTGAAGGGTGCCGGGGCGCACGCCGGTGTCCATTCAGAACTCCATCAGCACCGAGCCGAGGATCTCGCAGCCGGCGTCGGAAAGCTGTTCGGCGGCGCGGCCAATGTGCGCGATCCGGGTGTGGTCCTTGCGCGTGACCAGCAGCGCGCCACCGGCGCGTCCGGCCACCGCCACCGCGTCGACGCCGACCTGGAATGGCGGCACATCGTACAGCACGACGTCGTAGCGGCTCTCGAGCTGGCTGTTCAGGTGGCGGAAGCTTTCGCGCGCCAGCAATTCCTGCGGATTCGGCGGCAGCGTACCGGCCGGCATGACGGACAGGTCGACGAAAGCCGGCACGCGCGCGATCACGTCGAGGTCGGCGCGTCCGGCCAGCAGGTCCGACAGGCCCTGGCGCGGCCTCAGCGCAAACGCATCCTGCTGGCGCGGCGCGCGCAGGTTGGCGTCCACCAGCAGGGTCTGCTCGCCCAGCTGCGAGAACACGACCGCGAGATTGGCCGCGAACAAGGCCCCGCCGTCGTCCTGGTCGACGCCGACGATGGCCAGCGCCCGCCGTCCGCGCGCGAACCAGCGCAGCATCAGCTGGCTGCGAATTGCGCGCAGCGATTCGACCTGGGGCGAGAACGGCTCGTAGGCCGCGACCAGCTTGGGCGACAGCCCGGCCTGCCCTTTCTGCAGGTAGGGATAGGAGAACTGGCGCGCCAGGACTTGCCGGATGTCGTCGTCACTGACCAGGCCCAGCCGCACGGCCGCCTCGCCGAAGCGGATACCGGTTTCCTTCTGCAGGCGCAGCACGCGTTCGGCATCCTCGAGGCTGAGCTTGCCGCTGTCGAGCAGCAGCGCGCCCATGCTCGAGTCGGCGCCGGCATTGGCGCCCGGTTCGGTGGGCAAGGTGTTCAGGATCGGTGAATTCATGGCGGTCCTCGTTCAATTCAGGCGCAGCAGGCGGCGCGAGCCCATCAGCGAGCGGATACCGCGCATGCGGCCACGCGCCGGTTTCCACGCGACGCTGCCCAGCACCGGGATGCCCAGCATGTCGCGCACGTCCACGGCCGAGCGCACCGGGCGGTTCAGCAATTCCAGCAGCAGCGCGATGCCGACGCCGAGGATGGCGCCGAGCAGGATTGCGACCAGGGTGTTGAGCAGCACGCGCGGTCCGGACGGCTCGATCGGCGCCACGGCCGGGTTCAGCACCGAGATGTCGGATTGCGAGGACTGGGCTTCGATGCGGGTCTGCGAAAAGCGCATCGAGGCGGCGTCGAAGGCGCGCTGGGCGCTGTCGAGGTCCTTCAGCAGCACGCCAAGCTCGTCGCGCGCGCGATTCAGTTCCAGGACTTTTGTCTTCTGCTGGGCCACCGCGTCGCGCAGTTCGGCTTCGCGCTGGCGCAGCACCTGGGCGTTGGCGCCGACCGAGCGCGTGACGGTGCCCATGGCGGCATTCAGCTCGCCGCGCACCTTGTCCAGCTCGGCCTTGGCGGCCTGGTATTGCGGGTGGTTGCTGCCATAGCGTTGCGACGTGTCGGCGAACTTGCCCTCGGCCACGGCCAGGTTGGCGCGCATGGTCTGGATCAGGGCGTTGTTGGCGACGTCCGGCGAATTCAGGGCCGAGCGCGCGCCGCCCGCGGCCACCGCCTGGCGCGAATTGCCTTCCATCGCGGCGGTCTGTGCCGCGACCAGCTGGGCCGACAAATCGTTCAGGCGCGCCAGTTCGACGTCGACGCGGTTGGTGTCGAGGCTGACGATGCCCTTTTCCTGCTGATATTTCGACAGGCGCGCCTGCGCCGCCTCCACGTTATCCCGCAATTGGCGGGTCTGATCGTTGAAATAGTTCGAGGCGTTCTTGGCCGGCTCGGTCTTGAGCTGGACCGTGATGCGCTGGTACTGGTCGGCGAATGCGTTCGCCACCGCCGCCGCAAACTGCGGGTCGGCGCCCTGGAAGCTGATTTCGACCACCGAGGATTCGCGCGAGGGCACGATCTCCAGTTTCTTGAGCAGCAGGTCGGCCAGCCAGTCGCGCACCGAGCCCCTGCCCTCGTTGACATCGTTGAACTGCTGGATGACGGCCGGGCTGGACGCCAGGCGCAAGGCGTCGACCACGCGCAGCGCCACGTTCTTGCTGCTGATGATGTCGATCTGGGTCGCCATGTAGCCGGGCAGCAGCTGGCCCGGCATCGTCAGGCCGGTCAGCGGATCGACGCCCTTGTAGTTCAGCAGCACGGACGCGGTCGCCTTGTAGGTCTTGGACTGGACGAGGCTGAAGCCGAGGGCCAGGGCCACCGTCACCAGCAGCGTCGACAGGATGATCTTTTTCCGCGCCAGCAGGATCAGTAAGAATTGATGGACGTTCATTGCAAACCTTTGAAGATCAGAACCAGCTTTCGCGGACGGTTATGACGTCGTCCACCTGCACCAGGTCATCGGTCTTGGCATCGATCGTGCGCGGCACGCCATTGGCGTCGCGGCGCGTGATTTCCAGGCCGCGATGGGTACCGCGCAGCGTCAGGCCGCCGCCGGCCGAGAGCGCCTGCTGCACCGTCATCGCGCGCTCGATGCGGAACGGCCCGGGGCGCTGCACCTCGCCCGTGATCCAGGCGCGCGGCGCGCGTTCCACGAAGATGATGTCGCCGCCGGCCACTTCATAGTCGCGGTTGAGCTCGCCCTTGCGCACCATGTCGACCACGTCGATGGTCTCGCGCGTGGTCTGGCCGTTGCGCGTGCGTACCAGGCTGACCATGTCGCCGCCCTCGGGGCCGATGCCGCCGGCCAGGGCCAGCAGGTCGAGCACCTTGCGCGTGCCGTCCACCGGGTAGCGCCCCGGCTTGTTGACCTGGCCCAGCACCGATACCTGCTGGCTGGCCAGCATCGTGACCAGCAGGTTGACCTGCGCCTTTTTCAGGTAGCCGCCCTTTTCCAGCAGGCCGCCGATCTTCTTTTCCGCCTGCTGGGTCGACAGGCCGCCCACCTGCACCTGGCCCAGCAGCGGGAAGGTCAGCATCCCGGATTCCGACACCCGGGTCTCGATCGCCAGGTCCGGACTGCCGTAGACCGAGGCCTTGA
>CAJYQM010000201.1 GCA_913777025.1 uncultured Massilia sp. | reverse complement strand
GGCATAGCGCTCGGCCTGGTCGCGGCCGGCGTAGTGGTACTGGCCCGGCGCGTCGTAGGATTCCAGCGGCGGCAGCTTGGGCGAGCCGGCCAGGCGCGAGGGCACGCTGGCCGCCACCGCCTTCTTGGCCTTGTAGTCGTAGCTGAGCAGCGTCGTGCTCGACGGCCCGATGCGACGCGCCGTCGCCAGCGCCTGCACCGTGTCGCTCTGTTCGCGCGCGTGGGCGCCGTGGAAGCGCACGCCGGGCGAAGCGCTCGACGGGTCGTCGGGGATGGCGCTGCCGCTGGTGGAGTCGGCAAAGATCACCATCGCCGGGCCATCCTCGCCCTGCTCGAAGCGCCAGGCCAGACCCTCTTCCGCCAGCAGGCGCTCGACGAAGGCCAGGTCCGACTCGCGGTACTGGCAGCAGTAGCTGCGCGGCAGCGCCCCACCCATGAAGGCGGTGGCGTCTTCGCTCCAGCGCCAGCGCGCCACCGGTGCATGAGCGTCGAACACCTCGTCGACGATGTCGGTCACCGTCCGGTCCTGCCACACGCGGCTGTTGCGCACATGCGCCAGGCGCCAGATCCAGTGGCTGATGCGGATGCGGTAGCGCGCGAAGCCGCCTTCGCTGCCGAGCATCGCCGTCTCGCTTATCTCGCCGGCGAACGTGGCGCGGGTGCCGTCGGCCAGGCTGATTTCCAGTGCCGCGGCCTGGCCCAGCAGTGCCGTGGTGTCGATGTGGGCATTGGTCGACAGCGCGATCACGTCGCGCGCGCCCACGCCCTGCACCAGGTCGCGTGCCGCGAAGGCTTCGACCAGCAAGCCGCCCGAGCCGAGGTCGGCGCCCTGGTCTTCGAGGGTCAGTGCATACAGGCGGGTGGCGCTGCCGAACTGCGCGAGCGCGGCCATGACCTGGTCCAGCAATTCGTGCCTCATGGTCAACCCGGCGCTTTCGAGACACGGACCGACTTGCATCCCGCCGCACCCTGGGCGCTGCTCTGACACACGCGCACGCGGCAGCGCTGCACTTCGGTGGCGGTGGCGTTCGTGGCGCAACGCCGGAAGATATCGTCGGGCGAACCGGAGTCCGGTGTCTTGGTATGCGCCAGCAGCGCGGCAAGCAGGGCGACGTCGCTGTCGACGGCCGGCTCGGCGCGCTTCTGGACGGGCTTGTGGGCGGGCTTCGCCCGGGCCGAAGCTGCAGGCGCGCGGGCTTTCTCGTTGCGTGCCAGCTTTTCGGTTGCGGTTTTTTTCGCGGTGACGTGCTTGCGCGGCGCGTCGTCCTGCGATTTCGGCCTGGCGTCGGCCGCCGCGACAGAAGCAGATGCCGGCGCATTCAGCAGGCTGGCGAGATCGTGCTTGTCCGCCTTCGCGGCCGGCAAGTCGTCCTGGATCACGGCGGCGTTGGCTGGCGCTTCGGGCGGATCCGCAGACGCTAACGTGGCAGGCACGGCCGGGGCAGGCGGCGGCACGGCGGCAGGCGCCTTCACGGGCGGCGCCGCCACGTGAGCGGCAGTCAAGGGCGCTTCCGGCGCATCGCCGCCACTGCCCAGGGCGAACCACCCCGCACCTGCGATGCCCGCCAGGGCCGCGCCGAAGAAGGCGGCGCGCATACCGCGCCGGCGCGCACGCGGCGTCGCCGACGGCAAGCCGCGCGCGGGCGCAGCCCGGCCATCGAGCTGGCTGAGCACACTGCGGTCCTCGGGCGCGGGGGCCGTTGCCGGGTCCGCTGAAAGAAGGCTGGGCCGGCCCGATCCCGGGCGGCGCTCGCGACTGTCGTGCAAAACATACTCCTCTGTTGAGTTAAGCATAACTTTACGCTCATTGTAAAAATCGTGCCAAAAATCAAGTAACCAATTGTGCGCGCCTATGCATGACTCATGATTTCAATTGTGCGTGCTGTTATCGGAAGAGAAAGTTATACTCTCAGGCAACTGCAATTCCATAACAATTTTTAGACAAGGAAAAGTACGTGCTGCTCCTTGCTGTTGCGTTGTACTTCGCATTGGCATGCCTGGTGAGCTGGGCGGTGTTGTTCCCCGCGGGACGCGCCTTCATGCTCCAGACCTTGCTTGGCGCCGGCACGCGCATTCAACGGCATTGGCATTCGATCGCACTGCGGCGTAGCCACGCCCTCGCGTCGACGCGCCAGGCCGGCCGGGACGGCCTGCACGAGGCTGGGAGCTTCATGCGCCGGCATTATGCAATATGCATTGCCGGGATCGTCCTGCTCGCGGCCCCGGCGTTATTCGCGCTGCTGAGCGGCACGCACACCCGCTTGCGAGGATTCGAAGACGACACGCGCGAGGTCAACGGCCAGGTCGCCGCCCTGCTCGAGGGCGAGCAGCTGGTGCCGCCGCCTCCGCTGCCGCCGATGGCATTCACCACTGCCGAAGTCAGCCAGGCACGCCCGCTGATCGCGTCCGCCAGCCGCGACTGGGCCATGCTGACCCCCGATTTCGAGCAAAGGCTGCTGCTGGTGTTCCGCATCATGAAGGAGAAGCACGGTTACGAGATGGCCCTGCTGGAAGGCTACCGCAGCCCGGAACGCCAGCAGGAACTGGCGGCGATGGGACCGAACGTGACGAATGCCGCTGCATTCCAGAGCTGGCACCAGTACGGCCTGGCGGCGGACAGCGCCTTCGTGCGCAACGGCCGTATCGTCATCTCGGAAAAGGATCCATGGGCCATGCGCGGTTACCAGTTGTATGGCGAAGTGGCGGAGTCGGTCGGCCTGACCTGGGGCGGCCGCTGGAAGATGATGGACT
>CAJYQM010000200.1 GCA_913777025.1 uncultured Massilia sp. | reverse complement strand
CCCGGGAACAGCTGGAAGAAGTGTTCCGCTGCTACGGGCTGGCCGAGCGCGCGCGCCCGTTCACCCTGTGCCTGCATTGCAACGCGCCGCTGCGCCGCGTGCCCAAGGCCGAGGTGCTGGCGCGGCTGCCGCCGGCGGTCGCCGCGCTGCAGGAGGAATTCAATACCTGCGACCGCTGCCGCCGCGTGTACTGGAAGGGTTCTCACTGGAAACGCATGGCCGCCATGCTCGAGGGCCCCATGCATGAGGCTGCCACGCAACATGACGATGCCGATACGCCCGGCGAGGAGAGCTGATGTACACTTGTTTCCCGCCCCGCACCTGGCGTTCCCGCCGCCGTCCTTGACAGCGTGATTCCATGTTGCAACAAGTACACATACCGATCCTGCGTATCGAATGCCCGCCCGGCGCCTGTGTCTGCGAGCGCGAGATCCTGCTCGCCAATCCCGGTGCCGACCTGCGTCCGCTGCAGCTGACCCGCCGCGAGGAAGAGCGCCTGCTCGACCGCATCGACCAGGTCACCAGCTACGAGCAACTCACGAAGTTGCAGGCCCGCATCAAAGCCAACCTGGGCACCGAGCTCAGGATCGTACCCGGCCCGAACGAGGTGCGCACCCTGCGCGGCATCATCATCTCGCTCGAAGACCGTCCCGGCCTGTGCAAGAAGGTGCGGCAGTCGGTGCCGGCGGCCGTGCGCCGCGTGCTGGAACGGCATCCGGAGATCACCTACGCCATCCTCGACGCCCACGACCTGTTCGGGCGCGGCGACGACTAGGCGGCCGCGCCGTCACGCAAACGCTCGAACTCGATCGCCTGCGCACCGATGGCCTGCGCAAACGCATGGTCGTGCGTCGATACCAGGGCGGTCGCGGTTTTCGCTTTCTCGCGCAGGAGCTCGATCAACACGGCACGCGCATCCACGTCCAGGCCGTTGGACGGCTCGTCGAACAGCAGCACGGCCGGGTCGCCGATCCAGGCCGCGGCCAGCATCAGCTTCTTTTGCGTGCCGAGCGACATGGCCCCGCAGCGCGTGTCCAGGTGGCGCGCAAGGCAGAAGCGCTCGACGATCGCGAACACCCCGGGCGGCACGGCGCAGCGCTTGGCATAGGCGACAAAGGCGAGCAGTTCGCGCCCCGTCATGAAGGGGTAGACCGGGCACTCGTCGGGCGCATAGGCGAGCCTGGCCTTGGCGGCGGCCGGGTCCTGGTGCAGCGGCAGGCCGTCGATCCAGACCGCGCCGCTGTCGATCTCGCCGATGCCGGCCAGCAGCCGCAGCAGCGTCGACTTGCCGATGCCGTTCGGACCGCGCAGCGCAAAGGCGCCCAGAGGCAATGACGCGCCGGCGTCCCGCAGCACCTGGCGCGCGCCGAACGATTTACACAATCCTTTGAAACGCAGCATGGGCGCCTCCTAATAGATACAGGCGAACGTAGCCGCCATCCAGGCCCCGGCCAGCACCAGGCTGAGGACGACGGCGTGGCGCTCGTTGAACAGTTGCGGCGCGCGCAGGAAGCACAGCAGCAGCGCGTACGCGCCCGTGGCTGCCAGCACGGGCAATGGCGGCGCGCCGTGCCACCAGGCCAGCAACCCCGGCACGGCCAGGAAAGGCAGGCTCAAGGCGAGCACGGCGACGATGTCGAAGGGCCGCCACCAGCGCGGCGCCAGGGGCAGGGCGCCGGACCAGGCGCTGCCCGCCAGGTGCGTCATCTGCAGGCCGCGGAACAGGCCGCTGAGCTGGAGCGCGACCGCGCCCTGGGCCAGCAGCGCCACGGCGAAGGCGCGCGCGTCGTAGTCGAAGGCCGCCATCAGGAAAGCGCTTGCCGCGACGAGGGCGGCGGCGCCGGCGGCCTTGGCGAGCGCCTCGTCGCGCCGGTCGCGCAGCAGGATGCCGAGGGAGACGCGCAGCGCCGGGGCATGACGCCCCGCAACGGCGGCCAGCCAGCGGCCCGGCGTGGCGGGCGCCGGCAGCCCGGCGCGCCGCCTTGCCGGCAGGCGCGGCCAGGGCACGGTACGCAATGCGATCCAGGACGCGACGCCGACCAGCGCGGCACTGATGAGCTCGAAGCGTGTGCCGATGCCGCCCGCCAGCACCAGGCTCGCGGCAAACGCACAGGCCCAGCCGGCGAAGCGCCGCTCCAGCGCGGCCAGTTGCACCACCAGCGCCAGCAGCGCGACGTCGACCAGCGTCAGCACGGATGCCGGTTCGATGCCATGCCGCGACACCGCGACCAGCGCGCCGGCGACCAGCAGCAGCAAGGGACTGTCGGCCAGCGCCAGCACGGCCAGGTCGACGCGGCGGCGCGCGCGCGGCGTGAAGGGCAAGGAGGCGGCGAAGTCCATGAACGGCCCGCCCTGGATGTGCGCGCGCTGCATCCAGGCCCACAGCGCGGCCGCGGCCAGCAAGCCCAGCAGGTAGAGAAAACGCCAGCCGGGTCCGTGGCCGGGCGCGAGCAGCGCCCGCAGCGGGAAGGTAAAGGTCCGGAGGTTGTCGAAGGGCGTCGCGCCCGCCGCCGAGACCAGGCCGAGCAGCAAAACGACGCCCTGCCAGCGGCGCAGCAGCAAGCGGGCCGTGGCGACCGCATACCAGCGCAGGCGATGGGTGAGCAGCGGATTGGCGGAAATGGCGGCCTCCAGACACGTTTGTCTAGATATTATGGCCCAGTGCTTGGCTGCTGGGCAACATGCATATCGGTG
>CAJYQM010000199.1 GCA_913777025.1 uncultured Massilia sp. | reverse complement strand
GTCGGTGACCACGACTTCGATGCCGCGCCGCTTCGCCGCTTCCACGCCGTCGATGCTGGCGATGCCGTTGTCGACGGTGATGATGATGTCGGGCGATGTTGCGCGCGCCGTCAGCTCGACGATTTCCGGGGTCAGGCCGTAGCCGTATTCGAAACGGTTGGGCACGATGTAGTCGACGTGCGCGCCCATCGCGCGCAGGCCGCGCAGGGCCACCGCGCAGGCGGTGGCGCCGTCGCAGTCATAGTCGGCGACGATGGTCATCTTCTTGCCGGCGCTGATCGCGTCGGCCAGGTACACGGCGGCCGCGTCGATCTGCAGCAGGGCGCCCGGCGGCACCAGCGCCTGCAGCTCGCTGGCGAGTTCGCGCGGGTCGGACAGGCCGCGCGACGCGAACACGCGCGCCAGCACGGGATGGATGCCGCCCTGTCTCAGCATTTCGGAATGGCGAACGGGGCAGGGGCGGATGGCTATGCGGGTCATCAAGTCAGCGGGTCTTCAAGTCAGTGCTTCGAGGGACGGGCGGCGCCAGAATTTGCGCTGCGCCATCGGTGTCGTGTCGAGTTCGAGGTGGCCGTCGCGGTGGCTCAGCACCAGCGTCAGGCGCTTGATGCGGCCGTGGCCGAGGCCAGCCAGCAGCGGTGCGAACAGCTTCTGTTCGAAGGCCTGCATCGCGCGCAGCCAGCCTTCCCAGTCGGCGGCGATGGCAGGGGAGGCCGCATCGCCGGCGACCAGCAGCAGGTAGCCGGCATCGGGATCGTCGACGCTGGCGGCGAGGACGTCGAGCGAGGCCGCGCCGTGGCCCGACAAGGCATCCAGCCAGCCCGGCACCGCATGGGTGACCAGCGTGGGACGGCTTACCGGGCCGCGCCGCCCCGCAGAGGCCACCAGGCGGTTGGCTTCTTCCGTCGCGCGGCTGGCGCCGCCCCAGGGCCAGATCGAATTGACCGGCAACTGGCCGCGCTTCTCGCGCGCCGCGTTCACCGGGTGGGTGTACCAGCCGACCTGCACCTCGTTCTGCAGCTTGCGGAAGGCGCGCGCCGTCGGGCCGGTCGGCATCCAGTCGGTCAGGTTCATGCCGGTGGCCGCGTCCGGGCTGGCCGTGTGCAGCTCGCTCCAGCCGTCGGCGCGCATGAACCAGGTGTCGGCGTTGCCGTAGGCGAGCTCGTGGCCGAGTTCGCGGAAACTCTCGAGGGCGCTGTCGAACAGGGCGCGTCCTTCGTCCTCGCGGATGTCGAGCTGGCGCATGTCGCCCATCATCAAGTGGGTGTTGGCGATCTGGATGTGGCCGGGATTGACCACGAACCAGAAGCCGTTTTCCGGATCGAGGCCGAAACCGCGCATGGCGGCGGCGGCCACGGCCGGCTCCTCGTTGCGATCGAGCCCGAGCGCGCCGGCGATCCAGTGTTCATGCGGCAGGGACCGGGCGCTCGGCGCCAGCGGCGTGCGGCGGGAGGCGGACGTGCGCGACAACAGCGCCGCCAGCGCCGGCGCGTCGAGGGCGCGGGCCAGGTCGGGGGCGAATTCGGGAGCGGGGAGGGCGAACGGCAGGACAAGCGAAATATGGGCCATTCCCGTATTGTAAGACAAACGCCAGGCCTTTGAGCAGGGACTGTCGCTTTCGGGTAGGGCAGGCTTGTCATCTTGCCACCTTCACGTCGATCGGCCGATGCCGCTTCCGTACGATGGGCGGCAAAGCGTGAAGTTCCACTTAAAAGGATTCAAATTGTCACAATGGCACACACGGATGATTATTGTGTGGCAAACTGCGGGACCAGAAGCATAGTCCCAGGAGCCCATGAGCATCATCCAGAAATTGCCGTACGAATGGCTGGTCGGTTTGCGCTACACGCGCGCCGGCAAGCGCAGCAACCGCAACAGCTTCATTTCCTTCATTTCCCTGATTTCCGTGTCGGGAATCGCGCTGGGCGTGGCGGCGCTGATCGTGGTGCTGTCGGTGATGAACGGCTTCCAGAAAGAAGTGACCGACCGCATGCTCTCGGTCCTGGCGCACATCGAGGTCTTCGATGCGGGCGGCGCCGGCATGGCGAACTGGCGCCAGGCCGAGCAGGAGGCCTTGCGCAACCCGGCCGTACGCGGGGCCGCGCCCTATGTGGAGACCCAGGGCCTGCTGGTGGTGGACGGCACCATGAAGCCGGCGGCGATCCGCGGCATCCTGCCGGAAGAGGAACACAAGGTGTCCGACGTGGCGAAACAGATCCGCCAGGGCAGCCTGCAAAACCTGCGCCCCGGCGAATTCGACATCGTGCTCGGCTACGTGCTGGCGCGTTCGCTCGGCGTCGGCGTCGGCGACAAGGTCACCATGATGCTGGCCCAGGGCCAGCCCACGCCGGCCGGCATCGTGCCGCGCACGCGCGTGTTCACCGTGGTCGGCACCTTCGAAGCCGGCCACTACGATTTCGATTCGAGCATGGCCTTCATCCACCTGCAGGATGCCGAGCGCATGGAGCGCCTGGCCGCACCCGGCGGCCTGCGCTTGCGCATCGCCGACATGCAGCAGGCGCCGCAGGTTGCGAAGGAACTGAAAAAACAGATGTCCGGCGACCTGGTCGTGCGCGACTGGTCGAAGATGAACGCCAACTGGTTTGCCGCCGTGCAGACCGAGAAGCGCATGATGTTCCTCATCCTGACCCTGATCATCGCGGTGGCTGCGTTCAACCTGGTCTCGACCCTGGTGATGACGGTGACCGACAAGCAACCCGACATCGCCATCCTGCGCACCATCGGCGCCTCGCCGGCCTCGATCCGGAAGATCTTCATGATCCAGGGCGCGCTGGTCGGCATCATCGGCACGGTCGTCGGCGTGCTGCTCGGCGTGACGGTGGCGCTCAACATCGACGTCATCGTGCCCTTCATCGAGCGCCTGCTGGGCATCCAGTTCCTGTCCAGGGACATTTACCTGATCAGCGACATCCCCTCGGACATGCGCTGGCCGGACGTTTTCAAGATTGGCGGCGTTTCCGTGCTGCTGGCGTTCCTCGCGACGATCTACCCGAGCTGGTCGGCATCGCGCGTCAAACCCGCGGAGGCGCTGCGTTATGAATGATATGACGTATCAAACCACCACCACCACAGTTCTTTCCTGCCGCGGCGTCGGCAAGACCTTTACCCAGGGCGATTATTCGGTCCGGGTGCTCGACAACATCGACTTTTCCATCGCGCGCGGCGAACGCGTGGCCATCGTCGGCGCCTCCGGCTCCGGCAAGTCGACGCTGCTGCACATCCTGGGCGGCCTGGACACGCCCACGACCGGCTCGGTGTCGCTGAACGGCGAGGATTTCGCCAGCCTGTCCGAGACCCGGCGCGGCGAACTGCGCAACACGCAGCTCGGCTTCGTCTACCAGTTCCACCACCTGCTGCCGGAATTCTCGGCGCTGGACAATGTCGCGATGCCACTGCTGATCCGGCGCATGAAGCGCGCCGACGCGGTGGCGCAGGCCGAAGCCATGCTGGCCCGCGTGGGCTTGACGAAGCGCGCGATCCACCGGCCGGGCGAATTGTCCGGCGGCGAACGCCAGCGCGTGGCCCTGGCGCGCGCGCTGGTGACCCAGCCCGCATGCGTGCTGGCCGACGAGCCGACCGGCAACCTCGACCACGTGACGGCCCAGGGCATCTTCGACCTGATGCTGGAGCTGTCCAGGACGCTGGGCACGTCCTTCGTCATCGTCACCCACGACCCGGAACTGGCGCGCCGCTGCGACCGCGCGCTGCGCCTGACCGAACACGGCCTGCAGCCGGAAGCGGCGTAAAAGGGCGCCGCCGATGTGGATCGACACCCACTGCCACCTGGACGCCCGTGAATTCGGCGACGAGTCGCTGGACGTGGCGCGCCGCGCGGGCGAAGGCGGCGTCGGCATGATCGTGATCCCGGCCGTCGAGCGCGGCAACTTCGACGTGGTCAAGCGCCTGGCCGACAGCGCGCCGAACGCCAGTTATGCGCTCGGCATCCATCCGATCTTCGTGCCGCGCGCAAGCGACGATGACCTGGCCGCGCTGCGCCGGCTGGCGGAAGCCTCGATCGGCGACCCGCGCTTCGTGGCGATCGGCGAGATCGGCCTGGACTTCTTCATCCCGATGCTGTGCGAGCCGGCGATGCGCGAGAAGCAGGAGCATTTCCTGCGCGAGCAACTGCGCCTGGCGCGCGACCTCGGGCTGCCGGTGCTGACCCACGTGCGCCGCTCGCAGGACCAGGTGCTCAAGCACGTGCGCCGGATCCGCCCCGCCGGCGGCATCGCGCACGCCTTCAACGGCAGCTTCCAGCAGGCGCAGGCCTTCATCGACCTGGGCTTCCACCTGGGCTTCGGCGGCGCCATGACCTTTACGCGCGCGCTGCAGATCCGCCGGCTGGCGACCGAGCTGCCGCTGGAGGCCATCGTGCTCGAGACGGATGCGCCGGATATCTCGCCTGCATGGGTGCACCCGGGACGCAACAGTCCGGAGCAGCTGCCGGCGATCGGCCGCGCGCTGGCCGACTTGCGCGGGATCGCGCCGGACGACGTGCGCCTGGCCACCCGGCGCAGCGCGCGCGCCGCCCTCCCCC
>CAJYQM010000198.1 GCA_913777025.1 uncultured Massilia sp. | reverse complement strand
TCTTGTCGGCGCACAGCCGCGCAGCAAAGGTATGGAACGCAAGGATTTGCTTGCCGCCAATGCAGGGATCTTCGCCAAGCAGGGACGCTCCCTGAACGCGGTCGCCAAGCGTGAAGTCAAGGTACTTGTCGTCGGCAATCCTGCCAACACGAATGCACTGATCGCCATGCACGCGGCGCCGGACCTCGATCCATCCTGCTTCAGCGCGATGATCCGGCTTGACCACAACCGCGCCCAGGCCATGCTGGCGCTACATCTGGACAAGAGTGTCGACAGTATTTCGCAATTGATAGTCTGGGGCAACCACTCGCCCACCATGTATGCCGATTACCGCTTCGCCCTCGTCGATGGCCAATCTGCCTCGTTCGCGCTGCGCGACGAGCGCTGGAACCGAGAAGTGTTCATCCCGACGGTGGCCCAGCGCGGCACAGCCATCATCGAAGCACGCGGCCAGTCGTCCGCTGCATCGGCGGCCAATGCCGCGATCGACCACGTACGCGATTGGGTGAGGGGCAGCGGCGGGCGCTGGGTCTCGATGGCGCTGCCGTCGGACGGCGGGTATGGCATCCCGGAAGGCATCTTCTTCGGCGTGCCGGTCGTCTGCGACGGGCGCCAGGCAAATCGGATCCGTGGCCTGGACATCAATACCTTCGCGCGCGAAAAACTGCAGGCGGCAGTCGATGAATTGGTGCAGGAGCGCGACGCCATTCGGCATCTGCTGGACTGACCTCCGTAAATTGTCATCCTCGGTACGGAATTTACCAAAATATCAGGTTGAATTCCGACTTTTAATTTATCCAGCAATTTTGTAGAAATAATAATGCGACGTATATTAGGCTGACCATCACGCCGGGAACCCGGCGCCCGGTCAATCACAGGAGACAACAGCCATGACAAGAAGATCAGGCGACGACACCGCCAAACCTGCAGGTCCCCACGATAGCGCGCGCCCTTTCGAGGGACGCCGCCGTTTCATTCGGCACACTGGTTTCATTGCCGCTGGGTTGGCCGCCGCCCCGGGCGCCAGCCTTGCCGCCATCGCCAAGGACGACGGGGTCTCGTTTGCCGATGGCCCGCGCGAACTGGTCAGTTATCCGCAAAAGCGTCCCTTGATCCGCGTCACGACCCGTCCGCCGCACCTCGAAACACCGTTCGAGGTCTTCAACAACGGGGCGATCACGCCCAATGACGCGTTCTTCGTGCGCTACCATCTGGCGAACCTGCCGATGTCGATCGATCCTGAGACCTACCGGCTCGAGGTCAAGGGTGCGGTAAAGCGCAGCCTGAGCTTGTCGCTTTCCGAACTCAAGGCGCTGGGAGAGCCTGTCGAAGTCGTGGCTGTCAACCAGTGCTCCGGCAACAGCCGCGGGTTCTCGTCGCCGCGCGTCTTCGGTGCCCAGTTGGCAAACGGCGCCATGGGCAATGGGCGCTGGGTCGGGGTGCCGCTCAAGACAGTGCTGGAAAAGGCCGGCGTCGGCGCCAATGCACGACAGGTGATGTTCAACGGCCTGGACCAGCCTGTGCTGCCGTCGACCTCCGATTTCAGGAAAACGCTGGACATCGAACACGCGCTTGGCCACGACGTACTCCTGGCCTGGAGCATGAACGGCCAGGACATCCCTTACCTGAA
Source organism: uncultured Massilia sp. (assembly GCA_913777025.1). Taxonomy (GTDB): domain Bacteria; phylum Pseudomonadota; class Gammaproteobacteria; order Burkholderiales; family Burkholderiaceae_D; genus Telluria. Next base: position 2,694 of record CAJYQM010000198.1, on the reverse strand, counting down.
CGGCTATCCTCTGAAGCTGATCGTTCCCGGCTATTTCGGCACTTACTGGGTCAAGCACTTGTCCGAAATCGAGGTGCTCGACAAGCCTTTCGAAGGCCACGATGCCTTGTTCATGACGACGGCCTATCGCGTGCCAGACAATGACTGCCTGTGCGTGGCACCCGGCACCACGCCGTCCAGGACCAGGCCGATCTCGACCCTGCCGGTGCGCAGTTTTATCACCAGCGTCACCAGCGGCGGCGTGCTGCCCGCCGGCCGTACGGTCCAGCTCAAGGGTATCGCTTTCGACGGCGGCGCGGGCATCAAGGCCGTGGATGTTTCGATCGATGGCGGCAAGACCTGGCGGGCGGCGGAACTCGGCGCCGACCTCGGGCGTTATTCGTTCCGCGAGTGGCGCCTGCCGGTAAGCTTCGCCGCACGCGGCCAGACTGTCCTGATGGTAAGGGCCACCAACCGTGCCGGCGAAGTGCAGCCGGCGGACCCGACCTGGAACCCGGGGGGCTATCGCCGCCATGTGATCGAATCCTACCCCGTGACCATCGCCTGAGGAGGCGCCCATGAAACGAATCGAATCCTTCTTGCCTGTTTTCCTGCTCGTTGCAGGCATGGCCGCGCCGGCGTACGCCGAAGTTCATACACTCAAGCTTCCTGCCGAGACAGCGCAGCTCAAGTCGTCGCGCCTGCCCGGCTATGTCATCGCCACGCAGAAATGCGCTACCTGTCATTCCGCCGATTACATCAAGTACCAGCCGCCAGGCATGACCCTAGTCCAATGGACCGGCGAAGTCGGCAAGATGCAGCACATGTATGGCGCCCCGCTCACCGATGACGACGTCAAGGTCATCGGCGCCTATCTCGCGGTGACCTATGGCAGCGCGAAGGAAGCCGATTTGCCGGCAGAACTCAGGCTCGCGTGGGCATCGGGCGCTACGAAGCCGGCGGCGGGAAAGGGGCTCGACGTACAAGCGCTGCTCGCTTCCAACAACTGTCTGGCCTGCCATGCAATCGACAAGAAGATCGTCGGACCGGCTTACCATGAGGTGGCCGCAAAATACCGCGGCAATCCCGGGGCGCAAGCCCTCCTTGAAAAAAGCATCCATGGCGGCAGTTCGGACAAATGGGGACAGGCTGCGATGCCGCCCTTCCCCCAGCTCAAGCCCGAGGAATTGCGTGCGCTGGCCGATTTCGTTCTGAAGCAATAGGGAAATGCGCAGCGTTTTGGCAAGCGGCGTGGTTTCAATATAATTGGGCGTCAGCACAACTCGACGCCCGCCAACGATGCGCCTCTCCCTTCGCCAGCTTCAGATCTTCCTCGCCATCGCTGGATCGGGCAGCACCACGGCAGCGTCTCACCAGGTGGCCTTGTCGCAATCCGCGACCAGTGCAGCCCTCAACGAGCTCGAGGCGATGCTCGACGTCCAGCTGTTCGACCGGGTCGGCAAGCGCCTGCTCATCAACGACAACGGCCGCCTGTTGCTGCCCCAGGCGCGCCAGATGCTGGACGCAGCGACGACGATCGAACGCCAGTTCGCCGAGCAGAACAGCTTGACAGGCCTCGGCCTGCATCTCGGAGCCAGCACGACGATCGGCATCTACCTGTTGCCGGCGATACTGGCGGAGGCATTCGCCGCGTCGCCCCAGGGCCCGCCTCGCGTCACCATTGCAAATACGTCCGACATCGCAACGGCGGTCGCGAATTTCGAGCTGGATCTAGGCTTGGTGGAGGGGCCATGTCATGACCTGCAGCTACAGGTCGAACCGTGGATAGCAGACGACCTTGTGGTGGTTGCCGCCCCCGGCCACCCGCTGCTTACCGACGGTGCCGCCAGCGACGGGACCGTGTCCTTGCAGGCCTTACGCAACGCCGGCTGGCTACTACGCGAACCCGGTTCGGGAACCCGTGAGGCGGTCGAGCAGGCGCTCGTCCCTCACCTGCACAGCTTGCGCTCGGCAGGCGAATTCAGCAACGCGGAGGCGATCAAGCATGCGGCCGCGCATGGACTGGGGCTGGCCTGCCTGTCCCGGCTCGTGGTCGAGGATTTCGTCGCGAGCGGTCGGCTGGTAGTGGTACGGACCTCGCTGCCCGCCCTCAAGCGCAACTTCTTCATCATTCACCACAGGAACAAGGTGCTGTCGACCAGACTCCTGGGCTTCCTGGCTTTGTGCCGCACGACGGCAAGCAGGCGGGTGCGGCGCAAGCTTGAGGACCACGCGCATGAATTTGGTTGATGCTGCGCCACGAGCCAGACCGAAAAGAGGATGACTTATCCAGCACGGCCCCGGACGGGCGGTTGATCAGGATTGCATGAGCAAGCATGGCATCAATTAGTCCTGCTCCATTGATGCTGGAATGTCCAGGCCGGCTCGAGGTATAGTCGTCTAAGGCGAATCCAGTGTCTAAGGACGGAACGGAAGAGGCATTAATGAAGATCAGACATTATTCCCATAATGTCAAAAGTGAACCGGTAGCGCCTAGACGACCGCATCCGTGACCGCTCAACGTTGTGGCCTCAGCGTGCCGCCCGCTCATTGCTCACCTTAGCGCCATCAAAGATAGTCTGGTAGAAATATTTGCGTTGTGGGCGTTCTACTAAGTTCGAGTTGTTAGGCGTGGTCCCCTCCTTTATTAGCAAGGTCATGCCGCGACCATAAGGGGCTTCATCACACTACTCACCCTACCTAAGTGGCGGTAGG
>CAJYQM010000197.1 GCA_913777025.1 uncultured Massilia sp. | reverse complement strand
TCACCAACCGCAATGTCGATCTGGTGGCCGAGGGCTTCGACCTGGCAATCCGCTCCGGCCCGCTGCCAAGCAGCACGATGGCGTCGCGCCACCTGGAAGCGTCGCCGCTGTGCCTGCTGGCTGCCCCCGCCTACCTGGAGACGGCCGGACCGCTTGCGACACTGGACGACCTGGCGCGCCAGCATTGCATCGCCTTCGTCCGTCCCAACACCGGACGGGTATTTCCCTGGCAGTTGCGCGATGGAGAGCGCGACATCGACTGGATCCCGCCGGCGTCGGTGACGGTGTCGACCGACGCGATGGGCGTCATCTGGCTGGCCGAGCAAGGCATGGGGATCGCGCTGTGTCCGCGCCTGTTTGCGGAAGCCAGCCTGGCGGCGGGACGGCTGGTGGAGGTGTTGCCGCAGCTGGGTGGGCGGACACGTGCGTTCTCGGTCGTCTATCCGGCCCACCGTGGCTTGTCGGCGGCCTCGCGCGCGCTGATCGACATGCTGGTGGCGGCGCGGGACGGTTCGGGCGAAATATAGCGCACGCTTGGCATCCTCTTCGAGGGTCTGCAACGGGTCGGGTCTTCCCTGTCGTGACTGTTCGTGACTTTTCTGCTTGGGCAAGCTGCTATGCTGAGTTGAACGGCCGAGATCGGCTAATAGCGGACATGTCCCATCGAACAAAGAGGAGATACTCTTGCTGTCAAGACGAAACTTTTCCCTAGCTGTTGCAACGCTCTCAACTGTAGGAATGGCCATCGCTGCTCAACCGCCGGCACTCGTAATTCTTGTCCACTATGTTGTCAGCGACAGATCTGCTACACGCGTGCAAGATAGTCTTACAAGTCCGCTCGGACGAACTCTGAGTGCGCTTCCCCGAGTCGTCAATATGGCATCTGTGACGGGTAACAGGGCAACGGGTGTTACTGTCGATCTTGAAATTCAGTTCGAAGGCGGAGCAACCGGACAAGACTTGGCGGTAGTCTTGAGCGAGATCGCGCGGGTAGAGATCAACAAGGATCTCGGGCTAATTTCCGTTTCCGTACATCTTGGACCGCCGCTTATAGATGAGCACACTGGTCTATTGCTGCGTTAGGTGAAACTTCTCCCGCAGATAGATCCGGTGGCCTTGGCTAATTGACCACGCCAGAATGACAACATCGCTTTCGCAGACGACCCATCCGGCACGAGCGACAAGCACACATTCACCAGTTGTTGCTGGCTCCCTCATCTGTTGGCGGCATGCCAAGCAGTGTTGTCAGGCGCGCTCACAAGCCCTGCCCGCTCGACACCCCCATGCGCAGTTCCCGCTCGAACGCATCATTGACATCACAATATGCCTGGCGACTGTTCGCCCTGCTCTTCTCTTCAAAGTAGAGCGGTGGCTCACCCGGCACGCCTTCATCGTTCTGTACCAGGTCATAGTAGACAAAGCGCACCACGCCAGGCGCAACGAACGAGTCCCCAGGATCCCGCTGGGCGACGACAAGGCGGGCAGCTTGCCGCCCCTGTGGCTTCAACAGCCTGAAGTCACTCAACTTGCAATCCGCGCCGCCGCCGACCGTGATCTCGTAAAGCTCTTTCCGCTTTCCTTTCTCTGTGCCGAAGATCGGCACCAGGTTCAGTGTCGGTGTTCCCTCGCTCGTATCGCGAAAATAGAAGGCCACCACTTCGAAGCTGTGCGCATTGTAGTTTTCCCTGAGTGCACGCAGGCCAACGAGCGTCCGGCTGCCCAGCGACATTGAAGCAAAGCCGTTATCGACGCGGACGACATCCGGCTGCGTTTTGGCCGCGTGAGCCGACGGCAAGAAGACGCTCGACAGGATACATCCGGAGACCAATGCACAAAGAACAGTCGTGTTCAAGCATTACCTCCTCGTGTGTTAGCATTAATTCAATAATTGTAGCAGCACACGATCGAGAATGCGGAGAACCCAATGCTGAAAATCAACGGCAAAGAACTGAGCTTTTCAAAATCCTTTTTATTGGAACGCGGCGACGAAGCCGTCTTCACCGGCCCCGAATTCTCGGGCGAAACGCTGCGCCTGACCACCTTCCAATACATTCCAGGCATGAGCAGCAAGTCCGACGTCAAAGCCGAACTCAAAGACGGCGAAGCCGTCGTCAACATGCCATTCCTGGAAAACGGCTCCTTCGCCACTGCCCTGCAGCTCGAATTGAACAATAAATCGAACGTGAAAGTCCGCGTGGCCGGCCAGAGCATGGCCGGGTATCTTCTCGTCCAGCTGGACATTTATCTCAGCAGCCCAAGGAATTACGGACCGCGCTGACGAAAAAACGCGGCGAGAACCTCGCCCCTCGCCGCGTCCGGATTCACGAACCGCTCAGCCGTGATTACGAAGTCGGCCCCGGATCGTTTCCCGGCGCCACCAGCAATTCCTTCAGCATCGCATCGTTAAAGGCCGGCAAATCGCCGGGATTCCGGCTCGTTACCAGCCTCTGGTCGATCACGACCTCGTCATCGGTCCACTCCGCCCCCGCATTCGTGAGATCGCGCTTCAGGCTCGGCCAGCTGGTCAGGTGCTTGGCGGTGGCGATGCCGGCATCGATCAGCGTCCACGGTCCGTGGCAGATCGCGGCCACCATCTTTTCCTCGACCGGAAAGCCGCGGATGAAGTCGATGGCTTCCTTACTCATACGCAGTTGATCGGGATTAGCCACGCCGCCCGGCAGCACGAGCGCATCGAAGTCGCTGGGATTGGCATCGGCGACGTTCATCTCGACCTTGAATGTCTGGTCCGGCGTCAACTGGTTGAAACCCTGGATGTCCTCGCCGGCCTGCTTGGGCGAGAGCAGGACGACGGTTGCGCCGTTTTCCTCGAGGAAGGAACGTGGGCTGGTATATTCGATCTGCTCCACGCCGTCGGTCATCAGCATGGCGACACGCTTGCCCGCGAGGGGCTTGCCCGCAGTTTGTCCTACCGCTTGTTCCAACATACGACCTCCAAAAATAAGTCATGACGATGGAACCATTCTAGGCACGCCGGAACCGGCACGTCGCACGTCCAGTCCCGGCAAAGCGACAGACGCTCTTAGTGCTGCGTCTGCCCGGCAGCCTGCAGCTCGCTCAGGATCGCCTGGTTGAAGGCTGGAATGTCATCCGGCTTGCGGCTGGTGACGAGCTTGCCGTCGACCACGACCTGTTCGTCGGTCCATTGCGCGCCCGCATTCTGCAGGTCCAGCTGCAGCGTCGGCCAGCTGGTCATGCGCTTGCCGGTGACGAGGTCGGCGTCGATCAGCGTCCACGGGCCGTGGCAGATGGCGGCGATCGGCTTGTTCTCGCGGCCGAATTCGCGGATGAAGGTGATGGCTTCCATCGACAGGCGCAGCTGGTCCGGATTGGCGACGCCGCCCGGCAGCACCAGCGCGTCGAAGTCGGCCGGGCGGGCGTCGCGCACGTCCAGTTCGACCTTGAATTTCTGGTCCGGGGTCAGGTGGTCGAAGCCCTGGATCTCGTCGCCGGTCGGCTTCGGCGACAGCAGGGTCACCTGGGCGCCCTGCTCTTCGAGGAAGCTGCGCGGGCCCGTGTATTCGACCTGTTCCACGCCATCGGTCATCAGGATGGCGACGCGTTTTCCCTGCAGGGCCTGGTTCGATGCTTGTTGTTGAGCTTGCATATTGATCTCCTTGTTAGCGCTTGAAATTAGCTAGACTGGGAGAACCATTGTAGTTTTTGCGGCGCGCGGGCCGCGCACGGGATGATCTGTTTGCTATCAACCCAACAGTGCCTGCCACACCATCCAGGCATTCGCGGCCGAGATCACCACGAACAGGAACCAGGACAGGACCGACGTCCACCACGCGTTCACGAAACGGCCCATCAGGTCGCTGCGGCCGGTCAGGCGGATCAATGGGTACATGGCAAACGGCAGCTGCATGCTCAGCACGACCTGGCTGCCGACCAGCATCTTCCCGATCGCATGGTCGCCCAGCGTCAGCACGCCGGCCATCGCCGGCGCCAGCGCCAGGCCGCGCGTGATCAGGCGCCGCTGCCAGCACGGGATCTTGAGTTTCAGGAAGCCTTCCATGATGACCTGGCCGGCGATGGTGCCGGTAAAGGTCGAGCTCTGGCCGGACGCCAGCAGCGCCAGGCCGAACAGGATCGCGGCCATGGCCGTGCCCGCCACCGGCGCCAGCAGGTAATAGGCCTGGTCGATGTCCATCACGTTGCCGAAGCCCGGCTTGTGGAAGGCGGAGGCTGCCAGCACCAGGATGGCGCCGTTGATGAACAGGGCCAGCATCAGCGAGACGATGGTGTCGACGCGCGACAGCTTGATCGATTCATCCAGGCGCTTGTCGCGCCCCTGCATGCCGAGCGCGGCGATGCGGGTCTGGACCACCGAGGAGTGCAGGTAGAGGTTGTGCGGCATCACGGTCGCGCCGAGGATGCCGATGGCGAGGTAGAGGGCGTCGCGCTCGGCAAGCTTCTGCAGCGACGGCACCAGGCCGGCCGCCACCGATTGCCAGTCGGGTTTGACCAGCGCCAGTTCCGCGAACAGGCAGATGGCAATGGTCGCGATCAGCCCGAGGATGATGGCTTCCAGCTGGCGAAACCCCCGCCCCTTCAGCGCCAGTACGATGACGGTGTCGAGCGCGGTCAGCGCCACCCCGGCCGGCAGCGACACGCCCAGCAAGAGGTGGAACGCCAGCGCGCAGCCCAGCACCTCGGCCAGGTCGCAGGCGATGATCGACAGTTCCGCGAACAGCCACAGGGCCTTGGCCGACAGCGCCGAATACTGTTCGCGGCAGTGCACGGCCAGGTCCTTGCCGGTGACGATGCCCAGGCGCGCGCTCAGGCATTGCAGCACGATGGCCGCCAGGCTCGACAGCACCACCACGAACAGCAGCTGGTTGCCGAACTGGGAGCCGCCCTGGATGGCGGTCGCCCAATTGCCTGGGTCCATGTATCCGACAGACACAAGTAGACCGGGTCCGGCATAGCGGACGATCTTCTTCCACAGCGGATAACTTTCGGGGACGGTGACGGTGCCGGAAACTTCGGACGGACAGAACGGGGCGGTGGCGGTGGTCGGGAGTTTTTTTAGCATAAGACTTTGCGATAGCTCTGGTCGATTCTAGCGCAAAGCCTTGATTTTGCATGAGTCCGTGTTGGACAGCAGACTCATGCATGCAGACCACGATTCAGGGCAGTTTGACGCCCAGCACGTGCAGCCGCGCGCGCAGGCGGCGGATTTCGTCGGCCATGTCGACCACCAGCGCGGCCATGTCCTCGTTGGCGTCGAAGTCGCGTTCGACGCTCAGCAGGCGCCGGGCGCGCTGCAGGTCCATGCTGCGGAAGCGCCAGCTGGTCACCTGCACGCTGACCACGTCCTGGCTGCCGAGCACGCCGGCGTGGACGTGGCGTACGACCCAGTCCGGTTCGACATCGCAGGCGCGTGCCAGTTCCTCGAGCGTCAGGGCGACCTCGTCCAGCAGCACGCCGGTCAGGCTATGTTGTTGCGCCATCGTTCAAGCTCCTATGCGTTCGCGTGGGTTGAAGGCAAGATCGCGCGCCATCGCCTCGTACAGCTCGCGCGCACGGTCGCTGCTGGCGGGCGGCAGCACCACGTCCAGGATCAGGTACAGGTCGCCCGGCTGCGCGGACGGAATGCCGCGCCCCTTCAGGCGCAGCTTGCGTCCGCTCTGCGAGCCCGGCGGCACCGTCACCTCGACCGCGCCGGAGGGCGTCGGCACCGAGATGCTGGCGCCAAGCGCGGCTTCCCAGGGCGCCACCGGCACGTTTTCGTACACCTGCGCCCCCTCGATGCGGTAGCGCGGATCGGCATTGAACTGCACCTCGAGGTAGAGGTCGCCCGCCGGCCCGCCGCCGATGCCGCGATGGCCCTGGCCGCCCAGGCGCAGCTGCTGGCCCGGCGTCACGCCTTTGGGGATGGTCACGCTGAGCGTCTTGTCGCGCGTGACCATGTGCCCTGACGGATCCTGCTCGGGCACGCGCAGGCTGATCGTGCGCGATGCGCCCTGGTAGGCGTCGCGCAAGTCGATGGAAATGGCGGCGTGGATATCTTCGCCGCGCATGCGGAAGCTGCCGCGGCCCATGCCGCCGGCGCCCGTGCCGCCGCCCCGGCCACCCCGGCCGACGTGGGCGAACAGGTCGGAAAAGAAATCGTTGGCGTCGCCGCCGCTGCCGAAGTCGAACTGCGATCCCCAGTCCGGCGGCGGCCGGAATTCCTGGCCCGGCCGGTGTCCGCGGCCCAGTTCGTCATAGGCGGCGCGTTTCTCGGCGTCGCCCAGCACGTCGTAGGCTTCGTTGATTTCCTTGGTCTTTTCGGTGGCGTCCTCGTGCTTGCTGACGTCGGGGTGGTATTGCCGCACCAGCTTGCGGTATGCCTTCTTGATCTCGGCGGCGGTGGCGGTCCGCTCGACGCCGAGTATTTTGTAGTAGTCCTTGAATTCCACGAGCTTGCTCCTGGATGTTTGGTGGTTGGTTGCACATTATGTAAGGGTTGAGAGCTTGCTTTTCAACTATGTCATTAAACACAAACCGCTTACCTAATTCATATCGCAAATTTCCATATCCTTATATAAATATATATAGCAAATAGATAACAAATATTTCACTATTTTATATTTATTCAATGACTTACCCAAATAGGGAATTTTAATGCCGGAATTTTTTACACTCACATAAGAGAAAAACTTAAACTTTATTAACTTTCCAAATTGAATCAATGCCTTAAGTAAAGATATAGCCGCAGGCATGCTTATTGCTGACTTCGCTTATTCACACAACAAGGGAGGTTCTGATGAAATTGAGTTCCGTCACCAAAATGCTTGCCAGCCTGTCGTTCTTTGCATGCACCTCGCTTTTCGCCGCACCATTGACAATAA
>CAJYQM010000196.1 GCA_913777025.1 uncultured Massilia sp. | reverse complement strand
TTACTCACCCGTTCGCCACTCGCCGCCAGGTTGCCCCGCGCTGCCGTTCGACTTGCATGTGTAAAGCATGCCGCCAGCGTTCAATCTGAGCCAGGATCAAACTCTTCAGTTTAATCTCTGTTTGTTGGCATTTCTGCCATCCTGATTTCTCAGGAGTCGCTCACTCAAAATACTGACGATCTCTTCTTTCGAAGAGTTTCGTATTTTTTGTGAACATTTGATAATTTAAGTAATCGACTGAACTAGTCAGCCGGCACCTTCATCAAACGCCCACACTTATCGACTGTTGATTGTTAAAGAACCGTGTTCTGTACTGCCTTGCTGCACCGTGCGAATCGTTTTGTTCGTCAGCAGCAGAGAAGAGAGATTATGCAGTGTTTCGCTTGACTCGTCAACCCCTCGTTTTCTTCAGCGCTTTCGGAACTTGCCGAAACTTCAAACTCAACACCTTGATTTCGTTCGAGTTTTACTGCGCTGCAGAAGCAGGACGCGAACTATAGCAAATCGAAATGCAGGCGCGCAAGGGGCAAATCTTGAAGATGCCTTAATACAACAACAGCGTCCAGGGACATCGTGTGCGCGATTGGAACCGCCCGAATCATATTCTTCCTTTCAAGGCCTCCACGAACAGCTTGAATGCCTGGGTTGGCTGGCGCCGGCCCGGATAATAAAGATGATAGTCGGCAAATGGCGGACACCAGTCATCGAGCACCCGTACCAGCCGTCCATCCGCCAGATAGTGCTCGACCATATCTTCCATCAGATGCGCCAAGCCGAATCGTTCGAGCGCGGCCGCAATCATCAAGTCGCCGTCGTTGACGATCGGACCCGCGCCCATCCGGACACCGAGTGCGCGCCCGTCCTTCTCGAATTCCCAGCTATACAGCCCGCCATCCGCGGACCGGTAGCCGATGCATTGATGGCCTGCGAGCTCGCGCGGCGTCGCCGGCCTGCCCTTCAGCGCGAGATAGGCAGGCGACGCGACCACTGCCGTCCGCAAGGACGGGCCGATTGGAATCGCCACCATGTCCTGCTCCAGGCGTTCGCCCATGCGGATGCCGGCGTCGAAGCGATGCGCGACGATGTCGAGGTAGGTCGAATCGACACTGATCTCGACCTGAATGTCGGGATAAGCCTTCCATAGCCGGGACAGCGCCGGCCACAGGATCGTTTGGGCCGCATGCTTCCCTGTCGTGATGCGGAGGGTGCCCGCCGGCCGTTCGCGAAGATCGGTGAGGGCTTCTATCTCCGCACCGATGTCCGCCAGCGCGGGAATCAAGGTCTTCAGCAATTGCTCACCCGCCTGGGTGGGCGCCACGCTGCGCGTGGTGCGCGCCAGTACCTTGATCCCCAGGCGGCTTTCGAGACGCTTGATCGCCTGGCTCAGCGCCGACTGCGTCATGCCCAGTTGCAGTGCCGCACGGGTCATGCTGCGCTCGGCGGCGACCATGCGAAACACGAACAGGTCTCCCAACACATCCTGCAGCATTCAGAAGCTCCTCTACTAGGCCATATAAGCGACTCATGAATTTATCACGATAATAAAAAATACAATGACCCCGTCTGCATTCATCGGTCGGAGCTGTCATGAAAAAAGTGTGGTTGATTACGGGAGCCAGCCGCGGGCTTGGCCGGCATATTGCAAAGGCCGCGCTGGAAGCGGGCGACATGGTCGTCGCGACCGCGAGACGCACCGAGGAACTGGCCGCTTCCCTGCCCCCGCATGGCGATCGCTTGCACGTCGTCGCGCTGGATGTCACGGACCGCAACGCGGCCGTATCCGCCGCGGACGAGGCGGTCGCCCGCTTTGGCCGTATCGACATACTGGTGAACAATGCGGGGCAAGCCCAGCTCGGCTGGTTCGAAACCATCCGCGACAAGCAGGTCCGCCGGCAATTCGAGATCAATCTGTTCGGCGCGATGAACGTCACGCGTGCCGTCTTGCCGCACATGCGCAAGCACCGTGCCGGACTGGTCGTGACTATTTCCTCGGTCAATGGCCTTGTTTCCAACCCGGGCGGCTCCGTGTACTCCGCGTCGAAGTTCGCCATCGAAGGCTGGATGGAAGGCCTGGCCCAGGAACTTAAGCCGCTGGGCATCGGGACGCTCGTCGTCGAGCCCGGGATGATGCGCACGGACTTCCTGGACGCCAGCTCGGCGCGCCATGGCGACATCGACATTCCCGATTACGCCGAGGCCATCGCGGCATTCCAGGCTTTCATCAGCGGCGCGAACCACCGGCAGCCCGGCGACCCGGCCGCGTTGGCGGCCCGGATCGTCCGCATGACCGCCGCCCCGCCCGTTCCGCCAAGACTCGTCTTCGGGGACGATGCGCTTGCGTGGACGGCCGGCAAACTCGAGCAGTTGCAGGCGCAGCTCGCGTGGTCGTCGGGCGCCCAGGGCTGACCTCACAAGGCCGGGTGCAAATCCCGGACCGGGCTGACGCCCTCGAGCAAGGATGCGATATGGAGGATGGTCGACTCCGCTTGCCACTTGCCGACGATCTGCACGGCGATCGGCAAGCCCTCGCTGCTGGTGCCAAAACGCATGGCCACGCCCGGCAGCCCGGTCACGTTCAGCGGGACGGTCGCACCCTGCAGGTAGGTCGCATCCACGCTGTGGCCATCGATGACGAATTTCCCCACCCCGTGCTTGTGGGCCGGGATCGGCAATACCTGCGTGATCAGGGCGTCGTACCGGGAAAAATAGTCGGCGTAGCCGTCGCGCAGCCGCTCCGCCGCCTGCTCGGCGTCGATATAGTCCCGCATCGGGGTGTCGGGCAGCGCCAGCATCGTCGTGGCCATCTTGTAGAGCTCTTCCCGCTTGCGCCCGGCCGTGGCCTGCGCGAACGCCGGCTTCATCTCCATCACGTGCAGCTTGTTGAACACGTCGAGCGCGAAGTCGCGTTCCAGTGCCGGAATGCCGACCTGTTCGACGAAGACACCGAGATCCTTCAAGGCCATCGCCGCTGCCCTGACGGTGGCCGCCACCTCGGGGTCCACCGGCCCGAAACCCGGGCCGACCATCCAGCCGACGCGCAACGGACGACCGGGCTCGCGCAGCCCACCGGCGTCGAACGCAGTGGTACTTGTCGCGAACCCATCGCGTCCATCCGGCCCGGAGAGTTGGGAGAAGGCCAGCGCCAGGTCCCGGATCGAACGCGCCATCGGGCCGACGTGCCAGAACCGGCGCGGTGCGCGGGGCCAGATGCCGGTCATCGGGATGCGGCCGTGAGTCGCCTTCAGGGAGACGATGCCGGTCTGGGCAGCCGGCCCCCGCACCGAGATCGCCAGGTCGGTGCCGAGCCCGATCGGCGACATGCCGGCGGCGATCGCCGCCGATTCGCCGCCGCTCGAGCCGCCGGGCGTGCGCGCCAGGTCCCAGGGGTTGTTCGAGCGGCCGCTCAGCAGGTTGTCGCTCTCGATCCAGTAGGAGAACTCGGGGAGATTGGTCTTCGCCAGCAGGATGCCGCCCGCGCCCTTCATCCGTGCCACGCTGGTGGCATCGGCATCGGGCACACGGCCCTTGAAGATCGGCGACCCGCGCTGGGTCGCCACGCCGGCCGTATCGATCGAGTCCTTCACGGTAAACGGGACGCCATGCAGCGGGCCCAGCTCCCGGCCGGCCAGCACGTCCGCTTCCGCGGCCCTGGCGAGGGTGAGGGCGTCACCGGCCAGGGTCACGATGGCGTTCACCTTCGGATCGACCGCGGCAATCCGGTCCAGGTGGGCCTGGACGACTTCCACGGGCGACACTTCCTTCGTGCGGATCAATTCAGCCAGCTTGCTGGCATCTTGATAGATGAGTTCGTTTTTCATGTGCTCTCCAAAAAGATGGATCAAAAGACGACAAACGGGCCGGTGCGATCCCTACCTAACGTTTGTTAGGTTAACGGTATGCGTTATAATCGGCGCCGTCAACCACTTTTTACCGGCGGGGCATTCGTGAAAAACCAGGGAGCGACGAGTTCCAGCGACAGGATCCTGGCGGCGGCAACGCGCATCGCGCAGGCGCACGGCTACGGCGGGCTGAACGTCCGTACCCTCGCCGATGAAGTGGGCATCAAGGCGGCGAGCCTTTACCACCATTTCCCGAGCAAGGCCGACCTGGCCGCGGCGGTCGCCAGGCGCTACTGGGAAGACTCGGCCGCCGCGCTGGAAGCGCTCGCGGCGGCGATTCCCGATCCGGTCGAATGCCTGCGCAGGTATCCGCAGACCTTCCGCAAGTCCCTGGAGAACGACAACCGCATGTGCCTGAGCAGTTTCATGGCGGCGGAATATGACGACCTGCCGGCGAACGTACAACATGAGGTGCGCGCCTTTGCCGACGTCAACGTCGCCTGGCTCGCCCGCATGCTGGCCGCCGGCGGCAAGACCAGCGCCGCGGAGGCGCAGGCGCGCGCGCAGGCCATCTTCGCCGCGGTGGCCGGCGCCCAGTTGATGGCGCGGGGACGTGCGGACATCGCCCTCTTCGACACCTTGATCGCGACCTACCAAACGGCCGGCCTGCTGCCGGCATAGACACGCCATGCATGACCACCCCGCTCCCCTCCACCCCACTTTCCATCGCCTGTTTCGTCCGGACCGCCTGTCGATCGGGCTCGTCATGCCGATGACCGAGGCCGTCGTGCGGACACCCGACCCGGCGCAGCAGTTCGCGCACGCGGCGCTGGCCGACCGCCTCGGTTTTGCCGCGCTGTGGATACGCGACGTGCCGCTCAACGCGCCGGACTATCCCGACCCGGTCGGCCACCTCGACCCCTGGGTGCACCTCGGTGCGCTGGCTGCGCTCACGCGCCGGATTGCGCTGGTGACCGGTGCCATCGTGTCGCCGCTGCGGCATCCCTTGCATGTTGCGAAGGCGGCGATGTCGGCCGACGTGGTGTCGAACGGCCGCCTGATCCTGGGCCTGGGCTCGGGCGACCGGCCGCCCGAATTTGCCGCGTTCGAGCGGCAATACCCGGAGCGGGCACGGCAATTCCGTCTATCCTGGGACCGCATCGCGGCCGCGCTTGCATCGCCCTCGCGCATCCTGGCGGGTGACGGCGAAGCACTGGAAGCCTTCGAGATGCGCCCCGGACCGGCTTGCGGCCGCGTGCCGCTGCTGGTGGTCGGCAGCGCGCAGCAGACGCTCGAGTGGATCGCGCGCCATGCCGATGGCTGGGTGACCTACCACCGGCCGCTCGAGGTCCAGCGCGGACGCTTCACCTTGTGGAGGAATGCCGTCGACCGGGTCGCCGCCGGCAGCTTCCGGTCGTTTTCATCTGCGTTCAGCCTGCGCCTGCACGAGGATCCCGATGCGCCGCCCGAACCCATCCCGCTCGGTTACCAGCTGGGCCGTAAAGCGCTCATCGACATGCTCGAACAACATCGCGACATGGGCGTTCACCACCTCATGTTCAATCTGGTGGACACCCGGCGTTCCGTCGGCGACATCCTCGACGAACTGGCGCGCGAGGTCCTGCCCGTGTTCCATCGGGACTGAACAAGGACAACGAGGCACCGCTCCCAAAAAAGAATGAAATTTCTCTAGACGACTGGTCTACTTGATGCTATCTTGAACCCGGTCGATGCAGAAACGAACACTGCACCGTAGCGCAGCGCAGGCCGATCGTACACGCCCTTTCTCAAGACGACCGGTCTAATATATTCCTCGATGATTGGAGAAACAGCATGAAAAAAGTCCTGATGGTCCTCACCTCGCACGACCAACTCGGCAACACGGGCCGCAAGACCGGCTTCTGGCTCGAAGAGCTGGCCGCGCCCTACTACGCCTTCAGGGATGCCGGCGCAGAAGTGGTCCTGGCTTCGCCCCTCGGCGGCCAGCCGCCCCTGGACCCGAAAAGCAATGAGCCATCGTTCCAGACCGAGCTGACGCGCCGCTTCGAAGGCGATGCCGCCGCCAATGCGCAGCTGGCGAACACGCTGCGCCTGGGCAGCATCGACCAGGCCGACTTCGACACCGTGTTCTACCCGGGCGGCCACGGACCGCTGTGGGACCTGGCCGAAGACCGGCACTCGATCGCCCTGATCGAATCCTTCCTGGCGGCGAACAAGCCGGTCGCCCTCGTCTGCCACGCCCCGGGCGTGCTGCGCCATGTGCAAACGCCGGCCGGGCGCCCGCTGGTCGAAGGCAAGAAGGTCACGGGCTTCACGAATACCGAAGAGGAAGGCGTCGGCCTGACCCAGGTGGTGCCCTTCCTGGTCGAGGACGAACTGAAGGCCAGGGGCGGCATGTACTCCAGCGGCCCGGACTGGGGCTCCTACGTCGTGCGCGACGGCCTCTTGATCACGGGCCAGAATCCGGCATCCTCGGCCGCAACCGCCGCATTGCTGCTCGAGCAGCTGGCCTGATGCGGTGTCCGGCGGCCTGAAGCTGCTACCAGATACCGTCAGGACGAGCAAAAAATCCGGCACAGGCGTAGACGACTGGTCTAATCAAATGTAGAGTGCGGCGATGGCCAAAGCACACACCAACGATTCGTCCGACGTCCGCGCCAATATCCTTGCGGTGGGACAGCGCATCATGTCCCGCAAAGGTTTCTCGGCCGTCGGCCTGAACGAGATCCTGACGGAAGCGAAGGTACCGAAAGGTTCCTTCTACCACTACTTCGACTCGAAGGAGGCATTCGGCGAGGCACTGCTCTCGACCTACTTCGAGGACTACCTGGCCGACCTGGACAGCGTGATGCGCCAGCCGGGGTCGACCATGGCGCAGCGCCTGCTGACTTACTTCGACCTGTGGCGCGCCAACCAGTCCTTCCTGGATTGCCAGGGCAAGTGCCTTGCCGTCAAGCTGGCTGCGGAAGTGGCCGACCTGTCCGAAGCGATGCGCGCGGTCCTGAACCAGGGCACGGCGGCGATCATCGGCCGGCTGGGCGCGGCGCTCGAGCGCGGGGCCGACGAAGGCTCGCTGGCCATCGACGACACCCCGGCGCGGGTGGCGGAAAGCCTGTACCAGCTGTGGCTGGGCGCCAGCGTCATGGTCAAGATCGTGCGCGGCACCGGGCCCTTCGATTCGGCCATGGCCGTGACGCGCCGGATGCTGCACCTGCCCCACTGACCGGAGAAGTCCGATGCATCCGAACGCCTTTTCGCCGGCGGAAATCGAAGGCGTGTACCGCGCCATTCGCGAACGGCGCGACATGCGCCATTTCCTCGCCACGCCCATCGCCCAGGACCAACTGGAACGCTTCATCGCGGCGGCCCACCAGGCGCCCAGCGTCGGCCTGATGCAACCGTGGCGCTTCATCCGCATCGCCGACCCCGGGCTGCGCCGGCAAATCCACGCCGATGTGGACCAGGAACGCGTGCGCACCGCGCATGCGCTCGACCAGCGCGCGCAGGAATTCATGCGCCTGAAAGTGGAAGGCATCCTGGAGTGCGCGGAACTGCTGGTCGTTGCACTGATGGACGAACGGGAGCCTTATGTGTTCGGACGGCGCACGATGCCGCAGATGGACCTCGCTTCGGCGTCCTGCGCCATCCAGAACTTCTGGCTGGCCGCGCGCGCCGAAGGCATCGGCGTCGGCTGGGTGTCACTGTTCGATCCCCAGCGCCTGCGCGAACTGTGCAATATGCCGGACGGCAGCGCGCCGATCGCGGTCCTTTGCGTGGGCCACGTCGAACAGTTCTATCCGGCGCCGATGCTCGAGGCCGAGGGCTGGGACAAGCGCCGGCCGCTGTCCGGCATGGTGTATGAAGACCGGTGGGGACAGCCCGCCGCCTTCATCGACCCGGCGCCTGCCCCAGGCGCTGATGACCGTCGATCGTGAAGGCGGCCATCGCCGACCAGTCGCGTTCGCCGGACCCGTGCGCCAGCCCACGCGCGAACGATTGCAGAGCCAACTTGATCATGTAATACACGGTGTGCGGCGTGCCGGCGATGCGCTCAGTCCCGGCGGAACCGGTGGTGTTCACACAGCCGCCGGCCTCGAGGGCGGCATGGCGATCCGGGCGCGCGATGGCGCAAGCCGGGACAAACTCCAGGCGGTCGCGCAGATCACCATCGCGTCCCAGGACGCCATGGCGATCTGCG
>CAJYQM010000195.1 GCA_913777025.1 uncultured Massilia sp. | reverse complement strand
ACGCGCAGGCATTGGCCACGGTCTT
This sequence comes from uncultured Massilia sp., assembly GCA_913777025.1. Lineage (GTDB taxonomy): Bacteria > Pseudomonadota > Gammaproteobacteria > Burkholderiales > Burkholderiaceae_D > Telluria. The sequence goes on along the minus strand of CAJYQM010000195.1, from coordinate 3,018 downwards.
CGACAGCTTCCTGCAGGGTGTGTCGACGCTGGCCCGGGATGGTATTCCACTGGAGGTCATCGAGCGCGCGATCGGCCTGGTGATGGCGAACTGGGATGTGGCCGCGGGCAAGCCCGCACGATAAGGTTCGCACCTCAATCGCCGCCGCCGCCGCAACCGCCGCCGCAACTGCTGCCGCAGCTGCTGCCGGCATCGCTGCCACCGCCGTCCCCGCCGCTGTCGCAGCTGCCGCCACCATCGTCGCCGCTGCTCATGAACGCGAACCCGGCATCGCCGCCGCAACTGCTGCCGCCACTGTCCGGCGCTGGACGCCGTCCCAGTTGCGCCGCCAGCGCCTGCCGGTCGACCAGCCCGGCCATGTACAGCGCGCCCACCGTCAGCTCCGGATGCGGCCGTGCCCGTGCCCGTCCCAGGCCCATGCCATACGGTCCGATCCTGGCATACACGATCCGGCCGCCGTGCAGCCAGTAGCCATGGCCATTGCGCATGCGCAGCCTGGCATCGAGCCGGAACAGGGCAGGCAGGCGCGGCTTGCCCCGCACGCCGCCATCCAGTGCGTGGCAGGCCGCGAAGGTATTCAGCAGCGCACCCGATCCAAGCCCGTCGCGCTCGACGTGCGGCACGGCGGCGCCGAAGTGGCGCTTGCAGAAGCGCTCCAGGCCGGCCGGGTCATGGCGCAGCCAGGCGTGCCAGACCGAGTCCGCGGCGTCCGAGGGCAGGGCGCAAGCCTTGCCGCTGCAGGTGACGGCATCGAAGAAATGCATCAGGCCCTCGGCCGCGCGGGCGAAAAAAAAGGCATCCGTCGGGATGCCTGGGTATTCGTGCGGGGCGCTCTGCCTCCAGCAGGGTTCCAGTGCGGGCGGGATGTCCGCCAACTGGGTCCGGTAGCGCGAGTTGGCCAGCGTTTGCTGTGCGCGCCATTTGTTGAACCATTCCATCTTCATGTCCGCCTCCTTGTTGTTGTTCTGGGCAAGGCCAGAATAGGCGGATATTGTGACGGTTTGATGACAGACATCGCTCATACGGCTCGCGCCGGATGAGCGATGTCATGCCGGCGTTACTTTACTTCAGCGCCGAATAAATCGCCTCCAGGCGATCCTTCGTACCCGGGATGCGTTCCAGGCGCGGATAGCGCAGGCCGTCGCGGTAGTCGAGCGAGACGGTGCGCAGCACGTTGCCCTTCTTGACCAGCAGCTGGATCGGCTTGCCGTCCTTGCCTTCCTTGATCGCCTTCTTCAGCAGCTCCGCTTTGTAGCTACGGTTGTTGACGGCGACGATGGTGCTGTTGGCGGCCAGGCCGGCGCGGAAACCGACGCCGTCCCAGATCAGGTTGCGGATGCCGCCGTCGGCGGTGACCGTGAAGCCCAGCGAGTAGCTCAGGTCCGTGACCTTGTTGCGGTCGTCCGCGCCCTTGATCAAGTCGGTGGGGGTGTCGGTGTAGACCAGCTTCCAGCCGGCGCGCGCCAGGCCGTCCAGCGGGGCGCCCGGGCCGTGGCCGTCGAGCTTCGAGCGCAGGAAGCCGGCCCAGTCGTAGGCCTGCACCTTGTTCAGGGCCGCGACCACGTCCTCGAAGGTGTAGAAGGCCGGCAGGTGGCTGCCGTCGTTGATGCCGTAGAAAGCGCGCGCGAAGTCGTTCAGCGAGCGCTTTTCATTCGAGAGTTCACGCAGGCGGGTATCGACGTCGAGCCAGATCAGCTGGCCTTCCGAGTAGTAGTCCTCGCTGCGCTGCCAGTTGGCCCAGCCGAGCGGGCGGCGCGCGTTCAGGATCGGGTCGTTGACCGTGTCCTGCATCGCGCGCCAGTTGCGGCCGGCGACGCTGTCGTAGCGCGCCGCGGTGGCGGCCAGCGCGTCGCGGGCGCCGGCAATGGAGACCAGGCCGGAGCGCGCGGCCAGCACGTTGCCCCAGTACTGGGTCTGGCCTTCGTAGACCCACAGCAGTTCGTTCTGCAGCGGGGTGTTGAAGTTCGGGACATCCTGGCCGGCGGGGCGGCGGAACTTGCCGTCCCACGAGTGGGTGTACTCGTGCGGCAGCAGGTCGCGGCCCGCTTCGCTCTTGGCCCAGTCGGTGAAGTAGCCCGGCTTGACGCCGTTCTCGCTCGACTGGTGGTGCTCGCGGCCGATGCCGCCGAATTCGTCGGACAGCGCGAACAGGAAGTCGTAGTGGTCGTAGTGGTGCGAGCCAAACAGTTTATACGCTTGCTGGACCAGCTTGCGGTGCGGCTCGATCTGCTCCGGCTTGGCTTCCAGGCTTTCCGGCGTGTCGGCGAACACGTTCAGGCGCACCGGCACCTTGCCGCCCGGGTCAAGGTCGAACTGCTTGTAGTAGCGGCCGGCGAACAGCGGCGAGTCCATCAGGGTCTCGAGGTCGCTCGGCTTGAAATGGACCTCGTCGCCCTGGCGGTTGCCGGTCTCCAGCGCGGTGGCGTACTGCCAGCCGGCCGGGAGCTTCAGGTTCGCCTGCACGGTCACGCCGCGCGCGACGTAGCCGGCCGGGTAGAGCGTGGTCGAGACCCATTGCACGCCCAGGATGTCGTCGGTCATGGTGATGCGGCCCTGGCTGGTGTCCAGCGGGGACAGGTACTGGTATTCGGCTTCCAGCGTCGTCGCGCCTTCCGGCACGTTGACGTGGAAGGCGAACACCTGCACCGGGTCGCGCGTCCACTCGACCGGCTTGCCGTTCGCCGTGAACTTCAGGCCGGCCAGCTGGGTGATGGGGCCGTTCGGGCCGTGGTTCGCCGGCAGCCATTGCGGGTACAGCAGGGTCAGCGGACCCGGTTTCACCGGGATCGACATGCGCATCCGGAAGATCTGCTGCGACAGGTTGGTCGCATCGACGTTCAGCACGATGGTGCCGGGGTAGGTCGGGTTGACCGGCGCGGGGACGTCGGCGTGGGCCGGGAGGGCCAGGGTCAACGCGAGGGCAAGGGCGGAGGCGGTGCGGCGCAGCGGAAGGGAGGCAGTCATGTCTGGAGCTGAACGATGAGGGTGGGTGGCACAAACGAGCGAGTTTAGCATGCG
>CAJYQM010000194.1 GCA_913777025.1 uncultured Massilia sp. | reverse complement strand
CGTACAGCTGCGCTTCTCGGCCAACATCGCCGCCGCTCGCTACGGTTTATCGAGGCCCCCCTAGTTAGACAAGGAACGCCATGGACAACGATCTGCTGGTCAGCAAGATGGGCACCATCGAGCGCTGCTGCAAGCGCGCCCGCGACGAGTACGAAAAGGACCCGACCACCTTCGTGGGCGACATCACGCGCCAGGACGCGGCCACGCTGAACGTGATCCGCGCCTGGGAAGCGGCGGTGGAGATGGGCGACTACGTGCTGGGCAGCCTGGACCTCGGCCCGGCCTACGACGAGCGCGAGGTGATCACGCTGCTGGCGGAACACGGCTGGATCGAGGCCGCGCTGGCCGAAGACCTCAAGCGCACCGGCGAATTCTGCCGCGCGGAATGGGATTACCAGGCGGCGCCGCTGCCGGCGCTGGTCACCATCATCAAGCGCGGGCTGGACGAGTTCGACGCCTATGCGCGCGCGCTGCTGGCCGGGGCGGCGGCGCTGGCGGCGCAGGACGGCGACGCGGCCGGCAAGCCGGCCGGCGATCCTTCCATCTGACCCATCCGCGGCGGGCGGGGCGGCGACCAGATCGGCTTGGTGACAAACCGCTCGGTATCTATTTGGTATGATGCGCGCTTTCATGGATAAATGCCCTGCCGCCCGCCACCGGCGCCCGGGCCTCCACTCACCGGATATCACAACAATATGAGCCAACCGACCCAACTGCCCTCCTTCTGGAGCCGGCTGTCCCTCGCCTTCGGCACGTTCTTCAAGACCGTGGGCGACGCCGAATTCGCCGCGCGCGTGCGCGATGACCAGGTCGGCCCGATCGCCGCCCCCGCACCTGCTCCCGCGCCCGCGCCCGCGCCGGCCCCTGCGCCCGCTCCTGCACCGGCACCGGTCACGCTGCGCGTGGCCACGCCCGACGCCGCCATGCAGCTGCTCGGCCTGCTGCAGCGCGAAGCCCGCCTGATCGACTTCGCCAACGAAAACATCGCCGCCTATGCCGACGCCGACATCGGCGCCGCCGCCCGCGTCGTGCACGAAGGCTGCGCGCGCGTGCTGCGCGAGCACTTCACGATCGAACCGGTGCGCGCCGAGAACGAAGGCGCGCGCGTCACGCTGCCGGAAGGCTTCGACGCCGCCAGCGTGCGCCTGACCGGCAACGTGGTTGGCAAGGCCCCCTTCACCGGTGTGCTGAACCACCGCGGCTGGCGCGCCCTTGAGGTGCGCCTGCCGCAGCTGGCCGAACAGCACGACGCCCGCATCATCGCCCCTGCGGAGGTGGAACTGTGAACCAGAACGTAGAAACTGCCCGTTACGCCATCGGCATCGACCTCGGCACCACCCACAGCGCCCTCTCCTGGGTCGACCTGCAGGCCAGCGACGGCGAAAAGGCCGACCAGGGCGTGCTGCCGGTCCCGCAGCTGACCGCGCCCGGCACCGTCGAGGCGCTGCCGCTGCTGCCCTCCTTCATGTACCTGCCGCACCCGGACGAATTGGCGCAGGGCGAACAGGCCCTGCCGTGGACGAATGGCATGGCGGCGCCCATCGTCGGCGAAATGGCGCGTTCGCGTGGCGCCGGCACCCCGATCCGCCTGGTGTCCTCGGCCAAGAGCTGGCTGAGCCACCCGAGCGTGGACCGCCGCGCCGCCATCCTGCCGAGCGACGCGCCGGCCGAAGTCGAGCGCGTCTCGCCGCTCGCCGCATCGACGCGCTATCTCGAGCACATCCGCAGCGCCTGGAACGCCGCGCATCCGGAAGCGCCGTTCGAGCAGCAGGCCGTCACCGTGACGATTCCCGCATCGTTCGACCCGGCCGCGCGCGAACTGACCGCCGAAGCCGCGCGCAACGCGGGCTACGGCAGCCCGACCTTGCTGGAAGAGCCGCAGGCGGCCCTGTACAGCTGGATCCAGGGCAGCGGCGGCCGCTGGCGCAAACAAGTGAAAGCCGGCGACATCGTGCTGGTGGTCGACGTCGGCGGCGGCACCAGCGACTTTTCGCTGATCGCCATCCTGGAACGCGACGGCAACCTGGAACCGCACCGCGTCGCGGTCGGCGACCATATCCTGCTGGGCGGCGACAACATGGACCTGGCGCTGGCGCACCTGGTCGCGCGCAAGCTGCAGGCGAACGGCACCCAGCTCGACGCCTGGCAAATGCGTGCACTCACTTACGCCTGCCGCGGCGCCAAGGAGCACCTGCTGGCGGACGCCAACGCGGCCGCCTGGCCGATCGTGGTGCCGAGCCGCGGCTCGAAACTCATCGGCGGTTCGATCCGCACCGAGCTGACCCGCGACGAAGTCACGACCTTCATCACCGACGGCTTCTTCCCGCGCGTGGAAGCGAGTGCCCGTCCGGCCGTGCGCACCCGCGCCGGCCTGACCCAGATCGGCCTGCCGTATGCGCAGGACGCGGCCGTCACGCGCCACCTGGCCGCCTTCCTGGCCCGCCAGGCCGGCGCCACCGCGGCGCTGGAAGGTTTCAACGGCCAGGTCAATCCCGAACACAGCTTCCTGCATCCGAGCGCGGTGCTGTTCAACGGCGGCGTGTTCAAGTCGGAGATCCTGGCGCAGCGCGTCATGGACACCATCAACGACTGGCTGTACATGGAAGGCGCGGAACCGGCGCGCATGCTGGAAGGCGCCGACCTCGACCTGGCCGTGGCACGCGGCGCCGCCTACTACGGCTATGCGCGCCGTGGCGGCGGCGTGCGCATCCGCGGCGGCACGGCGCGTTCCTACTACGTCGGCGTGGAATCGTCGATGCCGGCCATTCCCGGCATGGAGCCGCCGATCGAAGCCCTGTGCGTGGCGCCCTTCGGCATGGAAGAAGGCAGCGAACTCGAACTGCCGGGCCAGGAATTCGGCCTGGTGGTCGGCGAGCCGGTCACCTTCCGCTTCTTCGGCTCGACCACGCGCCGCCAGGACCGCGTCGGCGAGGTACTCGAATTCTGGGGCCCGGACGAGCTGCAGGAACTGAACGAGATCCACGCCGACCTGCCGGCCGAGGGCCGTACGCCGGGCGACGTCGTGCAGGTGAAACTGCACGCGCTGGCCACCGAGGCCGGCACGCTGGAACTGGTGGCGGTGTCGCGCGAGGGACAGCGCTGGAAGGTGGAGTTCGACGTCCGCAGCGCGCCTGACGCTCCATAAGCCACGGTGAGCGCGCCCGCGTACCTGGTCGGCATCGATCTCGGCACCACCAACACGGTGCTGGCATTCGCACGGCCTGGTGCCGCGCAGGTGGAGACCTTCGCGGTCGACCAGCTGGTGGCGCCCGGTGAAGTCGGCCAGGCCCCGCTGCTGCCCTCGGTGCGCTACCACCCGGCCGAGGGCGAGCTGGCGGCGGGGGCGCTGCAACTGCCGTGGCAGTCCGCCGACCCGGCCGGCATCCGGCATGCCGTGGTCGGGCGCCTTGCGCGCGTGCTGGGTGCGCAGACGCCCGGTCGGTTAGTTGCGTCTGCCAAGAGCTGGCTCTCGCATCCGGGCGTCGACCGCACCGCGCCCATCCTGCCCTGGGGGGCCCCGGACGACGTCCCGAAGATCTCCCCGCTGGCCGCCAGCGCCAGCTACCTGGCTTACCTGAAATCGGCCTGGAACACGCGCTTTCCCCAGCATCCATTGCAGGACCAGGACATCGTCCTGACCATCCCCGCCTCCTTCGACGAAGGCGCGCGCGCCCTCACGCTGGAGGCGGCGCACCTGGCCGGCCTGCCGCGCCTGCGCCTGCTGGAAGAGCCGCAGGCGGCGCTGTACGACTGGCTGTACCGCCACCGCGCGGCGCTGGCCGAGGAACTGGCCGGGTCGCGCCTGGTGCTGGTGGCCGACGTCGGCGGCGGCACCACCGACTTCAGCCTGGTCAAGGTGGCGCTGGTGGACGGCGAGCCCAGCTTGACCCGCATCGGCGTCGGCAACCACCTGATCCTCGGTGGCGACAACATGGACCTGGCCCTGGCCCACCTGGCCGAGTCGCGCCTGGGTGGCGAGGCCGCCCAGCGCCTGTCGAGCGTGCGCCTGGCCCAGCTGACCGAGCGCTGCCGCGCGGCCAAGGAGCAGCTGCTGGCCGTCGATGCGCCCGAGCAGGTCGGGGTGACCTTGCTGGGTGCCGGCTCGCGCCTGATCGGTGGCAGCCGCAGCGCCCAGCTCACGCGCGACGACGTGCAACACATCGTGCTCGACGGCTTCTTCCCGCTCAACCCCGAACAGGAGCCGGCACGCCGCGCCCGCGCCGGCATCGTCGAATTCGGCCTGCCTTATGCCAGCGATCCGGCCGTCACGCGCCACCTGGCCGCTTTCCTGCGCCAGCACGCGGCGGCGGCGCGCGACGCGCTCGGCCTGCCGGCGGACGACGACGGGCTGCCGGTGCCCGACACCTTGTTGCTCAACGGCGGCGTGTTCCGCGGCGCGGCGCTGGCGCAGCGCCTGGCCGACACCCTGTCCGGATGGCGCGGCGCGCCGGTACGCGTGCTGCACAACCTCGATCCCGACGTGGCGGTGGCGCGCGGCGCCGTGGCCTATTCGCTGGCGCGTGCCGGCGCCGCGCCGTCGATCGAAAGCGGCTCGGCACGCAGCTATTACTTATTGCTGGACGATGCGTCCGGGGGCACACTGCGCGCCGTCTGTATCCTGCCGCGCGGCACCAAGGCCGGCAACGAGGTGCTGCTGTCCGAACGCAGCTTCGCGCTGCGTTTGGGGCGGCCGGTGCGCTTCCACCTGGTGTCCTCGGTCAGCGATGCGGCCGGGCCGGGCGACCTGGTCGCGCTCGACCCGGCGGACGTGGTGCGCCTGCCGGCCATCGCCACCGTGCTGCGCGCCCAGGACCGCGCCCCGGGTGTCAAAACGGGGGATATCCCGGTCCAGCTGGCGGCCTCGCTGTCGGAAGTCGGCACGCTGGAAGTGCACTGCGTCGCCGAGGATGGCAGCGGCCAGCGCTGGCAGCTGGAATTCCAGCTGCGCGCCGGGGAGGATGCCGGCGACAGCGACGCCGCGCCCCTCCCGCCCCAGGCCGAGGAGGCGGTGAAGCACATCGACCGCATCTTCGGCACCCGCAACCAGAAGGTCGAGACGAAGGAAGTGCGCCAGCTGCGCGCCACGCTCGAGCACCTGCTGGGCAGCCGCGAGCGCTGGGAGACGCCGCTGCTGCGCCGCCTGTTCGACGCGCTGATGGAGCGCGCCAGGGGACGGCGCCGCTCGCCCGAGCACGAACGCGCCTGGCTGAACCTGGCCGGCTGGTGCCTGCGCCCCGGCTTCGGCCACCCGCTCGACGAATGGCGCATCGAGCAGCTGTGGGCGCTGTTCGACACCGGCGTCCAGTACCACAAGGACAGCCAGGTGCGCGCCGAATGGTGGACGCTGTGGCGCCGCGTGGCCGGCGGCCTGTCGACTGCGGCGCAACTGCGCCTGCTCGACGACTTCGCCTTCAACCTGCAGGCCGAACCGCTTGACCGCGCAAAACGACCGGTCACGCTGGTCGATGGAAGCGAGGACGACATGCTGCGCCTGGGCGCCTCGCTGGAACGCATCCCGTCCGCCTACAAGGCCGAAATCGGCGACTGGATGCTGGGACAAATCATGGCGATGCCGCCCTCGCCGAAGCCGGACCCGAAGGCCGCCGCCACCTACGCGCGCTACCTGTGGGCACTGGCCCGGGTCGGCACGCGCCGGTCGCTGCACGGCAGCGCGCACGAGGTGGCACCGCCGGAAGCCGCGGAACGCTGGCTCGGGGAGCTGCTCAAGCTGGACTGGAAACGGATCGAGCCGGCCGGCTTCGCCAGCGCCCACATCGCGCGCAAGACCGGCGACCGCTCGCGCGACATCGGCGAGCCGCTGCGCGACGAGGTGCTGCGGCGCCTGGCGTCGACCGGCGCACCGGCCAGCTGGGCGGAGATGGTGCGCGAGGTGGTGGAACTGGACCAGGCCAGCACGACCCGGATGTTCGGCGAGGCCTTGCCGCCGGGCTTGAAGCTGATTCGCTGAGCATCCCGTCGGTTGGCGCGCAAACCAGACTTGTTATCAATAAAAAAATCAATAATAACAACTACTTATACTGCGTGTCACAATCTGTGGTTTATTCCGCGACACCCTCATAAATTGTCACGCTATCCCTTGCGCTACGGCAACTAGTTCTGCAATCATTCGAAAAATGCAGTAAAGCAATACGCTGCACCAGCAATCCATTGCCGGTTTTACGCCGGGAATGCCTGTTGACTACCCTTTGACCACTCATACGGAGCGACGCGTGATGCGCCAACGCCCCCTGCACTTCTATTACCCGTTGTTCGTGGC
>CAJYQM010000193.1 GCA_913777025.1 uncultured Massilia sp. | reverse complement strand
GCTTCGCGTTCGAGAACGTGACCAGTGAAGCCGTCGAACTGTGGGTCGGCGACGCCAGGACCGGCGCCATCCGGCAACTGAAAGGCGTGCGCCTGAACCAGATGTTCGGCGACCAGCTGCAGTGGATGCCGGACCAGAAGACGCTGCTGGTCAAGCTCGTGTCGGCGCAGAAGGCGCCGCCGCCGGCTGCACCGGGCTCGGACGGTCCCGGTATCCAGGAGTCGCTGGGGGCAACCGGCCAGAGCAGCACCTATGAAAACCGCGACACCCTGCGCAACCGCCAGGACGAAGCCCTGTTCACCTATTACGGCACCTCGCAGCTGGCGCTGGTCGACGTCGCCAGCGGCAAGATCACGCCGGTCGGCAAGCCGGGCCTGTACGAAGAACTGGATATCGCCCCGGACGGCCGCCACGCGGTCGTGTCCGAGATCCGCCCGCCGTTCTCCTATGTGACCACTTTCGACCGCTTCCCGAAGCAGATCGATATCTGGGACCTGTCGCAGCAGGCCAAGGGCGCGAATCCGGTCGTGCGCCAGATCGCCGCGCTGCCGCTGGCCGACCGTGTGCCGAACCGCGGCGTGCCGACCGGTCCGCGCAACTTCACCTGGCGTCCCACCGAGGCAGCCACGCTGGTCTGGGCCGAAGCGCTGGATGGCGGCAACCCGAACGTGCAGGCGCTTGAGCGCGACAAGCTGGTGATGCTGAAGGCGCCGTTCAAGGCCGACCCGGTCGAAATCACGCGCACGCAGCAGCGCTACGCCGGCCTGACCTGGAGCGAGCAGCCGGGCGTGGCCCTGCTGAGCGACTACGACGTCAACCGCAAGTGGACGCGCACCTGGCAGATCAACATCGACGATGCGCAGAACTCGCGCCGCCTGATCTGGGACATGTCGAGCGACGAGAAGTACGCTAACCCCGGCACGCCGGTGCGCCGCCAGCTGGCCAACGGTTTTTCGGTGGTCCGCGTCGATGGCGACACGATCTTTCTGTCGGGCATGGGTTCCTCGCCGGACGGCGACCGTCCTTTCCTCGACAAGTTCAATCTCAAGACCCAGCAGTCCGAGCGCCTGTTCCGCAGCAGCAAGACTTCCTATGAAGGCATCCTCGGTTTTGCCGGCAACGACACGCGCCGTTTGCTGACCTGGTACCAGTCGGCCGAAGAAACGCCGAATGCCTTCGTGCGCACGCTGGGTGCGGCGACGACAGCCGGCGCGGGCGAGCCCAGCTACGTATCGACGGGCGTGGCGCTGACCCACCTGACGGACCCGACGCCGGAAGTCCGCCAGATCAAGAAGCGCCTGGTGAAATACAAGCGCGCCGACGGCATCGAACTGTCGTTCACGCTGTACACCCCGCCGGGTTACAAGGAGGGCACGCGCCTGCCGACCATCCTGAACGCCTATCCGCTCGACTATGCCGACGCGTCCAAGGCTGGCCAGACCACCGGTTCGCAGTACACCTTCACGCGCCTGCGCCAGTATCGCCTGCTGCTGCTGTCCGGCTACGCGATCATCGATAGCGCGGCCTTCCCGATCGTCGGCGACCCGCGTAAAGCCTACGACACCTACACCGAGCAACTGGTCGCGAATGCCAAGGCGGCGGTGGACGAGGCCGTGCGCCTGGGTGTGACGGATCCGAACCGGGTTGGCGTGACGGGCCACAGCCATGGTGCGCTGATGACGGCCAACCTGCTGGCGCATTCGAACCTGTTCCGTGCCGGCGCGGCAACGAGCGGTTCTTACAACAAGTCGCTGACGCCTTTCGGTTTCCAGAACGAGCGCCGCTCGGTATGGGAAGCGCCGGACGTCTACACCAAGGCCTCGACCTTCTTCTATGCCGACAAGCTGAAGACGCCGCTGCTGATCGTGCACGGCGGCGACGATGCCAACCCGGGCACGACCCCGTTGCAATCGCTCAAGTTGTACGAAGCGCTGCGCGGCAATGGCGGCACGACGCGCCTGGTGATGCTGCCTTACGAGCCGCACTGGTACGCGGCGCGCGAGTCGAACGAGCAACTGGTGTATGAAATGCTGCGCTGGTTCGACAAGTACGTGAAGGACGCGCCGGCGGTCTCGGCGTCGGCTGCGCAAACAGCCAGCCGCTGAGTCGAATTCCGTCACCGGTGGCCGCGTTCAGCGCCGGTGATGTGTTGTTTTATTGATGGGCGAGGGGCTTGCGGAAGCGCCCCTCGTTTTGCTATAGTTCGCCTCCTGCTTCTGCAGCGCGAGAAAAACTGAACGAAATCAAGTAGTTGAGTTGGGTGTTTTGACAACACCGCTGGCGCTGAAGAAAAAGATGGAGTTGACGAGTCAAGCGAAACACTGCATAATCTCACTTCTCTGCTGCTGACGAACAAAACGATTCGCAAAGCGCAGCAAGACAGTACAGAACACAGTTCTTTAACAATCAACAGTCGATAAGTGTGGGCGTTTGATGAAGGTGCCGGCTGACATGTTTAGCCGATTACTTAAATTATCAAATGTTCACAAAAAGTATAACGTTGCTCAGCAATGAGTGACGGTCAGTATTTTGAGTGAGCGAAATCGATCCAGTGGATCGATTTCGGATCCGCAAGGGTCCGACAAACAGAGATTAAACTGAAGAGTTTGATCCTGGCTCAGATTGAACGCTGGCGGCATGCTTTACACATGCAAGTCGAACGGCAGCGCGGGGCAACCTGGCGGCGAGTGGCGAACGGGTGAGT
>CAJYQM010000192.1 GCA_913777025.1 uncultured Massilia sp. | reverse complement strand
GTAGATGGTCTTCTCGCCGGGCGCGAAGTTCAGGTCGCGCTGGCGCAGCTGCACCGCCATCGACTCGCCCTTCGGCTTGATCGTCATGCCCGAGGCCAGGAAGCCGACGTCGAGGCTGTCGCGCATGCCGCCGGTATGCGTCATCAGCTGGCGCAGGGTCGGCTCGCGTCCTTCTTCCCACAGTTGCGGCAGTTCGGGCAGGTAGCGGCGCACGCCGGCGTCGATGTCGAGCTGGCCTTCCTCGGCCAGCAGCAGTGCCGCCAGGCAGGTGAAATGCTTGCTGGTGGAGCCGATGCGCATGCGCGTACGCACGCTGTTGGCCACGCCGTGCTCGATGCTGGCCAGTCCGAAGGCGCGCCGGTACAGGATCTCGCCGGCGCAGGCGATGCCGACCACCATGCCCGGCGCGTCCGCGCGGTTGAAGGGGTCGAACAGCGCGTCCAGTGCGCCCGCGTCGAAGGATGGATGCGTCATGCAGGGTCTCCCGGATAGAGCGTGCGTGCGACGCGCATGGCGCGCACGAAGGCGAAGACGGCGGCCAGGCTGGTCGCCAGGCCCACCGCCGCGAGTGGAATGGCCAGGTCGCCGCCCCATGCCGGCAGGCGCGCCGCGACGCTGACCAGCAAGGGTGCGACGCCGAAGGCGACCAGTCCGATGACGGCCACCAGCACGCTGATGCACATGCCGCGCAAGCCGTTCGGCAACAGCACCATCACCGCCGAGGTGGCGGCGATATTGACGCAGGCGCCGGCGCCGAGCAGCAGGCCGAGCAGGACGGCAAAGGACAGGACGCCCGGCATGACCGCGAACAGCGCGGCCGGCACCGACAGCGCGGCGCCGACCACCGCGCCCAGCAGCGCCCCGGCCGGTCCGCGGCCGCGCTGGCCAAAGTCGGCGGCCAGGCCACCGGCGATCGCGCCGGCGACGCCGGCGCCCAGGTTCAGCATGCCCAGCCAGGGCCCGAAGTCGGCCGGCGCCTGGTGGAAGCTGCGGGTCAGGATGGGCACCGCCCAGATGCTGGCGGCGGCGTCCGCCATACCGATGCTGACCATGCCGGCGGCCAGCGGCAGCAGCAGCCGGCGGTGGTCCCACAGTGCGCGCAGGGTGACACCGGCGCTGCTGCCGGGGGCGGCCGCGCCGCCTTCGCGCCGCACCGGTTCGCGCAGCGCCAGCAGGGCCAGCGTCGCGGCCAGCACGGCCAGCGCGAACAGCAGTTGCACCAGGCGCCAGGGCGCGAGCCCGGCAAACAGGCTCCCTGGCGCGACCAGCACCGGCAGGCGTGCCAGCAGAAACCCCGCCAGCATGTAGGCCGCGGTGGCGCCCACGGCCTGGCCCAGCGAGACCAGGGTGATGATGCGGCCGCGCTCGCGCGGATCGGTGAGGTCGGACACCAGCGACAGCGCCGCCGGCTGGGCCGCCACTACCGTGGCCGCCACCAGCATGCGCGCCGCGAAGGCGAGGCCGAAATCCCGGGCCAGCGCGGTCAGCACGCAGCCCGCCGCGCACAGCAGCGCCAGCACGGCCAGCAGGCGGGCGCGGTTGGCGCGGTCGACGATGCGCCCCACCGGGATCGACATCAGCGCGGTCGGCACCGCCAGCGCCATGCCCTGCAGCAGCGCGACCTGGTTGTCGCCCAGGCCGAGGTCGGCCTTGACCAGCTCCTGCATCGGACTCAGGACGTAGCGCGCGGCACTGCCGGTCAGCAAGGTCAGCGTGATGAGGCCGATCGCCGAGTTGCGCGCCGCGCCGCGCGGCGCGGCCTGGGGGGGCGCCGCCAGTATCGTCGTCATGGCCGGCTCAATAGTTCAGGTTCCAGGTGATCAGCTGGCCGACGACCCCAAGCCAGACCACACCCAGCAGGGCCAGCGCCACGACCACGCTCCAGAAGCGCGCCACGCCCGGCGCATCGATCCGGAACATGCGCCAGGCCGCCCACACGCCGGCCGCCGCCGCGCCCAGCGCCAGCAGGCCGCTCGCCTCCAGCAGGCCGACGAGCCAGTCAATCGCATAGCTGTAGACGCCGACCTCGGTGCTCAGGACCGGCTTGATCAGGAGGAACCAGGCGAACAGGTAGACCACATCCACTGCCACGGCAATGCGCTGGATGCGGCGCAGGCGCTTCTGCTCGGGCGAGATGCCGCTGGTGGCGCGGTCGGCACGGCGCACCAGTGCGCCGAAGGGCCAGGCCGCCAGTGTGCCCAGCAAGACCAGCGTCGACAGCACCAGCACCGTGAGGTTCAGCGGCGCCGAGCGCGCGAACGAGGCTTCCTGCAGCACCGAGATCGGATTGTCGCTGTCGATCGCGGTCTTCACGCCGTCGATCTCCTTAAGCGCCAGCATCTGGGTGCCGCCGACCTTGCGCCACAGCTGCGGGCCGATCTCGCGGTAGGTCGTCAGGTCGCCGATGACGGGGTCGGGCGTGCTGATGGTGCCGTCCGGGTTGGCGCTGATGATGGTCTGCTGCAGCAGGTAGAGCACCGTGAGGAAGCCATGTTCGACGCGGCGCGAACCCTCGTAGCGCCCGGCGATCTTCTGCGCGTCGGCCACGGCGCTGGACACGGTCGGCGGCTCGGCCGCGGCGGGCGCCGGGAAGTAGCGGTCCATGAAACCGTCGAACAATTCCTTGCGCGCCGCATAGACGGCGGAGTCCTTGCCGCGGCTGTTGTAGGTGAAGAAGATGCCGACGCCTTCGTCCGGCAGCAGGTTCATCTCGGTGTGGTAGACGATGGTGTCGCCGCCGTGGCCGATTACCTTGCGGCCGTTCTGCATGCCGTAGAAGAAACCGTGGGCCATCACGCCGAAGCCGGGGTCGGCCGTCTCGGTGGGGCTGTGCATGCGCGCCGTGGTGGCCGGGTCGAGGATGCGCGCGCCGTCCACGCTGCCCTGCTGCAGGTGGGCCAGCATGAAGCGCGACATGTCGGCCGCGGTCGAGGTGAGCGAGCCGGCGGGCGCCGTGATCACCATCTCGAAGGGCGTCGGCGGCTGGCTGGCCACCTGGTAACCCTTCGACAGGAAGCCGGGGAAGCCCTTCGGCAGCGGCTGCACGAAGGTCGAGTGGCGCATGCCGAGCGGCTGGAAGATGTGGCGGTCGACATAGGTTTCGAAGGGTTCGCCCGACACGCGCTGCACGATGTAGCCGGCCAGCGCCACGCCGTAGTTCGAATAGCCGGGCACGCGGCCCGGCGCGAACAGCATCGGCCGCGGATGGTCCTTCA
>CAJYQM010000191.1 GCA_913777025.1 uncultured Massilia sp. | reverse complement strand
TTCCCATCCCGAACAGGACCGTGAAACGACTTTGCGCCGATGATAGTGCTGCAACCAGTGTGAAAGTAGGTTATCGTCAGGCTAATTAATAAGTAGTAGAGCAAGACCCAAAAAACCCCGCCCGGCTTTCGCCTGGCGGGGTTTTTTGCTTTCTGAACCCAAAAGCGCTTCAGCGCCCGCCCAGCGCTGCCCACAAGACGAGCATCAGCAGGATAAAGCCGATCCAGAACGGCCGGCGGAAACGCACCGACAAGCCCATCAGCATCAGCGTCAGGACCAGCGGCAGGGCATTGTGCACTGCTGCGCCCACCAGGGCGGCCACGGTCAGCTGCACGGCAAACGCCGTCCAGCTGATGCTCCCACCGCCATCGAACACGGACGGCGGTGGCGGCACCATCGTGCTGTCACTCGGTGGCTCCGCTTGCGCTGCCGGCACCGTCCGCACCGGCTTGCGCGCTTGCTTGCGCTCCGCCGTGATCTGTTCCTGCGTCTTTTCCAGCACCGGTGCCGGCGCCGGCCCGGCCTGCCAGAATCCGTTCCAGGGAGCCTTGCCCTGCGCCGCCAGTCCCCGGAAATTGTTCCCGCGGCGCGCCGGCACAGCCGCAGGCGCATCCTGTTCACTCCACCTGGCCTTGGCCGCCCGCACTCGCGTTACCAGCACCGCCCCCTTGTCCGCATCCACCATCTGGATGAAGTGGGCATAGCCTTCCAGCGCCGCCAGCACGTTGTCGTTGCCGTTCCACTGCTTGCCAGCCGGTCCATCCTTTTCGACCTGGAACAGGGTCGCACGGAAGCGCCGCAGCGTATCGCGGTCCAAGGCGGGCTTCTCGTTCACGACGATGCCGGTGACGCTCTGGCGTTCGCTGTCGCGCATCACATGCTGCTTGTGCGGATGCGGCGTGAACCCTTCGTCGATCACGATCTGGCGCACGCGCCACAGCAGCTTGCCGGCCAGTGTGCGGGTCTCTTCGCCGCCCGAGAAGGTCAGGTCGTCGGCATAGCGCGTGTAGCCGAAGCCCAGCTTCGCCGCCGCGCCCTGCAGGCGGGCGTCCAGGCGCCGGCACAGGATGTTTGTCAGCGCCGGACTGCTGGGCGCACCCTGGGGCAGGACGCGCGGGCCGTGGGCGACGTGGAAGGTTTCGCCATCCACGCTGACGGTCTCGGTGGCCGCTTCGGTGCACAGCAGCGCCAGCGTGGTCGCGACCTGCTCGCTGTAACCGAGCTGGCTGAACACGCCTTTTACACGGGGCATCGCAATCGACGGGAAGAAGTCCTTCAGGTCGACGTTGATCACGACCGCGCGCCCGACGTGCGGCGCCGCATTGCTGACGATCGAGCGGCCTTTGAGGAAGCCGTGCGCGGCCGGATGCACCGGCGCGCGCGCCAGAACGTTGTCCAGCACCCAGTACTGGGCGCGCTTCAGGCGCGGCATCGGTGCCGAGATGATGCGCTCGCCCCCGGTCTTCTTCGGCATGGCGAAGCGGCGGTAATGGCTGATGCGCGACACGCGCCGCTCGAACGCCAGGAAGCGCAGTTCCTCGAGCGGCAGGCCCATCGCCTGCGCCAGGTCGTTCGCGTCGTGCATGGACGGCAGCGCCAGCCGGGCAAGCTTGTCGGCATCGCTGCGCGCATCGTTCAGGCCGGCCGATACGCCTTCGCCCAGGTACAGCACTTCCCTGGACCGGCGCTGGTGCCAGGCCAGCGCGCGTTCGTGGCGTTCGCGCGCGCGGCGCTGCCGGGTCTCTTCGCGGCGGGCCCTGGCCTGGGCCATGCGCTCCTTGCGCATGCGCTTGAGCGCGGCGGCCGGATCCTCGACCTCGCGCAGCTCGCGGCCGAGGGCGGATAAAGCCTGGGTCAGCTCCGCTTCGCGCCGCACCAGCGCGGCCTGTTCGGTCATGGTCTGGTCGTCGGCGGGCCAGAAGCCCAGCCTCTGCATCTCGGCGAGCGTGACTTCAGTGCGCGATGAGGCGCGGATGCGCGCGTACAGCTCCTCGCGCGTGGTCGGGGGCGTGGTCGGGTTGGCACTCATCGGGACACCCCGCACAGGGGTAATGGCAGCGGCAGGGACTGGAGAAAAGAAGACAGGCGCGGCGGAATCGTCATCGAAGGGCCGGCAGGACTGGCATGCTCAACTCGACGCCGGACGCTACCCGTAGCGCTGACGTGGTTCAGGGAACCCACACCGATTCGCGCTACGGGTGGCTGTCCGGCACAGTGAAGAGCAGGCCAGTGACGCATGGGGAGGGCTGAATACGTGGACGGCGATCCACCGTCCGGTTTGCAAGAGCCATTCCGCCGCGCCTGTCGAGGAAAGTATAGTGTCATGTGCGTGCCTGTGCAAGACGCAGCGCCAGCATGTGGGCGCAGGGACCGCGGCGCAGCCGGTGCTGGGTGAACTGGTTGCATTCGCAGGCACCGTCGACGATGCGCTGGTCGGCGTCGATCACCAGCATCGCGCGGTAGCGCCGGTCGCCGTGCCTGGCCACGCCGCGCAAGCGCACCGCGCCTTCGGCCAAGGCTTCCGGCGGCGCCACCTCCACCGCGTGCAGGGCCAGCAGCATTTCCGCTTCCGCCTCCGCGCTGCTGGCAAAGCGCAGCGCATCGAAGGGCAGCGGGTCGCGCGCCAGTTCGCGCAGGCGGTACACGCCATCGCCCAGGTCGTAGATCACGCGCCCCGCCTGCGTGTACAGCGTCAGTGCGCGTTCGACGATGATGCGCGCCAGGCCCGTGTCCCGCGCCAGCTGGTCCGGCGTGGCGAACCAGCGCCGCGCCAGGGCTGCGTAGACGCGGCTCTTGCTGTCCTCGTCGACCTCGCCTCGCGGCGCCAGCAGGTCGAACTGGCCGGCACGCGTCCAGTCGTTCGCGGTCCAGCCGGACAGGCCGAGCGTGAAGCGCATGCCGGGAAGGTTCGCAATCCAGAAGCTGGGCATGCCGTCGTCCAGCAGGTGCACCGTGAAGCTGTCGGCCAGCGCAACCAGGCGCTCCAGCACCAGCAAGCGGCGCCGGCCCCAGATGCGGATGTCTTCAGCCGTCTGGCCCTCGTAGATCGAGCGCCGGCACACCACTTCCACATTCCAGGGCTCGAACACGGCGCGCACCGGCTCGCCCGGCTTCAGGATGAAGCGGATCGAACGTGGGCCAGCGCGTTCGCGCCGGCGCCGCAGCACGAGGCAAAAGTTATGCAGGTCCATCGGGTGCAGGTCGAAGCGGCGCGCCGGCAGGTTCATCGCGCTGCTCACCTGCAGGAAGCCGCGCACCCAGCTGTCGGGCACGTCGATCTTCTGTTCGATGAAGGCCGGGTCGTCCGCGGTCTTGACCTCGAAACCGCCCGGATCGATCCACAGCCGGGTGCTTTTATAGTCGCGGATCTTCTGGAATTCGTCGTACAGGGCGTCCGAATAGTCGATGTTGGTGGTGCCGCAGGCGAAATCGCCGACGCGGTCGAACATCTCGTGGCTGCAGCTGAGCGAGGCATAGCTCGACTCGTCGCGGCTGAACGCTTCGAAGAACAGGCGGTCCGGATGCACGGTGATGACGGGATCGAGCGCGATCCACATCTCGCGGTTGCTCAGGTAGAGGTAGCTGAAGAACTTGTCCTGCGCCTTGTAGAAGGGCTTCAGCACCGCATCCTTGCGTGCGCGGAGCGCCTGCAGTTCTTCCAGCAGCGGTGCCTGGCGTGCGCGCAGGTCGGCGGAGCGTGCCTGGAATTCCGCCAGCAGGCGGGTCTCGTTTTCGGCCAGCCAGGCTTTGTAGGCCGTCTTGTCCGGCGCCTGGTAGCGCCCGTCCGCGATCACGACCTCGTGCAGCGCCGATATCGCTTCGCGGAAGGGGATGTGCCGGTTGACGTCGGCGACGAAATAAGTCGGCGGGCGCAGCACGTCCGGCACGAAGCGCATCGCCGTGGCGGAAGCGCTGTTGTCGACGCTGGTGGCGCCGTAGTAGCGGTAGTCGAATCTCATGCTTGCGTGCGAGCGGGTAGAAGGGCGGCCGGGGCCTGGATCGTCATCGTCGGCGGCAGGTCCGGATAGCGCTGCTGGATCGCGCGCAGCGCTTCGATGTAGCGCGCCTTGTCGCCGATCGCCACCGTCACCACCTGGCGTGCGAACAGCCGGGCGACGTAGGCGCCGATGGCCTCGGACAGCATCGCTTGCCCGGCCAGGAAGGCTTGCACGCGCTGCTTCACGATGCGGCCGCGGTTGACCTGGGACAGCACGCTGAGGAAGTAGGGCTCCAGGCGCTGCAGTTTGCCGATGTCGCCGCCGCTTGCGCCCTCCAGCCAGGCGCTGACGAACAGCTGCATGTTCGGCGACGGGTGCTGGCTCAGCTTCAGCATGAATTCGGCGATGTCGGCAACGTCGAAGTGGGTCGTGATCATGGTGCGGCCGAAGCGCTGGGCAGCGGGCGCGGGATGGTCGCACAGGCTTACCAGCAGCAGCGGCGTCCAGTCTTCATGGGTGCAGGCGCTGCCGAAATAGCGCGTCGCGAAGTCGAGGGTGTCGTCGAAGCGGCTGTCGAACAGGCGCAGTGCCGCTTCCAGGTCCGCACGGGCGCGCTCGGGGTGGGCGCCGAATGCGGCATACGCCCAGCGCCGCACGCTGGCGTTCTGGTTGCGCCCGAAGGCGGCCCAGTCGGCCACCGTGAACTGGCCGGGCTGGAAGCGTTCGACCCGTGCCGCGCCGAGCAGTTGCGCACCCTTGCTGCGCGCCGCCAGCAGGCGCCGCAGCAGGTCGGGATCGTCGAGCAGGGGCACTGTCGCCAGCGGGCCGGTGATCCAGGCCAGCAGGTCGGCATGCATGCCTTCCCCGGTCTCCGAGCGGAACAGGCCATCGAGCAGGACCGGCAGCAGCGCCGCGCCAAACGCCGGATCCGCCGCTCCCAGGCGCGCGATGACGGGATCGATGCCGTGCCTGACCTCTAGGTCCGGCGCGCAGGCGAATACGCCGACCAGGTCGACCTGGGCCGCCAGCATGGCATCCGGAAGGCGTGCGAACAGGCGCACGCCCATGCCGCGCACGGCCGGGTCGGCGTCGCGCAGCAGCGCGGCCAGGCTAGGGGCAGGCAGGCTGGACGCCGGCGCCGCGTGCAGCAGCAGCCACTGGCAAGCCAGCAGGCGCACCGGCGCCAGCCGGTGGCCCAGCAGGGCCAGCAGGCGGTCGTACGGTGCCTCGGCCGCCGCAGCATGCAGCGGGTTGTCGAGTGCCCACAGCAGGTCCGGCGCCACGGCGCCGACCAGGGCGCCATCGGCGTCCGTGCAGTCGTCGAGCCAGGCCAGCAGGCGCATGACGATGGCGGCCGGCTGGTCCGCCAGCTTGAGCGCGGCCTGGCACAAAATCCAGCCCTGGCGCCGCGCCGCTTCAAGAGGCGCGCACAGCATGGCGACGACCAGGTTGGCATCCATCGCATAGCGCGCCGGGTCGCGGCCGATGCAGTCGAGCGCATACTGGTTCGCTTCCAGCAAGGTCGACTGCACGAACAGCATCAGCCACGTCGCATCCGGCACGCCCGGTTCGAAGCGCAGGCGCGCTGTCCGGAAGGCGAAGCGCGCGGTGGCCAGGTAGGGACTGCGCAGCAGTTCGCGCAGGGTCTCGAGCGGGAGCGCCGCGCAATAGCCATGGTTGTCGGCCAGCGCGCGGGCGGCGAAGTCGTGCACGCCCTCGCAGCGGCTCGATTGCATCAGCGCCAGCAGGGCGTCGGGGTGGGCGTCCCATAGTTCGGGGAAGGCTTCGTGGCGCTGGCCGTCGTCGGCGTACCATGCCGCGCCAAACCAGCTCAGGCCCGTGCGGCTGTGCTGCAGGCCCGCATGGCTGCGCAGCAGGTGGTTGAACAGCGGCCAGTGGGCATAGCGGTCGAACACGCGGCCGCGTTCGCCACGGCGGTAGGGCTGGATGGCGTCGCGGTCGTCGTAGTTGGCCAGCACGCCCAGCGCCATGCGGATGAAGTCGGGATCGGCGTCCTGGCCGAGGCGGCGCAGCAGGCGCCAGCCGCGCCGCAGCAGGTAGCTGCGCGTGCGCCAGCCATAGGCGACCGTGCTGTCGGGCCGCGCCGCTTCCTCGGCAAAGCTGCGGTACTGGCGATTGACGTAGACGTAGGCGCGTGCATCGTGCGCCGTGGTTTCGAAGCGGCGCTGCAGCAGGCCGAACACCTCGGCGTCGGCCCGCATTTCCGCCATTTTGCCGATGTGGCGCACGGCCCGGAAGCTGCCCGGACGCAGCGGCACGACGGCCAGCACCTCCAGCAGCACGCGCCGGGCCAGCGCGCCGTGCGCGGGCGATTGGCCGACCTGGTCGAGCTGCTCGAGCCAGGCGTCGAAGGGCAGGCCGGGCCATCCCGCCGGCGACGCGGCTGCGGATGCGGCCAGGTCCGCGACGCGATGGACCTCTCCCATGGCCCAGGCACTGCGCACGACATCGGGCCAGGCCGCGAGCAGCGGCTGCGCATGCGCATCGCGTGCTTCATCGCCGGCCAGCAGCAGCCAGGCCTGCAAGGCCACGCGGCGCACGGCATCGCTCGCGCCGCGCGTGTGCAAGATGCGCATCGCTTCCGCCGCGCCGGGATCGCCGCAGCGGCCGACGGCCCAGGCGATGCAGTAATCCTGCATGGCGTCGCCGCGTTCGAGCTGGTCGATCAGCACCGGCACCGCGGCGCGCAGGCGCCGTTCGCCGATGCGCCAGATGGTGCGGGTGCGCTGGTGCGGCGCCAGCTTGTTCCAGCTGCCGCGTTCCAGGCGCTGCAGCAGTACGCGGTCGGCGTCGGTATGGGAAACAGGCAGGGGTGCAGCGGGAGGTGGGGGCGGCGCGGCGGTGTCGGCAAAACCCTGCGCCAGTTTTTCGCTCAGCGCCAGCTGGAACAGCGCCTCCGCCTCAGCCGGCGTCACCGGCTGCGGCGTGCGCGTCGACTCGCGCCATTCCTCGCCCATGCGGCCTTGTCTCAGGTTGACGAGGCAGAGACCGGGCGCGCCGGGGGCGGCGCACAATTCGATCTCGCAGTGGATGACGCTGTCGCTCTGCCCGCGGACCAGGCTCGCCGTCTTGATCAGTTTCACCGCACCGCCACCCTTCGTCGGATCGTATGGATCCTTAGATTTTAACGAAGGGCAATTTCAACGTAAACTTTTTATCACGCCATGCGGACGGCGCGGCTCGACTGCAGGTTGTCCCACAGGCGGTCATGCAGCGGCATCAGCAACACGTTGCAGACCGGTTCGAGGATCGCCGCCAGGCCGCCGAAAGCCATCGAGCCGGTGGCGAAATAGATGACCAGGAAAGCCACGCCCATGTGCAGCGCGGTCAGGCTCATCTTCTCGAACGCGCGCATCATGATGCGGCGCTGGCCGGTGGCACCGCGCACGCGGTGGTGCCAGGCCTGCTCGTGAAAGGGTACCAGCAGTACGTTCAGCACCGGCTCGATCAGCACGGCCAGGCCGCCCAGCATCACCGAACCGGTGACCGCGTAGGCGATCGCGAAACCGATCGCCAGGTGGGTGATGATTTGACTGCCTTTGCGTGCGACTGCCATGGTGAAAGCTCCGTAACTGATCTATGGAGCGATGATAATGATTCTCATTTGATTGGTAAAATGAATTAGTTTTACCGAGTCAATAGAATTTATATATTACTCCCACAGTCTGGCGAGCAGTGGCTCGGCGGCGTCGGCGATGCGATCCAGGCTGGCCTCGCGCAGCGCCGTGCTGTCCACCGCGGCATCGCTGTGCAGGCCGGCCCAGCGCAGCAGGGCGGCGCAGGCCGCGGCCTGGTCGAACAGGCCGTGCAGATACGTGCCCACGATCTGCCCGTCGGCCGAGCACGCACCTTCCGGGCGACCGTCGATCTCGAAGGCCGGCCGCGCCAGCGCCTCGCCTTCGGACACGCCCATGTGGATCTCGTAACCGCCGACCGCGGCGCCAACTGCCTGCGGCGCGAACACGCAGTGGCCGCTCACCTGCGCCAGCCGTTTTTCGCGCGCGAGCGTGGTGTGGATGTCCAGCAGGCCCAGCGCCGGCGAGCGTCCGGCCGCGCCTTCGACGCCATCCGGATCGTCGACCCACTGCCCCAGCATCTGGAAGCCGCCGCACACGCCGATCACCTTGCCGCCATAGCGCAGGTGACGCCGGATTTGCTCGGGCCAGCCGTGCTCGTACAGCCAGGCCAGGTCGCCGCGCGTGTTCTTGCTGCCGGGCAGGATGATCAGGTCCGCGCCCGGGATCGTCTCGCCTTCGCGCACGAAGCGCAAATCGACGTCGGGGTGGGCGCGCAGCGGATCGAAGTCGGTGTGGTTGCTCATGCGCGGGGTGCTCGGCACGACGATGCGGAAACCGCCCGCGCGCGGCGTCACCGCCTGGACGGCGTCCTCGGCGTCCAGGTACAGGCCGTGCAGGTAGGGCAGCACCGCCAGAACGGGCTTGCCGGTCTGCCGCTCCAGCCACTCAAGGCCCGGTTCGAGCAGCTTGATGTCGCCCCGAAAGCGGTTGATGACGAAGCCGATGATGCGATCGCGCTCGCTGTCGGACAGGCAGGCGAGCGTGCCGACCAGGTGGGCGAACACGCCGCCGCGGTCGATGTCGGCCACCAGCAGCACCGGGCAGTCGACCGCTTCCGCGAATCCCATGTTGGCGATGTCGCGCGCGCGCAGGTTGATCTCGGCCGGGCTGCCGGCGCCTTCGACGATCACGGCGTCGTACTGCCCGCGCAGGCGGGCATGCGACTCCAGCACCGCCCCCATCGCCACCGTCTTGTATTGGTGGTAGTCGCGCGCCGACATGTCGGCGCGCACCTTGCCGTGGATGATGACCTGGGCGCCGATGTCGCTGGACGGTTTCAGCAGCACCGGGTTCATGTCGGTGTGCGGTTCGAGGCCGGCGGCGATCGCCTGCAGCGCCTGGGCGCGGCCGATCTCGCCGCCATCCTGCGTCACCGCGCTGTTCAAGGCCATGTTCTGCGGCTTGAACGGCGCCACGCGCACGCCGCGCCGGCGCAGCAGCCGGCACAGGGCCGCGACCACGGTGCTCTTGCCGGCATCCGAAGTCGTGCCCTGCACCATCAGGGTCGGGTAGGGGAAAGGCTTCATTTGCGGCGGTGCTGGCGCGCCAGCTCCAGCTTTTCGCACAGCATGGCGGCGCCGGCGATCATGCGCGGGCCGGAGCGATTGAGCAGGTTGCCGTCGATCGTGAACAGGTTATCGTTGCGCACCGCCGTGAGCGTGCCGTAGGGCTTCCACATGCTCACGCCGCCGTAGTTCTTTTCGGCCGTGGCGAAGATCGCTTCCGGATTCTCCTGCAGCACGCCTTCGACGCTGACGACCGGCGCCGTCACCGGCAACTTCGCGAAAACGTTCTCGCCGCCGCACAGGCGCAGCGCGTCCGTCACGATATGTTCGCCGTTGAGCGTGTACAGCGGCTTGTCCCAGACCTGGTAGAAGCTGCGCACGACCGGCCGGTTCGCGTACTTGGCGCGCAGGGCCGCCAGCTGGCGCTTCAAGTCTTCGGCGGCGGGACGCGCCACGCTGTCGGTACCCATCAATTGCCCCAGCCTGGTCACGCTCTCCGGAATGTCTTCGAGCTTGTGCGGTTCGCTGTGGAAGACCGGCACGCCGAGTTTTCGGATCATGTCGATCTGGCGCTCGGAACTGCCGTGGCGCCAGACCACGAACAGGTCCGGTTTCAGGGCCAGGATGCGTTCCATGTCCAGTTCGCGGTTGGAGCCGACCTGGGGCAGGGCCTTGGCCGCTTCCGGGAAGTCGCTGTAGGCCACCACGCCGACCACGTGGCTGCCGCCGCCGGCCGCGAACAGCAGTTCGGTCACGTGCGGCGCCAGCGAAACCACGCGCTGCGCCGGCTTTTGCAGGGTGACCGTGTTGCCGTCGTCATCCTTGACGCTGACGGCGGCCTGCGCCGGCAGGCTTGCTGCCAGGGCAGCGGCGAGTATCCATGTCTTCATGCTTGCTTCCATTCTCGAAGTGCTTGTTCGATGCGGTTCCAGTGCGCCGCGCGGGCCGGCAGGCCGAGGCGGATGCCGCGTGCGGCTTGCGGGAACAGGCGTACCCAGATCGCGCGCCGCGCCATGTGTTCGTGAAAGGCTTCGGGACGCTGCTCCGGCCACCAGTGGAACAGCGGCGTTCCGCCGGCCTGGATGCCGTGCGCCGCCAGCAACCTGCGCATGCGGTGGCCGTCGCGTGCCAGGCGCTCCCGGGTTGCGGCCTGCCAGCCTCGGTCGCGCAGGGCTGCGAGTGCGATTTCCTGTGCCGGTCCGCTCACCGCCCAGGGGCCGAGCATGTCTTCCAGTTCCGCCAGCAGTTCTGGCTGCGCCACGACAAAGCCGAGCCGCACGCCGGCCAGGCCGAAGAACTTGCCGACGGAGCGCAGCACGATCAGGCCCGGCCGGTCCGCATGCGCTGCGATGCTCAGTTCACGTGCCGTATCGCCGAAGGCTTCATCGACCACCAGCCAGCCGCCGCGCGCGGCCAGCCGGGCATGCCAGGCCAGCAGCTGCTCGGGGGCGACGGTTTCTCCGGTCGGATTGTTCGGGTTGCAGACCACGACCACGTCGCTGTCCCGCACGGCCGCGTCCAGCTGATCGTAGGGGACCTGGCGCATCGTGTGGCCGTGGCGCGCCCAATGGTGGGCGTGTTCGGCGTACGAGGGCGCCGCCACGCTCACGCGAGCCGGCGCGCGCAGGCGCGGCAGGGCCTGGATCGCGGCTTGCGTCCCGGCCACCGGCAGCAAACGAGGGGCGCCGTAGTAATCGCAGGCGGCGTCGACGAGCGCAGGATCCGCTTCGGGCAGGCGCTGCCAGGCGTCAGGCGCGAGCTGGGGGACCGGGTAGCCGGCCGGGTTGATGCCGGTGGAGAGATCGATCCAGTCGCTGCCGCCATGGCGCCGTATCGCTTCGCGCAGTTTGCCGCCGTGTTCAAGCATGCATCGCTCCCAGCAGCAGCGCGGCGCCGAAGGCGGCGGCGAGCCACAGCAGCGTGGTGCGCCAGACCAGGCGCCAGGCGCGCGGAAGGTCGGCCGCACCGGCGGCCGGCCCGCTGCCGAGCACGGGACGCATCTCGACTTCGCCTTCGTAGACGGCAGCGCCGCCCAGCGTGACGCCGAGCGCGCCGGCGCCGCTGGCCATCACCGGACCGGCGTTCGGGCTGCTCCAGTGGGGCGCCTGGCTGCGCCAGCAGCGCAGCGCGCGCAACTGGCCGGCGCTGGACGCGAGCAGCGCATACGACAGCGCGGTCAGGCGCGCCGGCACGTAGTTCAGGACGTCGTCGATGCGCGCCGCGACGCGCCCGAACAGGTTGTAGCGCGCGTTGCGGTAGCCCCACATCGCATCCAGCGTGTTCGCCAGGCGGAACAGCACCGCACCCGCGCCGCCTGCGACCAGGAACCAGAACAGGGTGCCGAACACGGCATCGTTGCCGTTCTCGAGCAGGGATTCGGCGCCGGCCTTGGCCAGGTCGGCTTCGCTGGCCTGCTTGGTGTCGCGGCTGACGATGTGCGAGGTCAGCCAGCGCGCGCGGTCCAGGTCCCCGGCTTCGAGCGCGGCGTGGATCGGCAGCGTGTGGTCGCGCAGGCTGCGCAGGCCCAGGCAGAGGTAGAGCAGCACGGCGTGCACGGCCAGTCCGGCCTTGCCCTGGATGCCGCAGGCGAGCGCCGCCAGCAGCGTCAGCGGCAGCACGGCCAGCGCCCAGGCCAGGGTCCCGCGGCCGATGCGTCCGGCGCCCTTGTTGAAGTGCCGCTCGATGCGGCTGGCCAGGTTGCCGAAGCCGACCAGCGGATGCCAGCGCGGCGCTTCGCCCAGCAGCAGGTCGAGCACGACGCCGGCGAGCAGCAGCAGGGCCAGCGTCAACGGTGGAAGGCCAGTCAGCACGGCGGCCCTTTCAATGCGAGCGGCAGGCCGGCGGCGACGAACAGTACGCGGTCGCAGCGCGCCGCCACGTCCTGGTTCAGGCGTCCGGCCTCGTCGGCATAAGCGCGCGAGATCGCGCCGTAGGGCACGATGCCCATGCCGACTTCGTTCGAGACGAAGATCACCTCACCCGCGGCCGGCGCGTCCAGCCAGTCCAGCAGGGCCGCGCGTTCGCCCAGGAATTGCGGCGTCAGGTCGATCGGCCCGACTTCGGGATAATCCATGTGACACGAGAACATCAGGTTGCAGAGCCACAGGGTCAGGCAGTCGACCAGCACGATGCGATCGAGCGCGCACAGTTCGCGCAGGGTGGCGGCCAGCGCCGTCGCTTCCTCGACCGTGCGCCAGTGCGCCGGACGCCGTTCGCGATGATGGGCAATGCGCGCCGCCATCTCTTCGTCGCCCGCGTGCGAGGTCGCGAGGTAGACGACTTCCTTGCCGGACTCGCCGGCCAGGCGTTCGGCCAGGGCGCTCTTGCCGGAGCGGGCGCCGCCGAAGACCAGAGTACGTTTCATGTCTGCGCTCCACAGGAATGTTGTCCCAGAAGCGAGGCCGCGGCCTCGGGATTCGATGCGAAAAAGGCGTGGAAATACGAGGCCGTCAGCAATCCGGTCCGGTACACGGCTTCGCCCTCGGCGCCGGACGGGTGCTTGAGCGCATGCGCGACCGGCGTCACCTCCGTCTCCAGCTTCGAATAGTGAAAAGTGTGGCCGCGCAGTTCCCCGGCCGCGGTCGGCATGCCTTGCGAACCCAATCCGGCCAGGCGCGGCTGCATGCGCGTATGACCCGGCAGCAGGCCGGCCATCGGCCAGGTCCGGCCTTCCTTGTCCGTGATCGATTCGGACAGCGCCATCATGCCGCCGCACTCGGCCAGGATCGGCAGCCCGGCGGCGTGGGCCGCGCGGATCGATGCCTGCCACCGCCTGGCATCGGCCAGCGTTGCGCCGTGCAGCTCCGGATAGCCGCCCGGCAGGTAGACGGCATCGGCGCCGCCGGGCACCGGCTGGTCGGCCAGCGGCGAGAAGAAGGCCAGTTCGGCACCGAGCGCGCGCAGGGTGTCGAGGTTGGCCGGGTACAGGAAGCAGAAGGCGGCGTCGCGGGCGATGGCGACCGTCTTCCCGGCCAGCAGCCGCGGCACGGGTTGCGGCGGCAGCGGGGTGTCGAAGGCTTGAACCGGCAGGGCCTGCCAGGCTGCATCGTCGAGCTGGACCTGGTTGGCCAGGTCGTCCAGCAGCGCGTCGAGGTCGCTCACCTCGTCCGGCACGACCAGGCCGAGATGGCGCTCGGGCAGGCGGCGCACCTGCTTGGGCAGGGTGCCCAGCAGCGGGATGTCGCGCAGCGAGGCCGCCACCATGCGCGCGTGGCCTTCGCTGCCGACGCGGTTGGCGATCACGCCGGCCAGCTGGACCGGGCCGTAGTCGCGCAAGCCCATGACCACCGCGCCGGCGGTCTGCGCCATGGCGCCGGCGTCGATCACGGCCAATACCGGGATGCCGAACTCGCGCGCCAGGTCGGCCGCGGATGGCTTGCCGTCGTACAGGCCCATCACGCCTTCGATCAGCACCACGTCCGCTTCCCCGGCGGCGGCGGCCAGGCGTTGCCGGCACAGCTCCGGGCCGACCATCCACAAATCGAGCGAGTGCACCGGCGCGCCGCTGGCGCGTTCCAGCAGCATCGGGTCGATGAAGTCGGGGCCGCATTTCAGCACCCGGACCGTCTGCCCCATGCGCCTAAAGCGGCGCGCCAGCGCTGCGGTGACGGTGGTCTTTCCCTGGCCGGAGGCGATGGCCGCGACCAGTACGATGCGTGCGCCCCGGGTTTCCATTACCACGCCTTCCATCACCACTCCGTCCCGGCCTGGGCCGCGATGCCGGCCTTGAAGGCATGCTTGACCACGTTCATTTCGGTGACCGTGTCGGCGACTTCGATCAGTTCCGGCGGCGCGGCGCGGCCCGTGATCACTACGTGCTGCATCGGCGGGCGCTCGAGCAGGTCGGCGATCACGGTGTGCACGTCGAGGTAGCGGTATTTCAGGGCGATGTTGAGTTCGTCGAGCACCACCAAGCCACAGGCGGGGTCGCGGAGAAAAATGCGCGCCTGTTCCCAGGCTTGCTGCGCCTTGACGATGTCGCGCTCGCGGTCCTGGGTTTCCCAGGTATAGCCTTCGCCCATCGCATGGAAGCTGACTTCGTCCGGGAAGCGGCGCAGGAACTGTTCCTCGCCGGTCGACATCGCGCCCTTGATGAACTGGACCACGCCCACCTTCATGCCGTGGCCGAGCGCGCGCACCGCCATGCCGAAGGCGCTCGAGCTCTTGCCCTTGCCGTTGCCGGTATTGACGATGATGATGCCGATCTTCTTGTCGGCCGCGGCGATTTTTGCGTCGATGACCGCCTTCTTGCGCTCCATGCGCAGGCGGTGGCGTTCGTTGATGTCGTCAAGCGTGTCGGTCATGGTGTGCGTCCAGGGGAATGAAGATGCGGCGGCCGCCGTGTTCGATGGTCTCGATCGGGTGGCCGAGGTAGTCGCTCAGCAGCGCGGCCTGCATGGCCTCGGTCACGGGACCGGCGTGCCAGCGGCCGTCGCCCTTGAGCAGCAGGGCATGGGTCGAGATGCCGTGCGCCAGGGTCAGGTCGTGGCCGATCATGACCACGGTCTTGCCCTGCTCGCGGCACAGGCGCGCCAGCAGGCCCATCACCTGCACCTGGTGCGCCAGGTCGAGGGCGTTGGCCGGTTCGTCGAGCAGCAGCAGCGGCGTGTCCTGGGCCAGCAGGGCGGCGATCGCCACGCGCTGGCGCTCGCCGCCGGACAGCGTGCGCACGTCGCGCGCCGCCAGGTGGCCCACTTCCATCGCGTCCAGCGCCTGTACCGCCGCGGCGTGGTCGTCGCTGCCTTCCCAGTAGCGATTGCCGTGGTAGGGATGGCGCGCCGCCAGCACGGTCTCGATCACGCTGTAGGCAAAGGCGTCGTGGCGCGATTGCGCCAGGTAGGCGCGCCGGCGGGCCAGGTCTTCCAGCGGCCACTGTGCGAGCGGCCGGCCATCCAGGTCGACGCTGCCGGCGTCCGGCGCGCGCAGGCCGGCCAGGGTGCGCATCAGGGTGCTCTTGCCGGCGCCGTTGCGGCCGATGATGCTCCAGCATTCGCCGTCGCCGACCTGCCAGTCGAGGTCCTGCACCAGGGTGCGGCCTCCAGCGCGCAGCTCAAGTTGTCGGGTGCGGATGCTCATTTGCGCAGTTGGTGCAGTTGGTAGAGGAAGACCGGCGCGCCGATCAGGGCCGTGATCGCACCCACCGGCAGCTGGGTCGGCGCCAGCACGGTGCGCGCCAGCGTATCGCACAGGACCAGGAAGCTGCCGCCGCCCAGCACCGCGGCCGGGATCAGCACGCGGTGGTCGGGGCCGAAGGCGAAGCGGCAGGCGTGTGGAATGATCAGGCCGACGAAGCCGATCGAGCCGGCGCTGGTGACGGCGCTCGCGGTCAACAGGCCCGACACGAAGAACAGGCCCTTGCGCAGCGCGCCGACGCGGATGCCCAGCGTGCCGGCGGCATCCGCATGCAGGGCCACCACGTTCATCGCGCGGGCGCTGCGCAATGCGTAGACCAGGGATGCGGCGAGCACGATCCAGGGCAGCGGCCGCAGCGGCGCGCCGGCCAGATCGCCGATCATCCAGAACACCATGCTGCGCAGCCGGCCTTCGGGCGCGATCGACAGCATCAGGGTCACCAGCGCGATGCAGGCGGAGGACAGGATCACGCCGGTCAGCAGCAGCGTCGAGGCGCCGCCTTCCGCCGCCGCGCCGCCGCGCATGTCGCGCCGGGCGAACAGATACAGCAGCATCGATACGGCCACCGCGCCGGCCAGCGCCGCCGCGTCGACCGTGGTCGATGCGCACATCAGCAGCAGCGCGAGCAGGGCGCCGACCGAGGCGCCGGACGAGATGCCTAATATATAGGGGTCGGCCAGCGGGTTGCGCAGCAGCGCCTGCATCATGACCCCGGCCAGGGTGAGCGCGCCGCCGGTGACGAAGGCGGTCAGCGCGCGTCCGGCCCGCAGTTCCAGGAGCGAGGCCGCCAGCGAATCGGGCTGGCCGCGCAGTACCTGGCCCAGCGCGTCCGGCAGCTCGGACAGGGCGACCGCGATCGACCCGGTCATGCCGGCCACCACCAGGCTGGCGACGGCGGCGAGCAGCAGGAGGCCGATGATCAGGGACGCGCGTTGGCGCAGCGGACGGTGGGCAGGGTGCATGTGCTTGACGATGGATTAACGGAGCCCGTAGCGCAGCGCCGCGAACAAGCTGCGCCCGGCGGTGCCGTAATTGCGCGCCAGTTCGTAGCGCTTGTCGGCCGCGTTGTCGAGGCGGACCAGCAGCGACCAGTCGGGCGTGAAACGCCAGCTAGTGTACAGGTTCAGCAGGCCGTAGCCCTTCAGGCGGTTGGCGTTGGCCGCGTCGTCGAAGCGCTGGCCGGATGCCTGCAACTCGATGCCGCTTTCCAGCGGGCCGGCCGTGTAGGCGGCGGACATGGCGGCGTGGCGGCGTGCACGGCGCGCCAGCTGCTTGCCGGTGGTCTCGTCGCGCGGATCCTGCAGGTCCGCGCTGGCGCGCAGGTCGATGTCCTTGAATCGTGTGGCGGCGGACATCGTCAAGCCTTCGAGCAGCGCATGGTTGACGTTGTAGGCGCAGCTGCCGGTGCGGCCGGGGCAGGGATTCACGCTGACGATCAGGTTCGTCAGGCGGTTGCGGTAGTAATTCGCCTGCAGCTCGACGCCGGCGATGTCGTAGCGCAGGCCTGCTTCCGCATTGCGGCCCTGTTCCGGTTTGTTGTCGGCCAGGCCGTAGTTCGGGTAGTACAGCTCGTTGTAGGTGGGCGCGCGGAAGCTGGTGCCGATGCTGGCGGTGGCGCGCAGGTCCTTGTTGAAGGCGTAGCCGTAGCCGGCCGTGCCAGTGGTTTTCGAGCCGTAGACGGAATGGTCGTTGCGGGCGCCGAGGTCGAGCAGGTGGCTGCCGCGCTTCATGCCGTAGGAGGCGGCGACCGAGTTGGTGCCGCGGCTGCGGTTGAGCGGGCTCGGTGTGGTCGACGTGCCAGACGTGGACCGCACGGTTTCCTTGCGATGGCCGAACAGCAGCTGCAGGGTATCGTCTCCGATGCCGATCGTGTTCTGCCAGGTCGCTTCATCCTGGCGCGTGTCGATCTGGCTGGTGCCCAAGGCCGCGGCGCTCGTGAAGCTGCCCAGTTTGTCGTTCGAGCGCGCCCACTGGAAGCTGCTGCGCCAGTTGGGCAGGATGCGGTCGTTCAGGAAGGCGGCGTAACTGTCGATGTCCTGGATGTTGCGGGCGTCGAAACTGGACGCGCTGTAGTCGTACTGGGCGCGCAGGCGGCTTTTCAGGAACTGGACGCCCGCGTCAATGCCGTCGGCCAGGCGCACGGCCAGGCGGCCATTGGCGCTGGTGCGGCGGTAACCGTCGTCGTCCGGGTTGTAGCTGGACGAGCCGGGACGGGTGGCCGAGAAGCCATCGGAGGCTTCGCGTTGCGCGCCCAGCGTGTAGCTGACGGCGTGCTCGCCGCCGCTCGCACCGTGGATCGCGGCATCGATCTGCTTCGTGGCGTAGGTGCCGGCGCCGATGCCGGCGCCCAGATGCGGGCCGCCCTCGCTCTTCTTCGTGAAGATCTGGACCACGCCGCCGATCGCATCGGCACCGTACAGGGTGCTCAGCGGACCGTAGACGACTTCGATGTGGTCGATGGCCGACAGCGGGATCGCATTCCAGCTGGCCGCGCCGGTGGTCGAGGAACCGATGCGCACGCCGTCGATCAGCACCACGACCTGGTTGCTGTTGGCGCCGCGCAGGAAGACGCCGGTGTTCGTGCCCGGTCCGCCATTGCGCGTGATCTCGATGCCGCGCCGGCGCGCCAGCAGGTCGGCAACCGAGCCGGCGCCTGCACGCGCGATCTCGTCGCTGTCGATGACGGTGGTGTCGGCGATCAGCTGGTCGGCGCGCTGGGGCGTGCGGGTGGCGGTGACGACGACGGTGTCGGGAATGGCGTCCGCATGGGCGCAGGAAGCGCCGAGGGCAAGCATGGATGCGAGCGAATGCGCGCGCACCCGCCGTGAAACAGGAAAGGACATGAACGATTTCTTTGCCGGACAACCAGCCGGCGTCCCCGCCGGCCAGATTGAACAGACGCGCAACGGCGAGCCGTCGCGCATCCACCTTTTGGCCGGTATCCGGGCTGGCAAGTGTGGCCGTCCGACCTTCCCATGCGATGCACAGTGGTCTTCAAGGACGGTTGCTGCATGTCGGCGGATGCCGAGGCAGCACTTGCTTACCGTTGCGGGGGCAGCACACGTTTCGTGTTTCCCGTTTAACTGCGCCCGAGAGGACGGGCGCGAGCACCAAAACGGTGCCATTATACGGGCCGCTTGCCGGCTTTGTCAGATGTCCAGTATCAGGATGTCACCGTAGCCGATGCGGTGTGGTTTTGCGGCGGCGTCCAGCGCAGCCTGCGCCAGGCTCAGGCCCGCTTGCATCGATGCCAGCAGGCGGATGGTGCCGGCGTGGCAGATGACCAGGGCTTCATCGACGTGTTTGTCGCGCAGCGTGTCGACGAAGCCGGCCACGCGGCGCGCCACGTCGATCACGTTCTCCGCGCCGCCGGGACGGTAGTGCAGCAGGTCGGCGGCCCAGGCGTCGACGTCCTCGCGCGGGATGCCGGACCAGGCGCGCATCTCCCAGGCGCCGAAATCCATTTCGGCCAGGCGCGTATCGATGTGCATCTTGTCGCCGGTCAGGCGCCGGGCCAGCTGGACGCAACGTTGCAGGGGACTTGTATAGACCGGCAGCCGTCCGGGCAATCCCTTGGCCTTCAAGGCGGCGTGGACGCAGTCCAGTTCATGTTGGTCGACGTCCACGTCGGTGGCGCCATAGCACAGGCCAGGGGCGACCACAGGCTGGGGATGGCGGACCAGGTGCAGCTTCACGCGGCGGCCCAGGCGCCATGGCCGAGCGTGGCCAGCACAGCTATATAGATGAGGGCTTCGGCTACTTGCTGCACGGCGCCGAGGCAATCGCCGGTGTAGCCGCCGAGGCGGCGCAGGAATTTGTGGCCGAGCCAGAAGGCGGCCAGGATCGCGGTCAGCAGGCTGGCGAGGAAGGCGTCGATGGCGATGTCTCCCGCGCTTAGCAGCAGCAGGGCCGGGATCAGCGCCGTGACGCTGGCGATCGCGAACTCGCCCGTCGTCATCTGCTGGGCCAAAGGCTTGGCCTTGCCTTCGCCGCGCACATACTCTAGCTTCCAGATCAGCGAGGTGGCGGCGAGGCGCGACAGCGGGTGCGCCAGGAACAGGGCGGCGGCCGCGACGCGTGGCGGCAGCGTGGCCAGGGCCGCGAGCTTGGCCGCCAGCATGCACACGATGCCGATCGCACCGTAGGCACCGACGCGCGAATCCTTCATGATCTCCAGTACGCGCTCGCGCGTCATCCCGCCACCGAGGCCATCGCAGGTGTCGGCGAAACCATCTTCGTGGAAGGCGCCGGTGACATAGATCGAGGCCGCGGTGGACAACACGGCCGCGACCGGCGCCGGCAGCACCAGCGCGGCCGCGTAGTAGACAGCGGCTGCGATTGCCGCCACCACGCAGCCGACCAGCGGAAAGTAGCGAGAGGCGTGCTGCAGCCAGCTCGCCTCGAAGCCGACCCAGGCCGGGATCGGCAGGCGCGTGAAGAATTGCAGGGCGATGAAGAAGAGGCGGAGCTGATGCATGTTATGCGTCGGTCGATTTTTCGCTGACGCTGGCCGAGGCGAAGGTCGCCATTTGGTTCAGGAAATTGGCGCTGGCATGCAGCAGCGGCAGCGCGAGCGCGGCGCCTGTGCCTTCGCCCAAGCGCAGGCCGAGCTGCAGCAGCGGCTGCGCATTCAAGGCTTCGAGCATGCGACGGTGGCCGTTTTCATCGGAGCAGTGGGCGAACACGCAGTAGTCCAGGATAGCCGGGGCGATGCGCGCCGCCACCAGCAAGGCGCTGGTGACGATGAAGCCGTCGATCAGCACGACCTTGCGCAGCTGCGCCGCTTTCAGCATGGCGCCCGTCATCATCGCGATCTCGAAACCGCCGAAGGTGGCCAGCAAGTCGAGCGGCTCGGTCGCCTCCGCATGTTTCTGCACAGCCGCTTCGATGACGCGCTGCTTGTTCAGGATGCCTTCGTGCGAGAGGCCGGTGCCTGCGCCGACGCAATCCGCCACCGGGATGCCGGTGAGCTTGTGCATCAGGGCCGCGGCGGCGGTCGTGTTACCGATACCCATCTCGCCGAAGCCGACCACGTTGCCGGGCAGGTCGGCGACGAGGGCGGCGCCGTGTTCCATCGCGGTGGCGCATTGCTGGGCGGTCATCGCCGCTTCGACGGCGAAGTTGCGGGTGCCGCGGGCGACCTTGCGGTCGATCAGACCGGGGCGGGTGCCGAAGTCGTGGTTGACGCCGGCATCGACCACGTGAAGGGCGCAGCCGTTCTGGCGCGCAAAGACATTGATTGCGGCACCTTCGGCCAGGAAGTTCTCGACCATCTGCCAGGTGACGTCCTGCGGATAGGCAGATACGCCTTCCGCGACGACGCCATGGTCACCCGCGAAGACCAGGATGGCGGGCCGGTCGATCGACACGTCGACACGGCCATGGATCAGTCCAATCTGTTTCGCCAGACGCTCCAGCGTGCCCAGGCTGCCGAGCGGCTTGGTCTTGTTGTTGATGGCGTTGTCGAGTTGGGCGGCGAGGGCGGGATTCGCGGTCGAAACAATATGAGGCAGGCGCATGCGAAGTCGTGTTGTGAGGTTGATAAACCCGATAAAGATAGCATGGCGATAGGTCTTGCGGACCCGGTTGGGCTTTGCTATAGTTCGCGTCCTGCTTCTGTAGCGCACGAAAAGTTTAACTGAATCAACAAGTTAAGCTTGTCTGGTTGACCAGACGGGATGCGCGGCAGAAAAAGAGGGGGTTGACGAGTTAAGCGAAACACTGCATAATCTCACTTCTCTGCTGCTGACGAACAAAACGATTCGCACGATGCAGCAAGGCAGTACAGAACACGGTTCTTTAACAATCAACAGTCGATAAGTGTGGGCGTTTGATGAAGGTGCCGGCTGACATGTTCAGCCGATTACTTAAATTATCAAATGTTCACAAAAAGTATAACGTTGCTTCAGCAATGAAGTGACGGTCAGTATTTTGAGTGAGCGAAATCGATCCAGTGGATCGATTTCGGATCGAAAGATCCGACAAACAGAGATTAAACTGAAGAGTTTGATCCTGGCTCAGATTGAACGCTGGCGGCATGCTTTACACATGCAAGTCGAACGGCAGCGCGGGGCAACCTGGCGGCGAGTGGCGAACGGGTGAGT
>CAJYQM010000190.1 GCA_913777025.1 uncultured Massilia sp. | reverse complement strand
TGGACGTCTCCATCAACGTCTCGGCCCTGCAGTTCCGGCGCCCCGGCTTCAGCGAGCGCATCCGCACGCTGATCGCCACCTCCGGCATCGATCCGGCCCACCTGGTCATCGAGCTGACCGAAACCGCCATCATGGAAGACCTGGACGAGGCGGTCGACATCCTGCGCCAGGTCAAGGCGCTGGGCGTGCGCATCGCGCTCGACGATTTCGGCACCGGTTACTCGAGCCTCTCCGCCCTGTCCATCCTCCCGCTGGACAAGGTGAAAATCGACCAGTCCTTCGTGCGCCGCATCGGCACCGACCATGCCAGCCGCGCCGTGATCGACGCCGTCATCGCGCTGGCGCGCAGCCTGGACCTGGAACTGGTGGCGGAAGGCATCGAGACCCGCGAGGACCTCGACTACCTGCGCGGGCGCGGCTGCCAGCTGGGGCAAGGGTATTACTTCAGCCGTCCGCTGGCACGCGGCGCGCTGGAGGCCTGGTGCGGCCTGGCCGGGGACTGAGCCGGCGCCTCAGGCGCCGCCCCCCAGCGCGCGCCGCATGTCGTCCATCTCGGCCTCGATCCAGGCGCGGAACTGCTGCACCTTGGGCATCGCTTCCTTGTCCGGCGTGGTCAGGAAGCGGTAACCGGAGTGGTAAGGCGCGCTGCGGCAGGCAATCACCCGCAGCGTGCCGGCCCGGATATCCTGGAAGGCGATCCCGTAGGGCACCAGCGCGATGCCCTGCCCGGCCACCGCGGCCTGGGCCAGCACGCCCCAGTGGGTGTAGGTGCGCGAGAAATCGTAGTCGCCCTTCAGCGCGCGGTTTTCATTGAGCAGCTGCAGCCAGCCTTCCGGGCTGCGTTCGCACAGCAGCGGGAAGCGCGCCAGGTCCGCCAGCGTCAACCCGGCTTGGCCGTCGGCCAGCAGGCTGGGACTGTAGACCGGCACCAGGCGTTCGCGGAACAGCAGCGCCGGATCGCCGTCCTTGACCGGACCGTAGCGGATCGCCACGTCGACGGCATCCATCTCGAGGTCGACCGGGACGTCGTTCGAATCGATGCGCAGGTCAAGCTCCGGATACAGCTTGGTGAACCTGGGCATGCGCGGCACCAGCCACTTGATCGCGAACGAATGCGTGGTCGAGATGCGCAGCACCGCTTCCTCGTCGCCGCGCTGCAGGGCCGCGACCTTGGCGCGCAGGTCGCCCAGGGTACGCCCGACCGCGACCGCCAGCTCCTGGCCCTTGGCGGTCAGGGCGATATGGCGCGGGTGGCGCACGAACAGCGCGAAGCCGACCGCATCCTCCAGGTGCTTGACCTGCAGGCTGACCGCGGCCGGGGTCTTGTGCAGCTCGCGCGCGGCCAGCTTGAAGCTGCCCCAGCGCGCCGCGCATTCGAAGTCGATCAGGCCCGACAAGCTGCGCAGCGGCTTCATGCGCGCCCTGCCGACGCGTCAATGCATAAGTATTTCTTATTCATGGCCCTTATTTTTCTTGTTTGAAGAATTGCCAACGTGAATGGAAAATATAGCCGATTCACCATGCAGTGTCATGCCTAAGGAAAACTTATGTCCAAAAATGTCCTGGTGATCGGCGGTACCCGTTTCATCGGCAAGCTCCTGGTCCAGCGCCTGATGCGGGCGGGCCATCGCGTCACCATCGCCACCCGCGGCTATGCGCCGGATCCCTTCGGCGAGCGCGTCGATCGCGTGCGCGTCGACCGCCGCAACGAACTGGCGATGCGCAAGGCATTCGCCGACCGCGCGCCCTTCGACATCGTGTTCGACCATATGTGCTACAGCCCGCTCGATGCGGCCATCGCCGTGCGCGCGCTGGCCGGCAAGGCGGGGCGCTACGTGCTGACCTCGACCATCGACGCCTACCGCGTCCTCGGCTACGCGCATGCGCAGCCGCTGCGGGAAGACGACCTGGCCGTCGAAGCGCTGCCGATCGACACCGCCTATCCCTGGCACGAGCCGGCGCGCGCCACCGAATGCTACGTCGCCGGCAAGCTGCAGGCCGAGGCCTACCTGGTGCGCGACGGCTCGCTGCCGCTGGCCACGGTGCGCCTCGCGCACGTGCTGGGCGGCCCGGAGGATTTCACCGGCCGCCTGGCCCACTACGTCGACCTGGCGCGCCGCGGCGCCACGCTGGACCATACGCACGAGGGTGGGCGACTTTCCTTCATCGACCCGCACGCGGCGGCCGATTTCCTGTTCTGGACGGGGATGCAGTCGTTCACCGGGGCGGTGAATGCGGCCAGCGACGGCGGCCTGTCGGCGGCGCAGCTGTACCGGCGCGTGGGCGAGGTGCTGGATACACGGGTAGCGCTGCGTCGTGCAGCCCCCGGTGCCGCACCGGGACGGCTGTCGCCCTTCGACCTGCCGGGGCCGATGGAGCTGGATACCTCGCGCGCGAAGGGACTTGGGTACCGCTTCGGGCATGTGGAGGACTGGATCGACGACACGATCCGCCAGCACGACCTGGCGTACATCTGAGATATCAAGACGAAAACGCCGCCCACGCGAGGCGGGGGCGGCGTTTTGAACCCGTTTGCCCGGAGCGCCTAGCGCCTGGCCTTCTCCCTGCCCACCCAATACAGCAGCACGCAGATCGCCGCATACGGAACGATCGACAGCAGGTCCGCATTCACCCCTTCGAAGAACGGGTTCGCGGCTTTCGCCCAATTGGTCATCGCGGCATCGAAGTCGGTCAACACCCCCGCCGTGATCGCGATGATGATGCCCGCCAGCGCGCCGCCGGCGATGTAGCCCGAGGCCAGCAGCGTGCCCGAGCTGCGGTCGCCCGCGGCCTGCATCGCTTCCTGGTCCAGGTCCTTGTACTGCGGCAGCGTGTTGTTGCGGCGGTCGACCATCCAGCGGATCACCCCGCCGATCGCGATCGGCAGCGTCGACACCAGCGGCAGGTAGACGCCCACCGCGAACGACAGCGCATTCACCCCGGCCATTTCCAGCACCACGGCGATCATCACGCCGAACACCACCAGTGTCCAGGGCAGCTGCTGGTCGAGGATGCCCTTGATGATGTAGGACATCAGCACGGCCTTGGGCGCATCGTATTTCTTGACTTCCGAACCGTCGGGCCGGGTGTGGTACTGGCCGTTGATGCCCGGGTCGACCAGGTAGGCCACCGAACCGTCGTCGCGCACCAGGTACTTGCCGGCCGGGCCGTTCACGGCATCGGTCTTGTGCCAGACCTTGTAGCTGCCCTGGTCGGCCTCGGCCTGCGGACCCTGCAGCCGGGCGCTGTCGGGCAGGCGGGCGGCATCGACCTTGACCCGGGCCAGCTGCGGCGAGACCTTGGCCGCCGGCATGTAGACGGTGCCGGCATCGTTCAGCTTCAACAGGATCGGGCCCAGGACCAGGGCCGAGGCCAGGGCGCCGGCCAGGATCGCGTACTGCTGCAGGCGCGGCGTCGAGCCGACCAGGAAGCCGGTCTTGAGGTCCTGCGAGGTGGTGCCCGCATTGGAGGCCGCGATGCAGACGATGGCGCCGACCGACAGCGCGGTCACGTAGTAGCGGCCGCCGGTCCAGCCCATCAGCAGGAAGATCAGGCAGGTGAACAGCAGGGTCGCCACCGCCATGCCCGAGATC
>CAJYQM010000189.1 GCA_913777025.1 uncultured Massilia sp. | reverse complement strand
GATCAGGATTTGCGGCCCAGCAGGCCGATGCCGACCGCCAGTCCGAGCGCCGCCGCGCCCACCGCCAGGCCCAGGGTGGATGCCTGCACCGGCTGCTGCCCGCTGCGCAAGCCGCTGGCGCGCCGCGGCGGGGCGTACAGCGAACCCGTGGTCACCGGCGTCGGGTCGCCGCGCTCCGCCCAGGAGTCGAGAAAACCTTTCATGGCCGAGGTGATCGGGGTGGCGAACTGGGACAGCTTCATGACGGAGGCCGGCGCGCCGACCGCCGTCGTGTCGCGCGGGTGGCGCGCCAGGCGCACGACCGCGCGCGCCACCGTTTCCGGCGCCAGCGCGCCCGGCGGGTACTTCATGCGCGACCCGGTGTAGTTGCCCGCGTGGGCGAAGCCCGGGGTGTCGACGAAGGTCGGATAGACGTCGCAGACGTGGATGTCCGGGTAGTCGCGCAGCTCGCCGCGCAATGCCGCGCTGAAGCCGCGCAGCGCGAACTTGCTGGCCGAGTAGGCCGCCGCATACGGCGCCGCCACGAAGCCGCCGACCGAGATCATGTTGACCCAGGTGCCGCGTCCCTGCGCCATGAAGATCGGCACCACGGCGTGGGCCTCGTTCATGTGGCTGAGCAGGTTGGCGTCGATCACGCGCTGGTGGTCGGCGATCGGCACTTCGTGGAACTTGCCGACCACGCCGATGCCGACATCGCTGAACCACAGATCGATCTGGCCCAGCTTGTCCCGGGCTCGCTGCGCGAGCGCGGCGACCGCGCCCGCATCGGTGACGTCGACGGTGTCGATGCGCGCCATGCCGCCCGCGCGCCGGCAGCGCTCGGCGATGTCTTCCAGCCCCGCCTTGCCGCGTGCGCCGAGCACCAGTTGGGCGCCCTGTTTGGCGAATTCGATGGCCGTGGCGGCGCCGATGCCGCTCGACGCGCCGGTGATGACGACGCGTAGACTGTTCTGCTTCATGGGATTGTCCTTTCCTGGAAAAAAGTCATAGCCAACTGCATGAGCGGCCAGTGTCCCATGGATGACCGGTTTCGGCGCGCGCCGCAGGATCGCCTAGAAGTATTTCACCCAGGCCTTGCCGCTGCTGCGCTTGTAATGCCCGAACCACCGCGTCGGCCAGTACAGGGCCGCGGCGAGCCCCACCGCGATGGCCCACACCTGCCAGACGTGGTCCACGTCCGCGCGCCCCACGCCGAGCGTGGCGGCGGCCAGCCTTTGCAGCGCCAGCAGCGCGTACAGGTGCAGCAGGTAGTAGAACAGCGGGGCGCCGCCGAAGACGGCGGCGACCCGGGTCGCCGCCGTGTCGAGCCGCTCGATCCAGGCCAGCACCAGCAGGCCGCAGCCCAGCGTCAGCAGGATGAAGTCGAGCGAGGGCGGGTACTTGGTGAAGTTCAGGAAGGACATCGCCGTGCGCAGCGTGTCCGCCTGCATCGTCCACGGCAGCGGTTCGCCGTACAGGTTAACCATGCGCAGCAGGACAAGCAGCGCCAGGCAGGCCACGCCGACGGCCACCAGCCGGCGCCGGCGCAGTGCCGGAGACGCGCCGCGGGCATACAGCGGGCCGCAGGCATAGCCGCGCAGGATCACGCCGATCCAGGCCAGCACCGGGTAGCTGGCCTTGATGCG
Organism: uncultured Massilia sp.; assembly: GCA_913777025.1. GTDB lineage: Bacteria > Pseudomonadota > Gammaproteobacteria > Burkholderiales > Burkholderiaceae_D > Telluria. Next base: position 920 of record CAJYQM010000189.1, on the reverse strand, counting down.
CACCGGGTCGGTCGCCAGGAAGCCGCGCTGCTCGAGGATGGTCCAGGTTGCCGACGCCGCGCTGCCGGGCTCGAAGGACACGAAAGCGAGCGCATTGTGGCCGGCCACGATCAGGGCCCCCAGCAGCCCGAGCACCGCCAGCGGCAGGCGGTGCAGCAGCGCGAGGGCGAGCATGGCCAGGCCGATGGCCCAGATCACCTGCAGGTAGACGATGGAAGGGGAAAGCGTGCCGGTCCAGGCGAAGTTGACGACGACCAGCTCCAGGCCGACCAGCAGCAGGCCGCGCTTGACGAGGAAGCCGGTGGCGGCGCGCGGCCCGGCCGGCGGGTGGGCGTACAGCCAGGCCGACAGGCCGGTGAGGAAGACGAACATGGGCGCGCAGAAGTGGGCGGCCAGGCGCGTGAAGAACAGGCCGGGGTCGGTGGCCGCCGGGTCCATCGGGTCGCTCACCTGGTGCTGCATGAAGAAGGTTTCGCGCACGTGGTCGACGGTCATGAGCAGCATGACGATGCCGCGCGCGACGTCGATCGAGGCGATGCGCGCGCCGCCGCGGGGTAGGTGCTGGAGGGTGGGGTGCATCGTGCTTCCTCAATAACGGTAGGACAGGGTGGCGGTGGCGCTGCGGGTGCTGCCAGGGGCGACCCAGAGGCGGCTGTACGAACTGGCGTAATAGCGGCGGTCGAACAGGTTGTCGACGTTGAGGGCCAGGCGCCAGCGCTTGTCCGGCGCGTAGGCCGCCAGCAGGCGTGCCGTCGTGTAGGCGGGCAGGCGGAAGTCGCTGGAGGCGGCCACGTCCCCGTAGCGTTCGCCCACGTAGTTCAGGCCGCCGCCCAGCGATGCCCGCTCGTCGCCGGCAACCAGCAGCAGGCTGCCGCTTTGCCGCGGCACGTTCGGGAAGCGGCTGCCGGTGCGGATCGTGT
>CAJYQM010000188.1 GCA_913777025.1 uncultured Massilia sp. | reverse complement strand
GCCTACGGCAAACCCAAGCGCGGCGGCGAGATCAAGGCCACCGGCGACGCGCCGCGTCCGAACCAGAACCTCAAGGATTCGCAGAACGACACGGGGAGGCTGCCGACATGAAGCGTTTATTCCTGTTGATTGCGCCACTGGCCTTTCTTGCCGGCTGCCTGGAAGTCGACCAGCACCCGAACTGGGTCAAGGGCCAGTACGCCGGCAAGACGGATAACCGCCAGTACCAGGTGCGCTTTCACAACGACAAGCTGGCCTGGTGGGGTGCGGTCGCCAACCGCAACATGAGCCAGAACGAATACAACCGGGCCAACCCGTAAAGGAACGGACATGGTGAACGAAACGCGTGCCATTCCCTGGCTGATCCGGACCGCCCTGCTGTGTGCGACGCTGTGCACGATGTTGTTCATGGCTGCAGCCCACGCAGGCGTCCCGAACAACCGTGCCGAGCCCGCCTATGCCGAGGAGCAGACCATGCTCCAGGTCGAGCAGGACTCGCGCGTGCCCGAGCCGACGATGGCGAACAAGTCCTCGGGCCGCGTCCACGTGGACCGCCACTTCCTCGGCCAGTACGGCAGCACCGAAGCCAACGTGATCGTCCAGCGCGGCGGCAACACCTGGCGCGTCTGGCGCAACGGCCCGATCTCGACCGCCATGGGCATTCTCCTGCCGGTGGTGCTGGCCCTGATCTTCGTGTTCTACCGCCTGGTGGGCCCGGCGCGCACCGACGAACCCGACAGCGGCAGGAAGCTCCAGCGCTTCAACGGCTGGGAACGCTGGGTGCACTGGGCGACTGCCTATACCTTCATCATCCTGGCCGTCACCGGGCTGGTGCTCACCTTCGGCAAGGTGACCCTGATCCCGCTGTTCGGGCACGACGTGTTCGCCTTCGTCGCCTACGTCTTCAAGTACCTGCACAACATCGTCGGGCCGCTGTTCATCGTCTGCACGATCCTGATGTTCTTCACCTTCCTGCAGCGTAACTTCGTGCGCAAGATCGACTGGCAATGGGTGAAGCAGGGCGGCGGGCTGGTCCAGCACAAGCACGTGCCGGCCGGCTTCTTCAACGCCGGCGAAAAGGCCTGGTTCTGGTTCGGCGTGACCCTGCTCGGTTTGATCATGTCGGCCACCGGCCTGGCGCTGGACTTCATCAGCTTCGGCCAGACCCGTTACCTGCTGCAGGTGGCCAACACCCTGCACATGGTCGGCGCCGCCTTCTACATCGCCGCCGCCATGGGTCACATCTTCATCGGCACCTGGGGCACGCCGGGCGCCTACCACGCGATGCGCCACGGCACCGTCGACGAGACCTGGGCCAGGGCCCACCACCGCGTCTGGTACGAGGAAGTCAAGGCCGGCGTTCCTCCGGGCACGCTGGACGACAAGTTCAGCGACAACCCGCCGCCGGACGCACCGCCCGATTCGACCCCGCCCGGCGGCATGCGCCCGCGTCCCGGTCCCGCGCATTGAGGACGCCACCATGAAAGCATCAATTTTCCTTATGCATGGAATCGTGGCGGTCGCGCTGCTGGCCGGCTGCAAGCCGCACGGCGACAGCGCCCAGCGCCAGACCAAGTTCCCCGGCATGGTGTCGGCCGGCGGCGGCACCAGCGGCCAGGTCATGGCGGCCAGCGGCGGACCGAAGACGGACGCCACCTATGCCGGCGGCACGCCGGGCATCGCGGGCGGTTCGGGCGGCAACACCTCGGGCGCGGGCACCGGCGGCACCACCACCGACACCGGCCAGGGCCCGAGTTCCGGCGTCAGCAACCCCGGCGCGGCCAACATGCCCGGTGTGAACCAGCAGCAGACCGGCAACAACGCCCCGGCGCCGACGGCCCCCGTGTCGCAGTCGGGCGCGCAGGAAGCCCAGCCGGCCGCCGCCCACCGCGACCCCGGCGCCCAGCAGGCCGCCCCGGGCCGATGAGGAGAAGCGCATGAAGATCCCATACACGGCAACGGCGATGGCCTTGTTGATGGCCGCTGCCGGCATGTCCGGCGCCGCCCTACCGCCGCCGACCGCGGCCCAGCAGCAGGCGGCGGCCGCCAAGAAGGAAAAGGAAGCGGCGCAGGCCGCCAAGGACAAGGAAAGCCTGGCCGCCTCGATGGACGCGGTCAGCGCGCGCTGGCGTGCTCGCGCGGCCAGCCAGGGCTGGAAGGTGCATCCGCCGGTGGCGATTGCCGCGGCCAGCGGGGGCGGTGCCTCCACTTCGTCCGGGGCCGCACCGGCCGCGGCAGGCGTAGGCAGTGCCTCCTCTTCGTCGGCATCCGGCATCGTGACCGCGGCCGGCGCCGGCGGCCAGCAGTCGGGCCAGTTGCCGGCGTCGAGCGCCAATCCGATCGTCAAGAGCGAGAAATTCGGCACCGCGCCCCCGAGCGAGGATGTCAAGGCCGGTCCCACCAGAGCCGTACCGCGCGGCGTGGCGCCGACGGTCCAGAAGGGCTCGCCGGACGCGAGCAAGAAATGAGAGCCGTCACACTATGAAAATGGGAAGCATGCCGATCGCGGTGCTGATGCAGCGCCGCACCGTCCAGCACCGCTGGGCCGATGAAGCCTGGTCCGCCGTCGGCGTCGTGCCCGACCGCGGCAATTTGCCGCCGGTCCAGGTGCTGAGCGAGTCGCCCGAGCGCGACTACTACCTGGTGTCGGGCCTGGAGCTCGAACTCTACCCGGACGAGAACGAAGGGTATTACGAGAACGCGATGGCGCCCGAATCGAAGGTCTTCGTGCTGTGGCGCATGGAAGGCGGCCGCGCGATGCCCGTGCGCGCCTCGGTCAGCTACGTCGAAGGCACGCGCATGTTCGATTCCGGCGAAAACGCGGACGGCGTCACCATGCCGGCCGATATCTACAGCTGGCTGGCCGGCTACCTGCGCCAGCACTACCAGCCCAAGCCGCGCCGCGGCCGCCAGCACGGATGACCATGGCCGACGACGAAGGTTTCCTGCGACGCTGGTCGCGCCGCAAGACCGAGACCAAGCTCGGGCTGGAGCCTGCTTCAGAACCGCAGGTCGAGGCACTTGCCCCCGCGCTCGTGCCCGACCCCGCATCTGGCCCCGCATCCGGCCCCCCGTCGGTATCTGCCTTCGCGCCGCCGCCAGCCGGGGCAGCTCGTCTTGAACCGGCCCCCGAGGCCGAGGCCGCGCCGCGCCTGCCGACCATGGACGATGTCGCCCAGCTCACGTCCGACTCGGACTTCTCCGCCTTTGTCGCGCGCGGCGTCGACCAGGCCGTGCGCCGCAGCGCGCTCAAGAAGCTGTTCGCGGACCCGCACTTCAACGTGATGGACCGGCTCGACATCTACATCGACGACTACAACAAGCCCAGCCCGATGCCCGCGGGGATGCTGGACCAGCTCAAGCATGCGAACAGCTTCTTCCAGCGCGTGGTCGGCGAAGACGGACAGGCTGCCCTCGAAACGCCGCCGGGCACGCCGCACACCGATGTGTTGCACACCGATGTGACGCACACAAAGATACCGCAAGACGCCGCCGGCACCGGCAGCACCGAAGTACCGACGCCTACAATAACCACACCTGAACCCGAGACACGATGAATATCCGCTTTACCGAAGGCCAGGGCGCCGACCCCGAACAGGAGCGTCGCGACGCCCTGGCGAAGGTCGCCGGCGTCAATGCACTGGACGCGATCGCCGCACCCGAGGCGCTGGACAGCGTCGGCTACCGCTCGGCCGGCAAGACGCTCGTCATCGGCCCTGCCGCCGACGCCTTGCCCCTGGCCGATCGCCTGGCCGCCCAGCTGCCCGTGACCGTGCTGTTGACGGACCCCGACACGGGCGACACGCCCGGCCTGCGCCTGTACCCGGTCACCCGCGTCGGCGGCCTGGTGCTGAGCGGCTGGCTCGGCGCCTTCCACGCGACCTGGCAGGCGCCGGGCAGGGCGCCGCAGCAGGAGCGCTTCGACCTCGTGCTCGACCTCGGCGCGAGCGCGCAGATCGCCTCGCACCAGAAGCCGCACGGTTACTACGCGCCGGGTGCGGAAACGGCCGCGCGCGACGAAGCCTGCGCGGCCCTCCTCGACATGACCGGCGACTTCGAAAAACCGAAG